>JAIPCS010000039.1 GCA_021738105.1 Sulfuritalea sp.
TTGAAGCCGCCATCAAGTCTTCGCCCGGCCAGCCGTCCTTCCAGACGAAGCAGGTCAAGCTCGGGCAAATTCGGGCGCAGTTGCAGGCGTACATCGGCCAGACGAACGTCGGCAGTGACGGAACTGAGCTGCTTGTCGGCAATGCCCAGCCACAGACGCAAAGCGCCGCTGCCTTGTGGCAGTGCCACGGGATAATCGACCCAACTGCGCCAACCCGCCAGATCAGCATAATCCAGCTCCGCGTATATCTCGCCCTTCCAGGCCTGTAACCGGGCGAGGTCGCGTCCCTTGAGCTCGCCGCGAATATCCAGGCGCGCGGCCAGGTGTCGTGGCGGTTCTGCGGTAAAGCCGAAGCGATGTCGATTGCCCCTGTTTTCAATCTGCAGATTCAGGTGCTTCAATTCCAGCACTTCGGCGCCACGCAACTCGTCGTGCCAGGAAATTCCCGCATCGCGGATGACGACGCGCTCCTGGAGCAGCAGCCAGTCGGCAAAGCCTTCCTGATCTCCCGGTTGCGGTGTGATCTCAAGTCCGGCAGCGAAAAAGCGCCCATTCTTGTCTCGGCGCAGTTGCAGGTTCGGGCTGTCGAGCTCGAGCCGTGCCAGACGCAGCTCAAAATGCCAGAGCGAACTCCAGGACAATTCGGCCTCGACATGTTCAAAACCCAATGCGGGACGGTTTTCGGTATCGCGAATCTCGAAACCCTCGAGGTTCAGTGCAGGGTGCAAGCCTGCCCAGTGTGCTTCGATCTTGCGAATGCCGACCGGGCGGTTGATGGCAGCGCCAAGCATTTGTTCGACATCGCCGCGATAGTTTTCGATCTGCGGCAGGATGAGGTAACGCAAAGCCAGCAGCAGCAGGGCGAAAGCAAAATACATTGCCGCCAGTCCCCACAATGCAACGCGCAGCCAAATCCCCAGCCTCGAGCGGGCTAGCGGAGCAAGACGCAGACGGGAAAGCAGGCGTGAAATGATAGGCTGGGTGGTTCTTGGAGCGGACATGGGGAGGCGCCTTTGCCCAAGCTAAAATGGACGAACACTGCGCCGAACATGTAAATTCTAACCGATGCCCTCTCTCGCCGACATCACGGAAACATCCCGTTACCTGAACCATCTGCTGGTGGCGAAACCCGCGCTGGCAGTCGAAGTTGAAGCCTTGCTGCAACAGGCGGTAAGCGCGCAGGAACTATCCGAATGGATGGATGCCCAGACGGTGACGGAGGAAAATCTCAAGCCGGTGCTGCGCCAGCTCAAACAGCGAGCCTATGCGAGAATCGCGGTCCGCGATCTGATGGGCCTCGCACCGTTGGCTGAAGTCACCGAATGCATGACGCTGATCGCGGAAATGGCGGTGAGAACAGCGGTCGCGATACTCATGCCTGGTCTCGTGAATCGCTACGGCACGCCACGCAGCGCGGACGGAAACGCCCAGGAGTTGATCGTGATCGGTATGGGCAAGCTCGGCGGGCGCGAATTGAACGTGTCTTCCGACATCGATTTGATTTTCGTGTTTCCCGAGGATGGAGAGACCGATGCAGCGGGCGAGAATTCACGTTCCATTTCCAACACCGAATTCTTTACCCGGCTGGGTCGCAGCCTGATCAATGCCATCGCCGATGCCACCGCAGACGGTCAGGTATTTCGCGTCGATATGCGCCTGCGGCCCAATGGAGAATCCGGACCGCTGGTGTGCTCCTTCGAGATGCTGGAAACCTATTTTGTGGTTCAGGGGCGCGAATGGGAGCGCTATGCCTGGATCAAGGCGCGGCCGCTGACGGGTTCGCGCCATGAGGAGCTGGAGCAAGTCCGGCTGCCCTTTGTCTTCCGCAAGTATTTCGATTTCGGCGCGATCAACGCGATGCGCGAGCTGCACGCGCAGATTCGCCGCGAAGTGGCGAAGAAGGACATGGCTGACAACGTCAAGCTCGGTCCCGGCGGCATTCGTGAAATCGAGTTCATCGCCCAGGTATTTCAGTTGATTCGTGGCGGCCGTGACGCGCCCTTGCAAATCAAGCCGACGCAGAAGGTGCTGGCACTTTTGGCCGAGCGCGGCATTCTCAGCACCGAAGTCGCTGGCGAGCTTGATGCGGCCTATGACTTTTTGCGACGGCTCGAGCATCGCCTGCAATACCTCGATGATGCCCAGACACACAGCCTGCCGATTGCCACCGAAGACCGGCGGCGGGTTGCCAGCGCCATGGGGTTCGCCAGCTTTGAGGCTTTGCTGGAAGAGCTGGATGACCATCGCGCTGCCGTGTCCCGGCACTTCGAGCAGGTCTTCGCCGATCCGAATCAGGGTGAACACGCGCTGGCGGGACTATGGAACGATGCCGGAGGCGAGACACAGGAAGAAAACTTCGAACGTCTGGGTTACCGGAATCCGCCGGCCGCCGCGATGCGCATGGCAACATTGCGTGCAGCGCCGCTTTACCAGCAGATGTCACAAGACATCCGTAACCGCTTTGATGTGCTGGTACCGCGGCTGATCGAGTCCGCCGCAGCGCTGCCAAATCCCGATGAAACCCTGTCGCGGGGTATTGATCTGCTCGAGTCGATATCGCGCCGCGCCGCCTATCTGGCCTTGTTGCAGCAGTATCCGCAGGCGCTGCAAAAGGTCGCGGAGATGGTCAGCAGTTCAAGCTGGGCAGCGAGCTATCTGCAGCGCCACCCGATTCTGCTCGACGAGCTGCTCGATCCGCGACTGCTCGAAGCGGTGTTCGACTGGGCCGGGTTCCGGCGTCAGTTGCGCGAACGCCTGACGGAGCTTGAGCCCGACACCGAGCAGCAGATGGATGTGTTGCGCGAAGCGCACCATGCCCAGTCATTTCGTCTGCTGACCAAGGACATTGCCGGAATGTTGACGGTCGAGGCATTGGCCGACCGCCTTTCGGCGCTTGCGGACATCCTGCTTGAGGTCGCCATCGAATGTGCGTGGAAGAAGATCGCGAAGCGCCATATCGAGACACCAAAATTTGCCGTGATCAGTTATGGAAAACTGGGTGGCAAAGAGCTCGGCTATGCCTCCGATCTTGATCTGGTGTTCCTGTTTGACGACGAGACAGCCGACGCCGCTGAAAACTATTCCCGGCTCGGTACGCGATTGTGCACCTGGCTTTCAGCGCAGACGTCGGCCGGCCAACTGTTTGAGACCGACCTGCGTTTGCGACCCAATGGCGATTCCGGATTGGTGGTCAACTCAATCGAGGCGTTCCGCAAATACCAGCTCGAGTCGGCCTGGGTCTGGGAGCATCAGGCCCTGACCCGCGCCCGTTTCTCGGCCGGAGATCCTGCGGTGGGAGAATCCTTCGAGCGCATTCGGTGCGAAGTGCTGCGTCAGCAGCGCGATCTGGAAAAGTTGCGCGAAGAGGTACTTGCCATGCGGCAGAAAATGCTTGACGCCCACGGTACCAAGGGCGATCAACGCGACACCGTATTCGATCTCAAGCACGACCCCGGTGGTTTGGTCGATGTCGAATTCATCGTCCAGTTTCTGGTGCTCGGTCATGCGCACCAGCACGCCGAACTCACCGGCAATCTTGGAAATATCGCCTTGTTGAAGATTGCCGGAAGCCTTGGCCTGATTCCGCCCGAACTTGCCGACCAGGTACGCGATGCCTACCGCGATTACCGCCGCATGCAGCACGTGTTGCGTCTGAACGGCGCGCGGCCGCGCGTCGCAAAGGAAAAAGTGCAACTGCGCGTGGATGCTGTTCGCGCCTTGTGGGCGCTGGTGTTTGATGTCAAATGAACTGCCGCCGGAATTATCGGATGGTCGCCCGTATCACCGGCTTCAGTGTCGCCCCGCACTGCGGTGCCCATTTCAATTTGCTTTTGGAGTAGCTCATGCCCGTCAATTACGCCACCCCCGCCGCTGAAGCCTTGTTACCTGTTGCTGGCGTCCGTCTCGGCACAGCGGAAGCGGGGATTCGCAAGAAGAACCGCCGCGATTTGACCCTGATCGAACTCGCTCCCGGTAGTCAGGCCGCCGGAGTGTTCACCCAGAACCGCTGCTGTGCCGCTCCAGTCACGCTATGTCGGGAGAATCTGGCCGGTGGCGCCGGCATTCGCGCATTGGTGATCAATACCGGCATCGCCAATGCGGCGACGGGCGAGCAAGGCATGCGCGCTGCACGTGAAACCTGTGAAGCAGTGGCGCAGTTGCTGGGCTGCCAGAGCGACGACGTGTTGCCCTTCTCGACGGGAGTGATCCTCGAGCACCTGCCGGTGGATCGTCTGATCGCCGGTCTGCCGTCAGCCAAAGCCGATCTTGCGGCAGATCATTGGCACGCCGCCGCACATGCCATCATGACCACGGATACCGTAGCCAAAGCCGCCAGTCGCCGTGTCACCAGCGCCGACTTTTCCGGAGGCAGCGCTGCGGACAGTTTTCAGATCACCGTTACCGGCATCAGCAAGGGCGCCGGCATGATCCGTCCCAACATGGCGACCATGCTCGGCTTCGTTGCCACCGACGCAGGGATCGCACCGGCCCTGCTGCAGCAACTGGCAAAAGACGCGGCCGATGTTTCCTTCAACTGCATCACCGTGGATGGCGATACATCGACCAACGATTCCTTCGTTATTGTCGCTACCGGTGCCTCGGCGTGCATGATCGACAGCGAGGCATCACCTCACTGGCCGGTAGTTCGCGACGCGGTCATCAGCGTGGCCCAGGAACTGGCGCAGGCCATCGTGCGCGACGGCGAAGGCGCGACCAAGTTCATTACCCTGAAAGTCGGCGGTGGTGCCACGGCTCAGGAAAGTCGCCTGGTCGCCTATGCCATTGGTCATTCACCCTTGGTGAAGACGGCCTTCTTTGCTTCCGATCCCAACCTGGGCCGAATTCTTGCGGCCATCGGCTATGCCGGGATTGCCGATCTGGACGCCGCCTCTGTACGGGTCTGGCTGGGCTGCGGCCGTGGCGACAGTTTCGAGGAAGTGCTGGTTTCTGAAAATGGCGGCCGTGCTGCCAGTTATCGGGAGGAGGACGGTGCCCGAATCATGGCCGAGGCGGAGATCAGCGTTCGGGTCGATCTCGCTCGTGGTGCAGCAGAAGCCACGGTCTGGACCTGCGACTTGTCCTACGACTACGTAAAAATCAACGCCGACTACCGTTCCTAGGCCGCTTCGGTACCCTTGGCGCGGCCGGAATCAAGTTCCGGCATCAGGGTTCGGGGCAAGCACAAAACGGTTGCGCCCTTGGTGTTTTGCCTGATACAGCGCGTCGTCAGCGGAAGAAATCAGGCTGGCAGGCTCGAATTCGTTCATCGGTCGGATTGTGGCGACGCCGATGCTCAAGCTCACCTGGTCGTTTTCACCTCCGCTGTGGGGGATGGCAAGTGCTGCGATGCGATCAAGAATGCGCCGGGCGACGCCACTCGCCCCAGTCGAATCGGTCGCTGAAAGAATGACGGCAAACTCCTCACCGCCGTATCGGGCGACGAGGTCGCCCGGCCGATGTACTACCTCTTCCAGAATATTGGCAATCTGTTGCAGGCACCGGTCTCCCGCCTGATGTCCATAACTGTCGTTGTAGCGTTTGAAGTGATCGACGTCAATCATGAGCAAGGACAACGCTTTTCGGTCGCGACGGTCGCGTTTCCATTCATTGGCCAGCTTTTCGTCAAAGCTGCGCCGATTAGCAACACCGGTCAGGCCGTCGCGACTGGCGAGTTTTTCGAGTGCGGTTTGTGCATTGTGGTGATCGGTGATGTCGCGTAGCGTTTCGATGACGGCCAGCAGGCGTCCGGACTCGTCGTAGATGGGTCCGGCGTCAATGGCGAGATAGAGTTTTGTGCCCAAGGCAGGCATGACACACCAGTTCTCAGCGTGCACGCCGACGGATAGTTCCGAGGTTTCGTCGTGTGTCGCGTAAAGTGCCTTGGCCTCGTCCATGCGCTCCAGCGCGAGCAGATCGGCAAGGCAGGGGCGGGGTGACTCGTAAAAAGCCCGCCAATGTTCGTGGGTACCCAGAACCTCGTCCGCCTTGATTCCGGTCAGCCTTTCGCAGGCCTTGTTCCAGATCAGAACATTGCATTCCGCGTCGAGAACGAAGGTTGGCACCACCAGGTGCTGCATCAGGTGGACCGCGAAATTCTGGCCGAGCTCGACTTGCTCGTTCTGCGATCGATTGCTTGCCTTGCCTGCCTCCATACCGTTCCCTGAGAAGAGTTTGGACAAACAATAATTCTATCCCCTTCTTCCGCAGCTACCGTATTGCTTTCGATTGCTGCGAGTGCCGCACATCAAGCACCGGACAGACCCGTGCAACAGCTACTGAGTTTCAGCCACGTGCAGAACCAGTTCCTCCAATTCCGCTGTCAGCATGATCTACAGGCTACGCGGCTGCGACCGGGGTCGCGCATCGCTGAGATGCCATCGAGTATCCACGGATGGAGAAGCCACGGCGTGTGGAAATCGATTTCGTCCGCACCTGATGATTGTGCCCGCTCACGCTTGCATCGGAAGAAGCGGTGAGTTCAGCGGCTTCGGCGGCAGCCTTCTCGGATAATATATTGGATTGATCCCTGATGTGGGAGCGGCTTGCCCTGCAAACCCTCCTGCGCAGTTTTGTATGTGAGAAAGGCTGATGATGACCGAGCATTCAGAGCAATTCAAACAGGCTATCGCGCTTTTTGACGCGGCCAATGCCGAAGATCCCAATCAGGATGACGGGCAGCCCAAAGAGTTGCTCTACGCGCAACGCATGTCGGCAATGCTGGCTCGTTTCGCGCCCGACGCGTCCGAGGCGGTGCAGCTCGCCGTACGCGCGCAGCACATTCAGCGCTGGACCGTGCCTCGCAGCAACTACCCGATGACCAAGGAAGGCTATTACGCCTGGCGTACGGGGCTGTACAAGTTTCATGCGGATACGGCGGGGGCGTTGATGCGACAAGCCGGCTATGAAGACGACATGATCGATCGCGTCATGGCGGCCGTCGGCAAGCGCGGTCTCAAGGTCAATCCGGAAACCCAATTGCTGGAAGATGTCGCGGATCTGGTATTCATCGAGCACTACATGCTGGGTTTTGCCAGCAGCAAGCCGGATTACGATGAAGAGAAATGGCTGGGTATCGTGCGCAAGACCTGGAACAAGATGTCGGAAGCCGCACGACAGTTCGCCTTGTCCGGCGCCGTCAAACTGCCCGAAGCGCTGTTGCCGCTCATTACCAAGGCAGTGACGCCGGTGACGAATTCGAGATGAACATCGGCTTCATCGGCTTTGGCGCCATGGGTCGGCCGATGGCGCTGCACTTGCTGCGCGCCGGTAACAGCGTGTTCGTCTGGTCGCGCCGGCCCGAGTCGGCCGCCGCTGTGCTCGAACACGGCGCGCAGTGGTGTGACTCGCCTGCCGACGTCGCGCGACATGCAGACATCGTATGTACCAACGTCCCCGGCAGCGCCGACGTGGACGCTTTGGCTTTCGGGCCCAATGGGCTAGCGGCCGGCTTCGCGCGGGGCGGGTTGCACCTTGATTTTTCCACCATCGCCGCGTCTACCGCTCGAAGCCTGGCGCTGCGCTATGCCGCAAAGGGCGTCGATTTCGTAGACGCCCCGGTGTCCGGCGGCAGCGGCGGTGCCCAGAACGCAAGCCTGGCCATCATGTGGGGCGGAAAGTCGGCGCTGGCGACACGGCTCCAGCCGATCTTCGACGTGCTCGGTAAAATCATTGTGCGTGTCGGCGATGCCGGAGCCGGGCAGGTGGCTAAAGCCTGCAATCAGATGGTGATGGTTGCGGCCATCGAAGCGACGGCCGAAGCCGCGCGACTGGCTGCCGCATCGGGTGTCGATTTTTCGCTGGTTCGTGCTGCCATGCTGGGTGGCTCGGCCGGGTCAAAGGTACTGGATGTGTTCGGCGGCCGCATGGCAACCCGGGACTTCAAAGCGGGTGTCGAGGCGCGTTTGCATCACAAAGACTACGCACTGTTGATGGACGAAGCGACCCGAAACGGCGCTGCGTTGCCTGTTTCCGCCGCCGTGTGGCAGCAACTGAACGCGCTGATGGGGCTGAACTGGGGAACGGGTGACACGTCCCTGTTGTTGCGGGTGCTCGAAACGGGAGGCACGTCAAGCCGTTCGGATGAGCTTTAGACCCGTTTCCTTGCCGCCCAAAAAAGCCGCTCTCGAACTTAACGCGATATTCGAGAATGCCACGGTCGGCATTCTGTTTTCGCACAATCGACGACTGGTTCAGGCCAATCGCCTGTGTGCCGAGATGTTTGGCTATTCGCTGGAAGACTTCATCGATCAGCCTGCACTGATTCTCTATGCTGATCAGGAAGCCTACTCTGCCCTGGGGCGGGAGGCCGGACCGGTGCTGGTCTCAGGCCGGCCTTTCCGCGCCGAGACTCAACTTAAACGCAAGAACGGGGAACTGTTCTGGTGCCGTGTTTCAGCCAAAGCGGTCGATCCCGAGCATCCGAGCGATGGCACTTTGTGGATCATCGAAGACATTACCGACGACCGCAAGATGATCAAAGCGCTCGAACAAAGCTCGCGTGAGTTGTCGGCAATCCTGGATGCGGCGTCGGTGGGCATCGCCATGGTGCGCAACCGCGTGATCGTGCGCTGCAATCGTCGCTTCGAAGAAGTCTATGAACTGCCGGCAGGTTCGCTGGTAGGAAATACCACACGGCAGCTATACAACAGCGAGGAAGAGTTTCTGCACATCGGCGATCAGATTCAGGCCGACTTCATTGCGGGTGTAGTGCATCGTCGCGAACAGCAATATACCTGTCATAGCGGTCGGGTTGTCTGGCTGCGCATCAGCGGCAGCGCCTTTGATTTTTCAAATCCGGGTGAAGGCTCCGTCTGGCTGTCGGAAGATGTTACCGCCATGCGCGAGGCGGAAGCGCGGGCGCGGAAGGCCTTCGATGAGCAGCAAATGATTTTCGACAATGCGGCCGTCGGCATCCTGTATTCGCGTGATCGCATGGTGGAAAGTTGCAACGCCCGGCTCGCCGAGATTTTCGGCTATCAACCCGGCGAGCTGGCTGGGCGTTCCACCCGGGTGTTTTACCTGAATGAGGACGACTACCAGCGGCATAGCGCGGAGGTACTTCCGGCTCTGAGGGAGGGGCGCACCCATGTCGGCGAGATCCGCGTGCGGCATCGGGACGGACATTCCTTCTGGGTGCGTGCCACCGGGCGGCAGGTTCTGGACCGAACCGAGAGCATGGATTTGACCTGGATATTCGAAGACGTTACCGAACGCCATCAGGCGGAAGAGGCTTTGCTGCGCGCCCATGAGGAGCTTGAACAACGCGTGATCGAGCGCACGGCGGAACTGGAAAACACCAATATCCAGTTGCAGGAGGAAGTCTTCGAGCGGATGCAGGCCGAGCAGCGTATCTGGCAAGTCGCTCACCACGACGGTCTGACCGGCTTGCCCAACCGCACTTTGCTGCACGACCGGCTGGAGCAGGCGTTGGCACAAGCGCAGCGGGGCCGGCATCGTGTTGCGGTCATGTTTCTCGATCTCGATCGCTTCAAGACCATCAACGATACGCTGGGTCATTTTGTCGGCGACGAATTGTTGAAACACGTCGCAGAACGCCTGCGCAGTGTCGTCAGGGCTGTCGATACGGTCTCGCGTCTGGGCGGCGACGAGTTTGTTGTGATCCTGCATGAAATTGCTTCGCCCGACGACGCGCTTCAGGTGGCTGAAAAAATACTCAATTCGCTCTCGGCGGTGGTGAGTATCGAAAGCCACCAGTTGCGTATTACTCCATCCATTGGCATCAGTATTTTTCCCGACGATGGCGATGAAGTTTTTGCCCTCATGAAAAACGCCGACACGGCGATGTATCACGCCAAAGAGACCGGGCGCAACAACTTCCAGTTCTTCGCGAGAAAGATGAACGAACAGGCCGAGCACTTTTTCACCCTGGAGAACCGGCTGCGCCATGCCATTGAGCATGAGCAACTCGGGCTGAACTTTCAGCCCCTGATTGACTGGCCGCGTCGCACGGTGTGCGGAATGGAAGCTCTGGTGCGCTGGAACGATCCGCAACATGGGATGATTTTGCCCGGCGAGTTCATTCCCATCGCAGAGGAAACCGGTCTGATCGTGCCTGTCGGCGAGTGGGTTCTGAGCCAGGCACTGCAGCAAAATCGCCTGTGGCAGCAAGCGGGCAGGCCGCTGCTCCCGATTTCGGTCAATCTGTCGCCGCGTCAGTTTCGTCAGAGCAATCTGGTCGAGACCTTGCGTCACATTCTGGCCGATAGCGGACAACCGGCGCGGTTGCTGGAGCTTGAAATTACCGAATCGACGCTGATGCACGATATTGACGAGACACGGGCCAAACTTCAGGAAATCGCGGCATTGGGCATCCGGCTGGCCATCGATGATTTCGGCACGGGGTATTCGAGCCTGAGTTACCTGAAGCGTTTCCCGGTGCACAAGTTGAAAATCGACCAGAGTTTTGTTCGCGATCTTGCGGTTGATCCCGAAGATGCGGCCATCGTGACCGCGATCGTCGGGCTGGCCAATAGTCTGGGTCTGGAAATTCTGGCAGAGGGCGTGGAAACGCAGGACCAGCTCGATCTGTTGCTTGGTCTCGGTTGTGAGAGATTTCAAGGCTTCTTGTTTTCCCGACCGCTGCCTCCCGACGCTGCCGCCGATATCTTCCAGCCCTTGCTGCTCAAGCGTGCTCAGGCATAATGGCCGGCCTTTACAATTATTATTCTGGAGATTTTCAATGAGTCAAATCACCACGGCCAGCGGCCTTGTCATCGAAGAACTGGTTGTTGGCGAGGGTGCCGAGGCGTGTGCCGGGCAGACCGTATCGGTGCATTACACAGGCTGGCTCACAGATGGTTCGAAATTCGATTCAAGCAAGGATCGCAACGAAGCCTTCGAGTTTTCTCTTGGACGTCAGCACGTCATTGCCGGTTGGGACGAGGGCGTGCAGGGCATGAAGATCGGCGGCTCGCGCAAATTGACCATTCCGCCTGAGCTCGGCTATGGCGCTCGCGGCGCGGGTGGCGTCATTCCTCCCAATGCGACACTGGTATTCGAGGTCGAACTGCTTGGCTTGAGCTGATACGGTTTCGCCGGTATTACGCAGTTTAAAGGCCCAGCCATGACGCTTTATCTACCTTCGCGCCTGCCGAATGTCGGCACCACGATTTTCACTGTCATGTCGGGCCTGGCCGCCGAGCACGGCGCGATCAACCTTTCCCAGGGCTTCCCGGATTTTTCCCCGTCGCCGCTCTTGCTGGAACGGGTGACGCACCACATGGCAGCCGGGGCTAACCAGTATCCTCCGATGGCGGGTGTGCCGGCGCTGCGCGGGGCGATCGCGGAAAAGGTCGCGCGCCTTTACCTTGCCAGTTACGACCCCGAGACCGAAGTGACGGTGACGGCCGGGGCGACTCAGGCCGTATATACCGCAATAGCCGCCTGTGTCAGGCCCGGTGACGAGGTGATCGTTTTCGCGCCGGTCTATGATTCCTACGTGCCGGGTGTCGAACTCAATGGCGGGCACGCCGTGTATGCGCATTTGCGTTTCCCCGAGTTCAAGCCGGACTGGGATGAAGTCCGCGCACTGATCACGCCGCGCACCCGCATGATCATCATCAATTCACCTCACAACCCTAGCGGATCGGTATGGTCACCCGACGATATGGCGATACTGGAAACCCTGGTGCGGGATACCAAGATCGTCGTGGTCAGCGACGAAGTCTATGAACACGTGGTGTTCGACCGACCCGGCGATGCGGGTGGAAAAGTCCGGCATGAAAGCGTGACGCGTTACCCGGGACTGCGCGAACGAAGTTTCGTGGTTTCCAGTTTTGGCAAGACCTACCATGTGACGGGCTGGAAGGTCGCCTACTGCCTGGCGCCTCGCGCCCTGATGAGCGAGTTTCGCAAAGCTCATCAGTTCATCGTCTTTACCGTGCACCATCCAACCCAGCTGGCGTTGGCGGATTTCATGCGTCAGCATCCCGAATTTGCGGACAATCTGGCGGCTTTTTACCAGGCCAAGCGGGATTTTTTCCGACAAAAGATGGAAGGTTCGCGTTTTGTACTGCTGCCCTGCGATGGCACGTACTTTCAGTTGGCAACCTATGCCGCGATCAGCGACGAGCCCGACACGCAGTTTGTTCGGCGCCTGACCAAGGAACACGGTGTCGCGGCCATTCCCGTGTCGGCATTCAATCCCGATGGCGAAGACCGGCGCGTAATCCGGTTTTGTTTCGCCAAGAACGAGGACACGCTTGCAACTGCTGCGGAGCGACTCAGCGCTTTGTAACGCCGTATCACCAGAGCCGACTTTTTCCAAAAACTGACGGCAGTGCTTCGGATACGCATGTCACCGAGGTGAGGGCGTCACTTTCCAACTCGACATATCGCAGGGATACCGTCCTCGCATCCTGCTCGGACATATCGCAGGGATACCGTCCTCGCATCCTGCTCGGACATAAAAAAAGCCCGATGCCTTATGGGCGTCGGGCTTGAAACCAACCCTTTGTCGGGGCTGGAGGAGGAGACGATACGAAAGTCGCTTAGGCGGCTTTCTTGGCTTTCGGTGCGGCAGCGCCGGTACCAACAGCCTTGACGGTAGCGGTGGTGGCCGCAGCAACGTTGGCTTCCGCGATTTCAGCAACTTGCTTGGCAGCCTTGGTCATGCTGTCGTAGGCTGAGTTGGCGGCGGCGATAGCTGATTTAACGGCAGCTACGGCAACATCTGAACCAGCCGGCGCATTCTTGGCAGCTTTGTCGAGAGCGGAAGAAACGTTCTTGTTGATTTCTGAAAACTGGCCTTCCACAACCTTCGCCAGTTCTTCCTGGGTCTGGGTAGCGATCTCATACACGCTGCGTGAGTAGGCGACGGCCTTTTCAACAGCGGGCTGTGCCAGGGTGGATTGCATGGCGACGAATTGCTGCACGTCCTTGACGCCGAGCAGAGCCTTGGCGCTGGCAACGCTGTCTTCCAGCATGGCGCGGGCGGTATTGAGGTTGAGTGCAGCAAGGCGCTCGGCACTGGCGAATGCGGTATTGGCAATGGTCAGCATGGTTTCTACGTTGGCTTTGTTGGCGCTGGCAAATTGTTCGGTGGTGGCGTTCATTGTGATCTCCTAAAGTGGAATCTAAACAGTCGGTGTAGTTCGTATTTGTCGCTTCACCCCTGCGTTTCGGGTGATGTTGCGGTGCATCATGGTTCGTATTATAGGGGTGAATTTTGCCATGTCAAGAAATATTTGGTGCAACGCAACAAATAATTTCGATTTATAACTAAGTGCATATAAACAGCAACTTCCAAAAACAAAAAGGGCCCTATCGGGCCCGTTTTGTTGCGGTGCAACTGCTTGATTAATCGTTGCTGAACTGCGGCTTTCGCTTTTCGACAAAGGCGGTCATGCCTTCCTTTTGGTCAGCCAGCGCAAATGCGGAATGGAATGTACGGCGCTCGAACAGGAGGCCTTCCTGCAGCCCGGATTCATAGGCTCGATTCACGGATTCCTTGATCATCATCACGACAGGCAAGGAAAAGCCGGCGATCGTCGCGGCCGCAGCCAGAGTTTCTTCCAGCAGTTTGTCAGCCGCGATGACCCGTGCCACGAGACCCGAGCGTTCTGCTTCCACAGCGTCGATGAAGCGTGCGGTGAGGCACATGTCCATGGCCTTGGCTTTGCTCACAGCTCGCGGCAGGCGTTGGGTTCCTCCCGCTCCGGGAAGGATGCCCAGTTTGATTTCGGGTTGGCCGAATTTGGCCGTATCTGCTGCGTAGATCATGTCGCACATCATGGCCAGTTCGCAGCCGCCGCCCAAGGCGAAGCCGGCAACCGCAGCAATGATCGGCTTGCGGCAGCGGGCAATGCGGTCCCAGTTGCGACTGATGTAGTTGGCCTTATAGCCGCCCATGAAATTCCAGCTGGCCATGGCGCCAATGTCGGCGCCGGCGGCGAAGACTTTCTCGGATCCCGTAATGACCATGCAACCGATGTTTGTGTCGGCCTCGAAACTGTCGAGCGCCGCGCCAACTTCGTCAATCAAGGTGTCGTTGAGTGCGTTGAGAGCAGCGGGTCGGTTGAGCGTAATCAGCCCAACCTTGCCGCGGGTTTCAACGAGGATGTTTTCGTAATTCACTTGGATTTCTCCTGAGGTGGGCTGATTTCCCGCGCGCCCTTCAGCACGGGTGCATCAAGTGTTGTCGGGCGTGCCTGCGTCCCGGTGCCGGTGGCTTTGTTTTTGGGCTGGATCACGGCGTGAACCCGCTCGCCGCTTCCCGCTTTGGCACGACTGCCATTCGGGCCGCTGGTCACAAAATAGTTTTCGGTTTTTGCGTCATAGGAAATGAACTGGCCGCGGACTTCGTCAAGGCCGCTCTTGACATGGGCCCGATTGAAGAACTCGGTTTTCTCCGCCTTGGCGTCGTGTTCGATGCGCTCGGCTTCGCCTTCGATAAATTCGTCCTGAGCTTCGCGTTTCTGGCGAAAGCTCGGCAGTTTGGAGGCCGTGCCGGTGGCGACGCCTCGCTGGTAGCCGTTTTCGTCCTGGGTCACGACGATACGCGCTGCACGGATGATCAAGCTTCCCTTGGTCAGTTGTACGTTGCCTTCGAAGATCTGCTGTCTCCTCGCATCGTCAACGGAAACCCGATCGGCTTCTATATTGACGGGCTTGTCGCGATCGGCTGACTCGGCGAAAGCTGTGATTGGGGCAAACAGGATGCCTGATATGCCGACAATTACTGCGTGTCGAAAATAAGATTTCATGGTGTCTCGATTTAACGTGAAGCAACTCGTTCTGAGCGGCGGGTGATAGCCGAGCGAAGCGAGCAAACCGGTAGTCTCCCCGAAAGGGGACGGGAGGGGCGGGCCATCAGTTTACTTTTCGCGTGTTTCATTTTCAGTGGGTGGTGTTCGGTGCCATGAGCGTTAGTTGCGATGAATAGTACCGGTAACACGGCCGCGCAGGATCGTAAGCCCGGACTTGTTGTCAATGTCAAGCCCAATACCGTTTATGACGCTCATGCCCCGAGTAATGCGTACCGGATCATCACTATGCGCCTTCTCGTCATCGGGAAAAACTCTCAATCTGCGGGTTTCCAGCACAGTGGGTCCTGATTTTTCCGAATCGTTGTGTCGTATCACCTGTACATCGTCGATCAGATCAACCACCTTGCCATCGGGCCCCATGTGCGCCGTGCGCGAGAATATCTCGGATTCAGGGCGCTGATTAAACGTGATGTGCGGGTTGGTGATGAGGGTCGTATCGTCGTCAGGATAATGCACCAACTTGTCCGCAACCAGCGTGTGTTGCAATTTGCCTTCGGTATCGAAGCGGCGGACTTCAAATTTCTCGACCCAGTAATCCGGATCGTGGCGGACCGGTCCGCGCGGCTTGTCCCCCTGAATGACCCGGTTGAGCCAGAAGGTCATGCCCGCCAGCAATATAAGCATGACAAGCGGCAGCAGCGAGGCGCTACGATCTCTCATGAAAGGTATTCCGCCATGGCGGCATCCCATTTCCCCTGTGCCCGCAGGATCAAATCGCAGACCTCGCGCGCCGCGCCGCGTCCGCCGCCCTTGCGTGCCACGTAATCCACACGGGAAAGCACTTCGTCATGCGCGTCGGCGGCTGTCGCGGAAAAACCGCTGGCGCGCAGAATGGGCAGATCAACGATGTCGTCACCCATGTAGCCGCATTGCGAAAGATCTATCTCCCGCCGTGCCGCAAGATCGTTGAGTAGCCCTCGCTTGTCTTCGACACCCATGTGCAGTTCCCGCACGCCGAGATTCGTCGCACGAAGCTCAAGAGCCCGCGAACTGCGACCGCTGATGATGGCGACCTCGATGCCGGCCGCCTGCAACATTTTCAGGCCATGACCATCCAGGCTGGAAAAGGCCTTGATTTCGTCGCCTTGCGAGCTGAAGAACAGTGTGCCGTCGGTCAGCACGCCATCTACATCGAAGCCCATCAATACCACTCGGCTCGCTTTGGTCAGGGCCTGATTCATCAGACGACTTTCGCCCGAAACAGGTCGTGCATGTTCAGTGCGCCGCACAGCACCCCGTTGTCGTCGGTCACCAGCAGCTGGTTGATCCGGTTGGCTTCCATCATTTCCACGGCTTCGACAGCCAGTCGTCGCGATCCGATGAGGTGCGGGTCGCGCGTCATCACCTCGCTGACCGCTGTGGCGCGCAAATCACCGTGGCGCTCCATGGCGCGACGCAGATCGCCGTCGGTAAAAATACCGGTGATGGTCGACATCGAATCAAGTACCACTGCCATGCCCATGCCGCCCCGCGTCATCGCCGCCAACGCAACTGGAATCAGTGTGTCTTCGCTCAAGGATGGAACGTCAACGCGCATGACATCGCCGACGTGGGTAAGCAGCTTGCGCCCCAGCGCACCGCCCGGGTGGGAGCGGGCAAAGTCTTCCGCGCCAAAGCCGCGTGCATCGAGCAGAGCTACCGCCAGGGCATCACCCAACGCCAGGGCGGCTGTGGTGCTGGCTGTCGGCGCCAGATTCAGCGGGCAGGCTTCCTGGTCGACGCGGGCGTCGAGATGGATGTCGGCTTCGTTGGCCAGGGAAGAAGTTTCGTTGCCGGTAATGGCGATCAGTTTTCCGCCCAGGCGTTTGACCAGAGGCACAATGGTCAGCAACTCGTCGTTCTCTCCGGAGTTCGAAATGGCGATCAGCACGTCTTCACGCGTGATCATTCCCAGATCGCCATGGACGGCCTCCGCGGCATGGACAAAATAGGCCGGGGTTCCGGTACTGGCAAAGGTGGCGGGCAGTTTGCGCGCGATATGGCCGGATTTGCCTATACCGCTGACGACAACGCGGCCGCGGCTTTCGAGTATCAAGGCCACCGCGGCGCTGAATTCATGCCCCAATCGGCGCCCCAGGGCGGCAACGGCCGCCGCCTCGATCTCCAATACCTGGCGCCCCATGGCCGCGGAGCGCTCATCGTCACGCGCGCACGCCAAGGACGAAAACTCCGTCGGTTGAATGGCTTGGTTCATCTGGGGCCGGACGATTATGATGGAGCCAAATTATAGCAACCGCATCCGTGTATCTTTCCCACTTCTTCGGCGACAACGCCTTTACCTGACTTTGATTCATCCATGACGAGCACCCTGCCCCTGATTCTGCTGTTGCTTGCCGCCGCCGTGGTGGTGGTGGTGGCTTTCCGCATGCTGGGGTTGCCGCCCATCATGGGCTACTTGCTGGTGGGAGCAAGTCTGGGGCCGCATGCCGCCGGCTGGGTGCCGGATACGGAAGAAACCCGGCATCTGGCCGAGTTTGGAGTGGTATTTCTGATGTTCAGCATCGGCCTCGAGTTTTCTCTGGCGCGGCTGTACAGCATGAAGCGCATCGTTTTCGGACTGGGCTTGCTGCAGGTGTGCGTGACAGCGCTGCTGGCAACCTTGCTCGCCCGCTTTGTCGGCATCTCGTGGCTGGCCGGAATAGCTCTGGGTGGGGCACTGGCGATGTCGTCGACCGCTATGCTGTCCAAACTGCTTACCGAGCGCGGCGAACTCGACGCACCGCACGGCCGCGAGGTGATCGGTGTACTGCTGTTCCAGGATATTGCCGTGGTGCCCCTGCTGGTATTAATCCCGGCGCTGACGCAACCGCTCGAAGTCATGGCCGAGGCTTTGCTGCTGGCCGCGGTCAAGGCGGGAGTGTTGCTCACCCTGGTACTGTTCATCGGGCAACGTGCGCTGTCGGCGTGGTTTCACATGGTGGCGCGGCGAAAATCCGCCGAGCTGTTCATGCTCAATGTCTTGCTGATCACCCTCGGCCTGGCCTGGCTGACCGAACAGGCCGGCCTGTCGTTGGCGCTGGGTGCGTTTACCGCCGGCATGTTGATCGGCGAAACCGAATACCGCTATCAGGTTGAAGAAGATATCAAACCTTTCCGCGATGTCTTGCTGGGTCTGTTTTTCATCGCCATCGGCATGCGCCTCAATGTGCCGCAGATCATCGGTGACTGGCCGCAGGTACTGGGCATTCTGGTGATACTTGTGGTACTCAAACTCGCCATTGTCGGAACGGTATCGCGCTTGATGGGCAGCCCACCGGGCACCGCCTTGCGCAGCGGCTTGTGGCTGTGTGCCGGCGGCGAGTTCGGTTTCGTGATTCTCGCGCTCAGCGACGACGTAAAGTTGCTTGATGCCGCAACCCTGCAGCCGGTACTGGCGGCCCTGGTGCTCTCCCTCATGCTGGCACCGCTAATTATTCATTTTTCCGACCGGCTGGTGTTTCGCTTCGTCGCCTCGGAATGGCTGTTGCGCTCGATGCAGCTGACGCAACTCGCGGCACAGTCGCTCACCGCCGACAAGCACGCAATCATTTGTGGTTACGGCCGCACCGGTCAGCATCTGGCGCGTTTTCTCGAAGCCGAGGGCGTCTCCTTCATGGCGCTCGATCTCGATCCAGAGCGTGTGCGAGAAGCCAGCATTGCCGGCGAGTCCGTCTCCTACGGCGATTCGTCGAAAAAAGAAACGCTGCTGGCGGCGGGCCTGATGCGCGCCAGTGTGGTGATCATCAGCTATGCGGACATCGATTCCGCCTTGCGGGTGATCCATCGTGTACGGGAGTTGCGTCCGGATCTCGCCATTATCTCGCGCGCGCGCGAGCAGGACGATGTGGAAAAACTCTACGCCGCGGGTGCCGCCGAAGTGGTGCCAGAGGCGCTGGAATCCAGCGTGATGCTGGCCACCCATGCGCTGGCGCTCTCTGGCATACCCATGCACAAGGTGATCAAGCGCCTGCGCGAAATGCGCGAGCAGCACTACGCCTTGCTGCGCGGATTCTTCCATGGCGCCACCGACGCCGGCGCCCATCTGGCCGATGCCGATCAGCCACGCCTGCACGCGGTGACACTGACGCCCTCAAGCTGGGCCATCGGGCGCAACGTGGGTGATATCGATCTGGGAAAAGTCGGCGCTGGCGTGACGGCGATCCGGCGCCGTTCGCAGCGTGGACTCAAGCTGAGCCCGGAGCTGAGCTTGACAGAAGGCGATGTGGTGGTGCTGATCGGTACGGCGTCGGCGGTGACGGGAGGGGAGGACGTGCTGCTCCGTGGCA
>JAIPCS010000040.1 GCA_021738105.1 Sulfuritalea sp.
GGGCGCACTCTTGGTTGACCACACTACGGCCTCGGCCAACGTGGCCCGCGAGCTGTATGCGCTCGCTGCCGCGAAGGGTCTGCAATTCGTGGACGCACCCGTGTCGGGGGGGCAGGCCGGAGCGCAGAACGGGCTGTTGACCGTGATGTGCGGCGGCGACCCGGCGGCTTTCGACACAGCCAAACCCGTCGCCATGGCTTTCGCCCGGGCCTTTACGCTACTCGGCGCGAGTGGCGCCGGGCAATTGGCCAAGATGGTCAACCAGGTGGCTATCGCCGGTCTGGTGCAGGGTCTTTCCGAGGCCATCGCCTTTGGCCAGAAGGCAGGGCTCGACATGAACCAGGTGCTGGACGTTATCGGCAAGGGCGCAGCTCAGAGCTGGCAAATGGACAATCGCGGCAGCACCATGGTTGCAGACAAGTTCGACTTCGGCTTTGCGGTCGACTGGATGCGCAAAGACCTGGGCCTGGTGCTCGACGAAGCCAAGCGCAACGGCGCGCGCCTGCCGGTCACAGCCCTGGTTGACCAGTTCTATGCCGATATCCAGGCCATGGGCGGTAATCGCTGGGATACATCGAGCCTGATCAGGCGCATCAAATAAGTTTCGGCGCTTCGTCCGCGTCGACTATCGGAAAAACCGGGCCCGGCTCCTTTGAATCCCATGAAAGCTCTTGCGCAACGATACGAAGCAATTCTTCGCTTCGTATCGACTTGCTGATAATACTGTTCTCGCCGGATTTATGTTTTTCACCCGCCTTCAGCATCGAGGTCAAATAGATCACATTGATATGTGTCAGCTCCGGATCATCGTGAACAGCAGCAGCGACCTCGCTGCCGAGCATCCCCGGCATCAGGATGTCGAGCAGGATCAGGTCGGGCTTGCAGCTTCTTGCCGTCTCGATGGCGCGACTTCCTCTGGACTCCGTAAAAACCTCGTAGGTACCCGCTGATTCGAGCCTCTGCCTGGTCAGCTTGAGCATCGCCGTATTATCGTCAACCACCAATATTCTATTCACTGGGCTATTCCACTTGGAGTTTACGGACGGACGCCGTCACGGGTCTTCAGCGCTCACGACGTCCAAGCCTATACAGAAGGTGAAGCCCATTCCGTGCGCTGGCGCTCAGAGGTCTGTAGCCGGGGAAGTGTCGCTCACACCCTGCCAAAAGTATTTCTTTGCCGGCTTTCCGTAAATGCCGCGCAATCTGGTCGGAAACCGCTTGCTTATCGAGTATCGTCGTCTCTTGGGTCATCGGACCCTTCTGGAGGTATTCGCGTGGCCAAGAACATCGTCGTATCAACTGTCGTTGCACTCATCATTGTTGCCCTGGCGTTCGCACTGAATCCCTCTTCGGAGAAACACCGGGAGGAAATCGGCAAAGCTGTTGCAGAGCGAAGCCCCCTCGCGGCCATGCTCGGCCTGGGCGTGTTGACCGCGTTTGTGTCCACCTACCATCCCCTGGGTGTCGCTTCGTACACCACGGTGAATGATCGGGTTGTTTCGGTCGGGGCGTTTGGTGTGGTCGTCTTCATCGAGCCGTCGAAGAACAACTGACCCACCTGCCCAGGTTCGCCGGAGCAAGTCCCGGACCGACAATATCCGGCGCTGGCCCTAGGGTGCCATGGTCGGCACTATCCAGCCGTCGCGCAATTCAATCGAGCGCGACCGGAGCAATTCGCCAAGCAGCCAGGCCGCGAAGTCCGTGTCGCTGAAACCCAGCATCTGCTGATTGACGGTGTCGAAGAAAGGCACACTCTTCAGATAGGCCGGTAGTTCGTCCTCGCGCAGGCGTTGCAGATCGAGCAGGTTGAAAGTGAAGCAGGCACGCACCGCATTGCGCCCCATGCGCTTGCCATCCGCCTCGAAAGACGCCAGGCGCTTGAAGGCCCGTGCCAGGGCGTCATCGAAGTCGTCAAACGCCGGGCCATGGCCCGGTATCACGATATCCACTGCCAGTCGTCCTATCATTTCCAGCGTGCTGCGGGTTGCCGGCAGTGCGTCTTTGCGGCCCATGAGTTCGCCGAAGATGATGCCAAAGCCGTCCTGCCACAACGCATCGCCCGAAATCAGTACGCGCTTTTCGGGACAGTAGTAAATCAGGGCATCCATGTCATGGCCGGGAGCGGGGAGCGCCCGCCAGTTCAGCCCGCCCATCTCGAAATCGCTGTTGGCCTCGATCACCGCGTCATGCGCGAAGCGGTCGCCGCGCTGCATCGCCGCATCGAGCAACAGGGCGTGGGTATCCCATTCGGTGATCATGCGTTCGATACCGGCCGGGATCACGATGCGGCAACCAAAATGCCCTTGCAGTGCGGCATTGCCGCCGATGTGGTCGGAATGGGAATGCGTGTTGATCAAGCGATCGAGACGGGTAGAAGTTTGCCGTGTCGCCAACGCCGACTTTACGAGTTCCACCGTCTGCGGCGCGTGGCCGACATAGCCGGAGTCAACCAGCGTGGCCGACTCGCCCTCGAAGAACAATACGTTGTTGGACGACAACCAGCCGCGTTCAATAAGCTGAATCGAGTCTGGGAGCTTCATGTCTTGATCCGGATCTACGACTGCCGCCGCAGAACTCGCAGAGTTGCTTGAATACCGGAAGACTCCTTTGGCTGCAAGGTAGCGGCGAGGTTCAACAGGCGAATCATGTGTCGCCGGTCTGGAAAATCGGGCCGGCACCCGACCCGCACCGGATACGCCGCTGTTCTGCGGCTGCAACAATTTTCCGCTTGTCCTCGTCGCCGATGGCGGACCAGCTTGCGATCTCGTCTATGGTACGAAAGCAGCCGGCACACACATCTTTTTCCATCTTGCACACGTTGATGCAAGGCGATTTCACCACGACTGTCGATCCTGTTCGATGGTTTTGAATCGTGCGCTCACGCGTCGCTGGCAGCCAGCATGGCGCGCCGGGAGAGGATGGCGCGCGCCACACGCGAGACAGGCTCGCGCTTGAGCTTTTTGGAGATCCAGACACCGGTATCCACCAGCGCATCAAGGTCGATACCCGTGTCGATGCCAAGCCCGTTCAGCAACCAGACCACGTCCTCGGTAGCGACGTTGCCCGATGCGCCCAGGGCATAGGGACAACCACCGAGTCCGGCGACGGAGCTGTCGAAAATTCCAATGCCCATTTGCAGCGACGCGTAGATATTGGCCGCAGCCATACCGAAGGTGTCGTGATAATGGCCGGCGAGTTTCTTGAGGGGAACGCGACGAGCCACCGCCTTGAGCATGGCGCGGGTTTTTTCCGGCGTGCCGGCGCCGATCGTGTCGCCCAGACTGATTTCATAGCAGCCCATCTCGATCAGTGCCTGGGCCACATCGGCGACCGCCAGCGGCGCGATTTCGCCTTCGTAGGGACAGCCGAGCACACAGGATACATAGCCGCGCACCTTGACATCGGCGAGCTTCGCCGCTTCGACAATGGGGCGGAAACGATCCAGCGACTCGGCAATCGAGCAATTGATGTTCTTTTGCGAAAAAGATTCCGAAGCTGCACCGAACACGGCGACCTCTTTCGCACCGACGGCAAGCGCCGCCTCGAAACCCTGCATGTTCGGGGTCAGCACCGGATAGCTGACATCGGGCAGCTTGTCGATGCTGGCAAAAACTTTGGCATGGTCGGCCATCTGCGGCACCCATTTGGGCGAAACAAAAGCCGTGGCCTCGATGGTCTTGAGACCGGTCGCTCCCAAACGGCGGATCAGTTCGAGTTTGGTTTCGGTAGCGACGGGCTTTTTTTCGTTTTGCAGGCCGTCGCGAGGACCAACTTCGACGATGCGTACTTTACTGGGAAGGCTCATACGATTTCACATCTACTTGTCAGCCTCGAATTCTACTAGCTCAGCGCCGTCGCTGACCTGTTCGCCGACATTGAAACAAAAGGCCCTGACGGTGCCCGATGTTGGTGCCGCGATGGTGTGCTCCATCTTCATGGCCTCCAGAATCAGCAGGGGGGCGCCCTTTTCAAGCTTGCTCCCCACGGTGGCCACCAGGGCAATAACCTTGCCTGGCATTGGCGCCGTCAAACCACCCTCCGCCCCGACACCGCTACCGGCATGAAACAAGGGGTCGATCGCGGAAAATATGTAAGAGACGCCATCAATGAATACGTGGCGCCTTTCGTTGGCGGATACCACGGTGACGTTGATGCGCCGTCCACCGAGATCGACGCGCAGCTCGCTGTCGCCGGTGAAACGTCCTGCGGCGGTCGTGCTCATGCCTTCGAGTTCGAGCGTATAACTCTCGCCCGCATAGCCGGCATTGACCACCTTTTCGATCTCGCCGACACGCAGTCTTATTTCGCGGCGCGCGGCACCGTTCATTCGCCAGCCGTCACGGGTATGCCAGGGCGAATGCGGGTCGTGGCTTTCCGTGGCATGGACCGCCGCGTACTGCTGGTCCCGTATCAGTTCGGCCAGCGCCGCCACCAGCCAGGCCTCTGCAGGAGGCTCTGCGGCTTCTGGGAAGAGGAATGCGCGCTCGCGTTCGATCAGGCCGGTATCGAGATCGGCACTGGCGAACGCCGGGCAGGCCACCAGTCGCGAGAGAAAGCCGATGTTGTTGGACACACCAACCACACGGTAGTCGGCCAGCGCCTGCAACATGCGCGCCAACGCCCGTTCGCGGGCATTGGTGTCGGATCCATCCCAAACAATCAGTTTGGCGATCATCGGATCGTAATGCGGTGAAATTTCGTCGCCCTGCTCGACGCCGGTATCGACACGAACATTGAGTGTTTCCGAGGGCGGTGAAAGATGGATCAGGCGACCGATGGAAGGCAGGAAGCCCTTGTCCGGATCTTCGGCGTAGATCCGCGCCTCGAGCGCATGGCCGCGAATTTTAAGTTGCTCCTGCTGCAATGGCAGCGTCTCGCCAGCGCCGACTTTCAGTTGCCATTCGACGAGATCGAGACCGGTGATCATCTCGGTCACCGGGTGCTCGACCTGCAGCCGTGTATTCATCTCCATGAAATAAAAAGTGCCGTCTTGATTGACGATGAATTCCACAGTCCCCGCGCCGACATAGCCGACAGCCTTGGCCGCATCAACCGCCGCCTGGCCCATGGCGGCACGGCGCTCCGGCGTCATATTGGGTGCCGGCGCCTCTTCCACCACCTTCTGATGGCGGCGCTGCACCGAACAGTCGCGCTCGAACAGATAGACGCAATTGCCGTGGCTGTCGCCAAAAACCTGAATCTCGATGTGACGCGGACGCTGCAGGTATTTTTCTATCAGCACGTGCTGGTCGCCAAAGCTGGACGCCGCCTCTCGCTTGCAAGAAGCCAGACCGTCGAGAAACTCCTCGCTTTTGTTGACCGCGCGCATGCCCTTGCCACCACCGCCAGCAGCTGCCTTGATCAATACCGGATACCCGATGGCATCCGCTTGCTGCTTGAGAAACTCCGAATCCTGATTGTCGCCGTGATAACCCGGCGTCAGCGGTACGCCGGCTTTCTCCATCAGCTTCTTGGCTTCCGACTTGGAGCCCATGGCGCGAATCGCGCTGACCGGCGGCCCGATGAATACGATGCCGCTTTTGGTACAGGCTTCGGCGAAATCCACATTCTCGGAAAGGAAGCCATAACCCGGATGCACCGCCTGCGCACCCGTCTCCAGCGCCGCGGCGATGATTTTCTCGAACACCAGATAGGATTCCTTGGGCGGTGGCGCGCCGATGCACACCGCCTCGTCAGCCATCCTTACATGACGGGCACCGGCGTCGGCTTCGGAATATACGGCCACAGTGCGAATGCCCATGCGGCGCGCTGTCTTGATCACACGGCAGGCGATTTCGCCCCGATTGGCGATTAGAATTTTGCTAAACATGATTTCAGTCCCGGGCGATCCAGTTGGGTTTGCGTTTCTCCAAAAACGCGCTCATCCCTTCGCGACCTTCTTCGCTGGCACGCAGGCGAGTGATGCGCTGTGCGGTGTCTTCAACAACAGCCGCTGAAAGCGGCTTCCATGCCACCGCCGAGATCAATTGCTTGCACTCCGCGAGTGCTCCCGGCGCGTTGTTCAGCAATGCCTCGGCAATCTCGCCAACGGCATCGTCCAGCGCGGCTGCGTCGGCCACAATTTCATGCAGCAGGCCCATACGATAGGCCTCGGTCGCCGAAAAACGTTCTGCAGTCAGCATGAAGCGTCGCGCATAACGCTCACCGATAGCCGCAATCACGTGCGGACTGATGACAGCAGGAATGATTCCGAGCTTGACTTCGGTCAGCGAAAACTGGGCATCGAATGTAGCGATCGCCACGTCGCAGCAGGCCACCAGCCCCACACCCCCGCCGTAAGCCGGACCTTGCACGCGGGCAATGGTGGGCTTGGATGATTGCGCCAGGCGTCTCAACATCTCTGCCAGAGCGCGTGAGTCGCGCAGATTTTCGTCATTGCTGTACCCGGCGGCTCGTTTCATCCAGTTCAGATCCGCTCCCGCGCAGAAGCTCTTGCCGGTGCTGGAAATCACCAGGACACGAACCATGGGATCGTCAAGCATCCGGTCGAGGGCATTCGACAATTCGGCAATCAGTGCATCGTCAAACGCGTTGTGCCGTTCCGGGCGATTGAGCGTGATGATGCCGACGCTGCGATCAATTTCTGTAGATATCGATGTGTACATATGGCCCTCTATTTATCCCGCGACGGACACCTGGAAGATATTTTCTGACACTTTTTTTCTGCGCCGGTGTCCGCTGCGGCAAATGGTTTTACATCCGGAATACGCCAAACTTGGTCGGCAGAATCGGCGCGTTGAGCGAAGCAGAAATCCCCAGTCCCAGAGTGCGCCGCGTCTGTGCCGGATCGAGAATGCCGTCGTCCCAGATGCGTGCGGTGGCGTAATACGGGTGGCCCTGCGTCTCGTACTGACTGCGGATCGGCGCACGAAAACTTTCTTCGTCCTCTTTGCTCCACTCCTTGCCTGCGGCTTCCATGCCATCACGCTTGATGGTGGACAAGACCGACGCCGCCTGTTCGCCGCCCATCACGCTGATGCGCGCGTTGGGCCACATCCACAACATGCGGGGGCTGTAGGCACGGCCGCACATGCCGTAATTGCCGGCGCCAAACGAGCCGCCGATGATCATGGTGAACTTCGGTACTTGCGTGGTTGCTACGGCGGTCACCATTTTCGCGCCATCCTTGGCAATGCCGGCGTTTTCGTACTTGCGACCCACCATGAAGCCGGTGATGTTCTGCAGGAACAGGAGCGGAATACCACGCTGGGAGCACAGCTCGATGAAATGCGCACCCTTTTGCGCCGATTCGCCAAACAGAATGCCATTGTTGGCGACTATGCCCAGCGGATAACCATGCAAGCGGGCAAAGCCGGTAACCAGCGTCGTGCCATATCGCGACTTGAATTCGTCGAAACGCGAGCCATCCACCAGTCGCGCAATGACTTCGCGCACGTCATAGGGCTTGCGGGTATCGAAAGGAATCACCCCCCACAGTTCGCCCGGATCGTAGAGCGGATCTTCCGGCGTGGCGATGTCCAGCGAAACCGGCTTTTGCCAGTTGAGGTTGCCGACAATGCGGCGTGCAATCGACAACGCATGATGATCGTTCTCGGCCAGATGATCGCAAACGCCCGAGATGCGCGTATGCACATCGCCGCCGCCGAGATCTTCTGCGCTGACCACTTCGCCGGTGGCCGCTTTCACCAGCGGCGGACCGCCGAGAAAGATCGTGCCCTGGTTCTTGACGATGATCGACTCGTCGGACATGGCCGGCATGTAGGCGCCGCCTGCGGTACAGGAGCCCATGACAACGCCGATCTGCGGAATGCCCAGCGCCGACATGTTGGCCTGATTGTAGAAAATGCGGCCGAAGTGGTCGCGGTCGGGGAAGACCTCATCCTGCGTCGGCAAGTTGGCGCCGCCCGAGTCGACCAGATAAATACAGGGCAGGCGGTTTTGCAGCGCGATTTCCTGCGCGCGCAAATGCTTTTTTACCGTCAATGGAAAATAGGAACCGCCCTTCACTGTCGCGTCGTTGGCAACAATCATGCACTCGACACCTTTGACACGGCCGATGCCGGTGACCACTCCGGCCGACGCAACGTCGCCGCTGTACATGTCCATCGCCGCGAGTGCTGAAAATTCGAGAAAGGCGGCCCCCGGATCAATCAAGGCGTTGATCCGCTCACGTGGCAGCAACTTGCCGCGCGCCTTGTGCTTGGCCGCCGACTGCGGCGATCCACCACCCGAAACGGCAATGGTCTTTTCGCGCAGATCACTCACCAGCGCCTTCATCGCCGTCGCGTTGGTTTTGAATTCTTCGCTGCGCGTGTTGAGTTTCGATTTGATGACGGACACTAGAATCCTCCGGTGGCAAGCCACTTGTCGATTTGCGGCAGGCGGTCGACGCCCCAGAAGGCCTCTCCGTCAACCATGAAATACGGTGCGCCGAACATGCCCTTGGCAATCGCGGCATCGGTTTCCTGTTTCACCCTGTCCTTGATTTCCTGCGTGGCAATCGCGGCGGTGAAGGCCTCGCAGTCAATACCCAGAGTTTTAGCGATTTCCAGCACGACGGGCAATTCACTGATGTCGCGACCGGCCACCCAGTAAGCACGAAACATCGCATGAGCAAATTCACGCGCCTTGCCACAGTCTTGTCCGTGCAACCAGTAGTAGCCGCGCGCCGCAGCGAGCGTGGCGATTGGAAACTTGGGCGGGAAGTTGTAGGGAATGCCCAGGAAGCGCGCTGAGCGGTCGAAGTCGCGCTTGCTGTATTCACCCTTCAGCGGAATGGTGATCAGCAGAGGCATGTTCGCCGCCTTGAACGCCGCGCCGAGCATCATTGGCCGCCAGCGCACCTTGCGTCCGTGCTTGCCGGCCAGATCGTCAATCAGTTCGCTGGCAAGGTAGGAATAGGGTGAAGAAAAATCGAACCAGAAATCGATGGGATCGCTCATGACGCCTCCTTCAGGCCTTGGCCGGCAAGGGATAACCGGGCATCAACTGGTAAGGATGTTGCCAGCCAGGCAGCGCAGCGATGCGCGCCGACCAATCGCGCAAGTTCGGATAGTCGTTCCAGTCGACGCCGATCTCTTCGGGCCAGAAAACGTAGCCGGCTAGCGAAAAGTCGGCGATGGTGGGACGGCTGGCGACAACCCATTGGCGCCCCGCAAGGTGGGTGTCGAGTACCTTCCACGCGCCTTCGGCGCGGGCGCGGAACATGGCAATGGTCGCCGGATCTGCAGTCGGGACAAAGTTGATCATGTAACGCAATGTCGCCGTGTAGCTGGTGAACTTGTGATTATCGAACAGCATCCAGCGCAGAATCTCGCGCCGCTCGCCATTACCCTGCGGACCGAACTTGCCCAGAGTCTCGGCAAGGTAGTCAAGAATCACGCCCGACTGCGAAAGGCACTTGCCGTTGTGCTCCAGCACCGGCACTTCGCCCATGACGTTGATTGCCCGATACTCAGGCGTGCGCGTCGCACCATTGAAAAAATCCACAAAGCGCGGTTCCCAGTCGGCGCCACACAGCGCCAGCATCAGCGCCGGCTTGTAGGCGTTGCCGGATTGGGCGAAACAATGCAGGGTGTATTCGGCCATTGGATTCTCCAACGTATCGTGGCTCAAAGCTTGTGAAGAAATCGTCCCCCAAGGGGACTTTCTGCGGGGCGTAGCCGCTTTGCCGCAGCGGGGTGCGGCCGGAGCACAGCTACCGGAGCGTATGTGGTTAAAAGCGAGGATAGCCGGGGTTGCCAAATGAGCCGCCCAAGCCCCGATCCGGCGCGCGCAGTAGATTTATTCATAAGCGAGCGAGCGGCCGATGACCAGCCGCTGTATATCGGACGCACCTTCATAGATCTGGCAAACGCGCACATCGCGATAGATGCGCTCTACCGGAAAATCGGACACGTAGCCGTAGCCGCCATGAATCTGGATCGCATCGGAACAGACTTTCTCCGCCATTTCCGAGGCAAACAATTTGGCCATTGAAGCTTCCTTCAGGCACGGCCGGCCAGCGTCACGCAAACAGGCTGCGTGGTGCACCATCTGGCGCGCGACTTCGATCTGCGTCGCCATGTCGGCAAGTCGAAAATTCACCGCCTGATGTTCGAAAATCGGTTTGCCGAAACTCTCGCGTTCGTTGGCGTAACTCAATGCCGCTTCAAACGCGGCACGCGCCATGCCGACCGACTGCGCCGAAATGCCGATGCGACCTCCTTCGAGATTGGCCAACGCGATGCGGTAGCCCTGCCCTTCGTTTCCAAGCAAATTCCCCGCCGGGATATGGCAGTCCTCGAACAGGATTTGCGCCGTGTCGGAGGCGTGCTGGCCGAGCTTTTCCTCGACTCGCGCGACGATGTAGCCCGGCGTGTCTGTCGGCACGATGAAGGCCGAAATTCCCTTTTTTCCGGCGCCCGGATCGGTGACGGCGAACACCACCGCGACTTGTGCATTCTTGCCGGTGGTGATGAACTGCTTGACGCCGTTGAGTACCCAGTGATCACCGTCTTTCACCGCCTTGGTTCTGATCGCTGCCGCATCGGAGCCGACATGCGGCTCGGTCAGGCAAAAGCAGCCCAGCCATTCGCCGCTGGCCAGCTTGCGTAGATACGTCTCCTTCTGCGCGTCGTTGCCGAAGGCATTGATCGGCCCGCAAACCACCGAGTTCTGCACGCTGATGATGGTTGAAGTGGCGCCATCGCCCGCAGCGATTTCCTCCAGTGCCAGCGCCAGCGAAACATAGTCAAGCCCGGCGCCGCCCCATTGCTCGGGCACCACCATGCCGCACACACCCAGTTCGCCCAACTGACGCAGCGCCTCTCGCGGAAACACCGCATCGCGGTCCCATTCGGCGGCAAAGGGCGCCAACTGCTCGCGCGCAAAATCACGCAGCATGTCTCGAATCTGTTCCTGCTCGCTAGTAAGAATCATCAGCTTCGTCCTTCGACAACTGTCGCCACCAGGGTCTGGTTGCTTGGCCAGTTTAGAGTCAATACGCCCAGCATAACCAGTGCGCCACCGGCATAGGTAACCGCGGCCAGTCGCTCCTGCAACATCAGCGCGCCCAGCAGTACACCGAACACCGGCACCAGATTGATGAACATGCCGGCGCGCGTGGGGCCGATATCGCGCACGGCTTCGGCGTACCAGGTGAAAGACAATGCCGTACCCAGCACACCGAGAAACAGAATGCTGAGCGCACCATCCAAACGGAGCGTCTGCAGAACAAACAGGCTGCCATCGATCAGCGCTGCAATGGTCAGCATGACCCAGCCGGTCAGGCAGGCGCCGAAAGTCGCGGCCAGCGGCGAAATGGTCCGATTGACGCGACGACCGATAAAGGTATAAGTCGACCACAGCACCACGCATCCGAGAATCAGCAGTTCGCCAGCGCCCACCGCGCCCTGTGTCAGCAGATTCACATCGCCACGCGTCACCACCAGCAGGCAGCCCAGCATAGCGATGACGATGCCGATGAATCTGCGTGCTGTCATCGGCGCCGCAAACAGCGCCCAATCCGCCAGCGCAATCACGGCCGGCGTCAAGGCCACCACCAGTGCACCACGGCCAGCTTCGATATAGCGCATGCCGTAAAGAAAGCAGACGTTGTAAAGAAAGATGCCGCTGGCTCCCAGCTGACTCACTCCGATCCAGTCGCGGGCTTGCCAGCGCGGAATGCCCTCCTTGCGATACAGCACCAATCCGAGCACCAGCGCCGCCAGCAAAAAGCGCCAGCTTGCGGTCGCCAGCGGCGAGACTTCGGCGACCGCGATCCGCCCGGCCACCCAGGTCGCGCCCCAGAAGAAGGCGACGATCAGCAGTTTGAACCAGGTGCGCGGAGCAATGCTCATGAACAGGAGTCCGGTTAGCAAACAGAAGCCGAGCGAATCAACAGAGTTCGATGCCAACCGCCGTGGCTTCGCCGCCACCGATGCACAGGCTGGCGACGCCGCGTGTTTTGCCCTGCTTCTTCAACGCACCGATCAGTGTGACGACGACGCGTGCGCCGGAGGCACCAATCGGATGGCCAAGCGCGCAGGCGCCGCCATGGACGTTGACCTTGTCATGCGGCAGCTTGAGGTCGTGCATTGCAGCCATGGTGACCACAGCAAAGGCCTCGTTGATCTCCCACAGATCGACGCTGTCCGTGCTCCAGCCATTCTTGTCCAGCAGCTTTTTGATCGCTCCGACCGGTGCGGTGGTGAACAAGCCCGGTTCCTGTGCGAAGGTACTGTGGCCAACGATGGTGGCGATGGGCTTCGCACCGAGCTTTTCAGCCTGCGAACGACGCATCATCACCAGCGCCGCCGCGCCATCGGAAATCGATGAGGAATTGGCGGCAGTGACCGTACCGTCCTTGCGGAAAGCAGGCTTCAGCGTCGGGATCTTTTCCAGATTGGCCTTGAAGGGCTGCTCGTCCTTGTCGATGACGGTATCGCCCTTGCGGCCGGAAACAGTGACAGGGGCAATTTCCCAGGCAAAACTGCCATCCGTATTAGCCTCTTTGGCGCGCGTCGTCGAGGTGATCGAAAACTGGTCCTGCGCTTCGCGTGTGAACTTGTAGCTACCTGCGCAGTCCTCTGCAAAGGTGCCCATCAAACGTCCCTTGTCATAGGCGTCTTCAAGACCGTCGAGGAACATATGGTCCTTGACCTCACCATGTCCGAGGCGGTAGCCGCCGCGCGCCTTGGGCAGCAGGTAGGGTGCGTTACTCATTGATTCCATGCCGCCGGCGACCATGACGTCGACGCTGCCGGCAACGAGCATGTCGTGGGCGTACATCGCAGCACGCATGCCGGAACCACACATTTTATTTACCGTGGTGCATCCGGCAGCCAAAGGCAAACCCGCCCCGAGCGAGGCCTGACGTGCCGGAGCCTGGCCCTGACCTGCAGGCAGCACACAGCCCATAATGACTTCATCTATCTGCTCCGGCTGCAGACCGGCTCGCTCTACCGCTGCCTTGATGGCGACACTGCCTAGCTGGGCGCAAGTCAAGGAATTGAAATCGCCTTGGAACCCACCCATCGGTGTACGGGCGGCGGAGATAATTACGATCGGGTCGTTCATGGTTTTCCTTTCAGTTCAATGCCTGCTTCAGTTCATAGTCGCCAGCGCCATTTCATAGCGCTCGACAATGTGTTCGGGATCGCTCAGGGTGAGCCCCAGATCGCGCACCAGACCGTCCTTGAGGCCGTAGATCCAGCCGTGAATCGTGACGCTCTGCCCGCGCTGCCAGGCGTCCTGAACGACGATGCTGCGCGAAACGTTGATCACCTGCTCGAGCACGTTGAGTTCGCACAGTCGGTCGTGCCGCAGCTCCAAGGGCAAGTCATCAACGCGCGCGAGGTGTTTGACATGCACGTCCTGCACATGGCGCAGCCAGAGGTCGGCGAGTCCGACACGCTGATGATTGAGCGCCGCCTGCACACCGCCGCAACCGTAGTGCCCGACCACCATGATGTGCTTGACCTTGAGCACATCGATGGCGAACTGGATCACGGACAGGCAGTTGAGATCGGTGTGCACCACCACGTTGGCGATGTTGCGATGGACGAAGACTTCACCCGGCAGCAGACCGACGATCTGGTTGGCCGGTACGCGTGAATCGGAACAACCGATCCACAGATATTCCGGCGACTGCAAATGCGACAAGCGTTCGAAATACTCGGGGTCAACTTCCCGAATCTGCCGCGACCAGGCGCGATTGAAATCGAACAGATGAAACAGGTTCTGGTTGGCCACCTGGTCTTCCGACCAGTTCTCCAGATCAAGCGCAAGAAACTGCGTCCCTTCGACAGGTGTCTGGTAATACGCCGGTGCTTCAAGGAAGCCAAGTTCGCGATACAGCTTCACCGCGATGCGCATCGCCGGCAGCGTATCGAGCACGAGCTTGCGATAGCCTATTTCTTTCGCGGCACGAATTGCCGCCAGGGCCAGCATGCGGCCAAGACCCAGACCACGCTGGGTGGGATCGACATACAGACGCTTGAGTTCGCAGACCCCTTCGGCAAGCGGCCGAATTCCTACACAGCCTGCGCCACGTTTGCCACCGCTATCAGCAAGCTCGGCGAAAAACAATCGTCCCTTGGGTGCCGAATAACGGCCTGGCAGCGTCGCCATTTCTTCATCAAAGTTCTGAAAACACAGCTCGACGCCCAGCCAGGCCGCATAGGTGCGAAAGAACTCTCGCACCTGCTCCAGCTCTGCCGTATCGCCAGCGCCGATTTCACGCACACCGGGACGAGGTTCCAATGGCTGCTCAGACATCGCCACCTCGACAAAATTGGTAGTTCGGGACAAGGGTTCTATTCATGACGGCCAGGGTAATTCGTAAGTCGTAAGCATCTCTTTCGCCTTGAGCAATGGCATCTCAGGCAACGGGCAGGACTTGCGGGCCTGAGTGTCAAGATGGATTCCGGTAAGCAAGGTGATCGCCGACACTTCATCCGTATCGCCGTTGCGCATCTCGTGAAAGAAGATCAGTTTCTTCTCGGTCACCGAAAGGATACCTGTGCGTATCGCCACCGTGTCGCCAGCGTGAAGCTCGCGCTGGTAACTGATGCGCTGATCCAGCGCCGCCATGCCGCGGTGATGACGGCGCAGGAATGTCGCGCTCATTCCAAGATGCGAAAGAAGGTTCCATGTGGCTTCATCGAACTTTCCTACGTACCACATGACATTCATGTGGTTCATATGGTCGCAGTGCCACGGATAGACCGTGCCGCGATAGGTATCCAGAAGCTTTCCCATCTCAGACATTGAAAATCAGAGCCGTGGTGGTGGCATGTGCGTACAGTTTGCCGTCAGCATCCACCAGCTTGCCCTCGGCCGTTCCGATCTGCTTGCCGGCATGAATCACACGTCCTTCAGCCCGCACCGGACCAACCCGATCGGTCAAGGCGCGTACGTAGTTCACTTTGAGTTCGATGGTCGTGTAACCCTGCCCCGCTTCAAGCGTGGACTGGATGGCGCAGGCGACGCAAGAATCCAGCAGCGTGGCGTGGTAGCCGCCATGCACCGATCCGATCGGGTTGTAATGGCGGTGCTCCGGTATCCCCTGAAAAATCACATGCCCCTTCTCCGCTTCCACCAGGTAGAAGCCCAGGGTGTCACTGATCGGTGGACGCGGCAGTTCGCCGGCGATCATTTTCTGGAACAGTTCCAGCCCGGTGCATTCACGCAGGTTTTCCAGCGTCAGCGCTCCCGGTCCCGGGGATCTTGCAATCACTTCCTCCTGAAGTTTCAGCCACTCCTGGGGCGTTTTGTCGTTCATCACATCGTCTCGTTGTAGAGTTCGCGACCGATCAGCATTCGGCGAATTTCTGACGTGCCGGCGCCGATTTCATACAGTTTGGCATCTCGCCAAAGCCGCCCGACCGGAAACTCGTTGGTGTAGCCGACGCCGCCCAGCGACTGGATTGCTTCACCTGCCATCCAGGTCGCCTTTTCCGCCGAATAGAGAATTGCTCCTGCCGCATCCTTGCGCAACGTGCGCGCGTGGTCGCCGCGATCGCAAGCCTTGCCCAGCGCATAGACGTAGGCACGCGTGGCCTGCCAGGTTGAATACATGTCGGCCAATTTGCCCTGCATCAACTGGAATTCGCCAATGCTCTGGCCGAACTGCTTGCGCTCATGAATGAATGGCAACACCACGTCCATGCAGGCAGCCATGATTCCCAGCGGACCACCGGAAAGCACAGCGCGTTCATAATCGAGGCCGCTCATCAACACACGCGTGCCATTGCCTTCACCGCCCATGACGTTCTCGGCCGGCACTTCGCAGTCATCAAAGAAAAGCGGATACGTATTGGAGCCACGCATGCCCAGCTTGTCCAGATGCTGACCTTTGCTGAAGCCCTTGAAGCCCTTTTCGACAATAAAGGCTGTCATGCCCTTGGCGCCGGCAGCGGGACTGGTCTTGGCATACACCACCAGCGTGTCAGCATCGCCACCATTGGTGATCCACATTTTCGAGCCATTCAAGACATATCGGTCACCCTTCAGATCGGCGCGCAATTTCATCGACACCACATCGGAACCGGCGCCCGATTCCGACATTGCCAGCGCACCGACGTGCTCACCCGAAATCAGCTTGGGCAGATACGTCTTCTTCTGCGCCTCCGTGCCGTTGCGGCGGATCTGGTTTACACATAGATTGGAATGGGCGCCGTAGGACAGACCGACCGAGGCCGAGGCGCGCGAGATTTCCTCCATTGCAACGATGTGCGCGAGGTAGCCCATTTTCGTCCCGCCGTATTCCTCATCGGCGGTCATGCCCAGCAGACCCATGTCGCCGAACTTCTTCCACAAGTCTGCAGGAAAGAGGTTGTCGCGATCGATCGCAGCAGCGCGTGGCAGGATTTCCTTCTGCGCGAAAGTCCAGACGGCATCCCGCAGCATGTCGACGTCTTCGCCGAGGTCAAAGTTGATTCCGAGCATTTAGTTTTCCTTCGCGTGCATGGTCATGAGGGTTTGCTGCATGGTGGCGCAATGGGTGGCCTTTCCGTTCTTGATCGCATACACCTCGCCACGCGTAATGACGAGATTGCGGCCGGACTTCAGTACCTGGCCCTCTGCAACCAGAAACTCACCGTCGGCGGGTGCCAGCAGATTTAGCTTGAACTCCACGGTCAGCACGTCGGAGCCTTGCGGCATCAGGGTGTAGCCAGCATAGCCGCCGGCGCTATCGACGATAGTAGCGGTGATGCCGGCGTGGAAGTATCCATTCTGCTGGGTCAGCTTGTCGCGAAAGGGCAAACGGATCTCGCAATGGCCAGCGGCGAGCGCACCCATTTCTGCGCCGACCAGGCTCATCACCTTCTGCCGGGCGAAGCTGTCCCGCACCGCAGCTTCCCAGTCGGGGTTGCGCGGTTTGAAGTTGCTGTGGATGGGGCGTGCGGTATGGGGCATTTCTCCTCCGGCGAATAAGATGCATCGTAGTTGACGTTGACGTTGACGTCAACGTCAACTAGCGAGGCCGCTTTTTGGCGCGAGGGCTCGAATCTGGCTTGCCCTCCCCTGACTTCAACATTTCCCGGCATTGCCGCTCGAAACGGGCAATCTCCTTGAGCACAGCCTGAATGTCGTCGCGCTGCTGCTCCAGCGCGGCGCGGCGCTGGGCCAGCGCGCCGAGAAAGGACAGCAGTTGGGAGGACTCATCCTCCGCTGTGTCGTACATGTCGATCAGGTCCTTGATTTCGGCCAGGGAAAGCCCCAGCCGTTTGCCGCGCAAGGCCAGCTTGAGGCGGGTCTGATCGCGCTTGCTGTAGATCCTGTTGCCACCCTCGCGTGCCGGGGACATCAGTCCGTGGGATTCCCAATAGCGGATCGCTCGGGTGGTGACGCCGAATTCGCGTGCCAGTTCGGTAATTGTTTGAGTTTCGTTCATGATGGCAGGCCGAGATGCAATCAATGTTGCACTGCACATAAGGCCCTGAAAATTGGATAAAATGGACGATCGACAATTGACAAGTTAAGCAGATTTCCTCGAACGATGCAAAGAGACCCGACTTGAACGCCCCCATCGCCTACCTGCACGAGACTTCGCCTGCTCCCGGCGTCGCGGTCACGGTTGCACCCGGAGTCGAGTGGCTGTGCATGCCTCTGCCTTTTGCCCTGAACCACATTAATCTGTGGTTGCTGGCGGACAAGGACGGATATGCCGCCGTGGATACGGGTTTTGCGCTCGATCCGATCAAGGAAGCCTGGAAATTGGCGCTTGCCGGACCGAAAAGCGAAATCCCCGGCGAACAGGGTCCGGCACGCCAACTTACGCGCTGCATCGTCACGCATTGTCATCCTGACCATCTTGGACTCGCCGCATGGCTGGAACAGGAAACCGGCGCTTCGCTGTGGATCTCGCAGGGCGAGTATCTGGTCGCGCACATGATCGTCGAGCAAATCGGCAGCTTTTCCATCGGGGCCATGGTTGAATTCTTTCGCCAGCACGGTCTCGATCAAACGCGTATCGATGGCTTGATTGCTCGCGGCAACGGATATAAAAGCGGTGTGCCGGCAATCCCGTCCACCTATCAGCGCTTGTTCAATGGGCAGCTTCTGAAGATCGGCGACCACGAGTGGCGCACTATAGCCGGCTTTGGTCACGCACCGGAACACATGAGCCTGTATTGCGCGGAACTGGGTGTGCTGATTTCCGGAGACATGCTGCTGCCGCGAATTTCGACCAATATCTCGGTAATGGCCAGCAACCCGAGCGGTGATTCTCTCGGACTCTTCCTCTCATCCATCGACGGCTTTTGCACACTGCCCGAAGACACGTTGGTACTTCCCTCTCACGGGCGGCCTTTCCGCGGCTTGCATGCCCGCGTCGAAGCGCTCAAGGCTCACCATGCCGAACGATGCGGCGTATTGCTCGACGCCTGTCGCACCGAGGCAAAAAGTGCTGCGGACCTGATTGGAGTCCTGTTCGGTCGGGAGTTACCCGATCCCCACCAGAACATGTTCGCCATGGGCGAAGCCATAGCCCATCTGAACTATCTTGAACACGCAGGAAAGATTCAACGAATCGAAGAGAACGGTATTACCCGTTACATCAGCTAACTGAAGGAGTCACCATGTCCGCCGCCGAACCCAGAGCCATACCCGACCCCAAGGAGATTGCCAAAACCTATGCCGAGGTTGCGCAACGCGCCTCGCATCTGATTACGGCGCACATGAAACGCCAGGTGAAAAATGGCGTTTCCGCACCTTCAGATGAGCTGGGAATTGCCCAGGCCTTCATGGACATGATGGCCAAGATGCTGGCCAATCCCTACAAAATGGCTCAGGCTCAGATGAATCTGGTTTGGGACTATTTTTCGCTTTGGCAACACTCGATGTTGCGTTCGATGGGCATGCCGGGCGCACCGGTTGCAGAACCGTAGAAAGGCGACAAGCGCTCCGCGGACGCGCAATGGGAAGAATATTTTCTGTTTGATTTCATCAAACAGAGCCACCTCATCAGCGCCCGCCACATCCATGACGCAGTG
>JAIPCS010000041.1 GCA_021738105.1 Sulfuritalea sp.
CCGCCGCGCCACAAACCAAGTATCTGGTAGCCGGATCGGGCGGCTACGGATTTGTTGCCAGTGTTTCCGACATGATGGCGCGCAACAAAGCTGGAAAAGCCTTTCTGACCCTCGACAAGGGAGAGAAACCCGTACCGGCGGCACCCGCGCATGGCGACACGGTCGCCGTCCTCACTCAAACCGGCAGGCTGTTGCTGTTCCCTCTGGCCGACCTCAAGGAGATGGCCAAAGGCAAAGGGCTGATGCTGATCGATTTGACGAAAAGCGATGAAGTCGTCGGCGTCGCCGTGACGGCGTCACAGACCTTGTTGATCGGAGGTAGCGGGCGCGGTGGCAAGCCGGTTCAGCACGCGCTCGATTCTCGCGCACAGCTTGCGTTTCGCGGTGCGCGAGCGAGGCGCGGCCTCGAGATTCCCTTCAGACTAAAACCGGCGAGCCTGAGCTTGAAAGGCGAGCATTGATGCTAGAATTCGCAAAAAACTAGCCTATCGGTGTCCGCTTGGAACGTTCCGGATGCGCTGCCACACACGGAGAATAAAATGCTTTTCATTCTTTACTACATCATCGCCATCGTCGTGTTGGTCATGCATTTCACCGGTTTTCTGGGTCGTCACAATCTCGAATGGCTGATTCTGGTTCTCGCCGTGACGGTATTCCCGGCAGTCATCTACCTTTGACGGTCCATTGGCGCTTCCGGCAGAATACTTGCCGAAGCGCCAGCGCCGAGTTTTGGCTTTAGGCCGACTCGCTCAACTCAACATTCGCGAACAATAATTCGCTTGATTTCATCCACCGTCGCATCGATCAATTCGACGCGTTGTGGCAAAGCCTCCAGACCCTCCAGTTCCTTGGGTCTCGTCGGATCGCAAGCCAAGGCTTCCTGAATTGTCTCGGTAAATTTGACCGCCTGAGCTGTTTCCAGAACAATCATCGGAACACCTTCAGTGCGAAATTCGCGCGCCACCTTGACGCCGTCCGCCGTATGCGGATCGATCATCAAACCGTAACGTTCCCAGACATCCCGAATGGTCGCCAGACGATCCGCATGAGAACTGCTGCCTGACGAAAAACCGAATTCAGGCAAGCGCGCCGCGAATGGGCCGTCAACCAGACTGAAACTGCCGCCGGCATCCACTTCGCCCCACAGTTCGCGCACCACGGCGGCGTCACGACCGACCAGATCGAATACGAAACGCTCGAAATTCGACGCCTTGGAAATATCCATCGACGGGCTCGACGTGACATGAGTTTCTGCCGTTGTTCTGGGCCGATAGATTCCGCTGCGAAAAAACTCGTCGAGCACGTTGTTCTCGTTGGTCGCCAATACCAGATCACGAATCGGCAATCCCATCATGCGTGCCACATGGCCGGCACAAATGTTTCCGAAATTTCCGGAAGGCACGCAGAAAGCCACCTGCTCATCGTTTGAGTCCGTAGCCTCGAAATAGCCTTTGAAGTAATACACGATCTGGGCCGCAACCCGTGCCCAATTGATCGAGTTGACTGCGCCTATTCTGTACTTCGCCTTGAAGTCGGCGTCGTTGGACACCGCCTTGACGATATCCTGGGCATCGTCAAACATGCCTCGCACGGCGATGTTAAAAATGTTCGCTTCCTGCAGCGAATACATCTGTGCGCGCTGAAAGGCGCTCATTTTGCCGTCCGGCGACAGCATGAAAACGCGGACATTGTGCTTGCCGCGCATCGCATACTCTGCGGCGGACCCGGTGTCACCGGACGTCGCGCCGAGGATGTTGATGGTTTCGCCGCGCTGTTCAAGCACATATTCGAACAGGTTGCCCAGCAACTGCATGGCCATGTCCTTGAAGGCCAGTGTCGGTCCGTTCGACAGTTCCAGCAGGTGGAAACCCGGTTCGAGCGTCGTCAGAGGAACAATGTCGCCGGCACGATTCGGGTCGCGACTCCAGCGGTAAACCTGTGCCGTATAGGTCTTGTCACAGATGATCCGCAAATCCGCTGACGGTATGTCCGTGATGAACAGACTCAGGATGCGAAAGGCCAGTTCCGAATACGGCAATCCGCGCCATTCGGCAAGCTGCTCTGTCACCTGTGGATAGCTTTGTGGCAGATAGAGCCCGCCATCGGGCGCCAGCCCCCCCAGCAGAATATCGCAAAACTCTTGTGGCTGAGCGCCACCGCGGGTCGAGAGGTACTTCATCTCAACCCAGTTCTTCCATGCGCAGCCGGATGACCTTTTTCCTGACGACCGAAAGCGCTTCGATCTTAGCGATCGCGGCGTCCACATTCCGTTCATGGGTAAGGTGCGTCAACATGATGATGTCGGTCTGTGACTCGCCTTCTTCCGGTTCGCGCTGAATCATGGCGTCGATGGAAATCTCCTGATCGGCCAAAATACGCGTGATATCAGCCAATACACCTGGCTTGTCCTCAACCCGCAAGCGCAGGTAGTAACTGGTTTCCACGTCCGCGAGCGGAAGAATCGGCGTGTCCTCGACCGCTCCGGGCTGAAAGGCCAGATGCGGCACACGATGCTCCGGATCGGCTGTATGCATGCGCGTCACATCCACCAGGTCGGCAATGACCGCCGAAGCGGTGGGCTCGGCGCCGGCACCTTTGCCATAGTAAAGTGTTGCTCCGACCGCATCGCCTTGCACCAGCACCGCATTCATCGCACCTTCAACGTTGGCGATCAGACGCCGGCTTGGAATCAGTGTCGGATGCACACGCAGTTCCACTCCGGCCTTTCCGTTCATCTGGCGACGCCGGGTAATGCCGAGCAGCTTGATGCGATAACCCAGTTGCTCGGCGTACTTGATGTCATCGGGATCGAGCTGGCTGATGCCTTCGATGTGCGCCTTGTCAAATTGCATCGGTATGCCGAATGCCAGTGCAGAAAGAATGGTGATCTTGTGCGCGGCATCTACGCCTTCGATATCGAAGGTCGGATCGGCCTCGGCATAGCCCAGGCGTTGCGCTTCCTTGAGCACGACATCGAAGGGCAGACCCTTGTCACGCATTTCGGAAAGAATGAAATTGGTCGTTCCGTTGATGATGCCGGCGATCCACTGAATCCGATTGGCAGTCAGTCCTTCACGCACTGCCTTGACGATGGGAATGCCCCCTGCAACCGCCGCCTCGAACGCCACCATGACGCCCTTCTCGTGGGCGGCAGCAAATATCTCGTTGCCATGCACGGCCAGCAAGGCTTTGTTTGCAGTCACCACATGTTTGCCGTTGGCGATGGCCTGCATGACGAGTTCCCGTGCAACACCGTAGCCACCGATCAGCTCAACGACGATATCGATATCGGGATCAGCCACCAGCGAGAAAGCATCATCTGTCACCTCTGCACTGCCCGCCGTTACCTGCCTCGCCAGTTCAAGATTCTTGTCCGCTACCTTGGTAATACGGATCGGGCGCCCGGCACGGCGAGTTATTTCGGCTTCGTTGCGGGAGAGTACCGAAAATGTTCCGCCACCGACCGTGCCTATTCCGAGTAATCCTACGTTGATTGGTTTCATTTCAATGGTTTCCTGAATGAGAAGGACGGAATTACCATGCCTTCCCGAAAATAGAATCGATGGGCATTCACACGCTGGGTGCCTGAATCAAGCGCCAGAACGTCACAACCCATCTTGCCTGCGGCGCGCTCCAGATGCCGCAACAGTCCGGCACCGATGCCGCGCGACCGATGGGCGTCATCGCTCACCAGATCATCGATATAGAAGCGTCGTCCCTCGTAGGTGTTTTCGATCACACGCCAAAGCGCGACTCCGCGCACAGCATCACCTTCCGTTGCCACGGTCATACGGGCGCCGGCGGCGAAGACCTCGCGCAGACGGCGGCCGTAATCGGGCGGAAGGCCAGAGCGCAACTGACGATGAACCGGCTCGGCACGAATCAGCCATTGCGGTTCGATTACGCCGCCATCGCCGTCAGTCACTTCGATGAACGACAACTCAGCTGCCATAGCGCTTTCGATAGTGCTCTAGAAAGCGGGCGATTCGCACGATGGCTTCTCGCAAGTCATCCTCATGCGGCAGGAAAACAAGACGAAAATGGTCCGGATGAGGCCAGTTGAAACCTGATCCCTGCACCAAAAGGACTTTTTCAGCGACAAGCAGTTCAGCGATGAACTCCTGATCATCGGTGACCGGATAGACCTTTGGATCGAGTTTTGGAAACATGTACAGCGTGGCCTTGGGTTTGACGCAACTGACTCCCGGAATGGCATTGATCAACTCGTAGGCGACATCGCGCTGCCGGCACATGCGACCACCCGGCGCCACCAGGTCGTCAATGCTCTGGTAACCGCCCAGCGCGGTCTGGATGCCCCATTGCCCCGGTACATTGGCGCACAAGCGCATCGATGCGAGTATGTCGAGACCGTCGATGTAATCTCGCGCGTGCTTCTTCTCGCCGGAAACAAACATCCAGCCCGAACGATAGCCACAGGAACGATAATTCTTCGACAAACCGTTGAAGGTAATGGTGAGCACATCCTCCGACAAGGCCGCGATCGAGGTGTGCGTCGCGCCATCGTAGAGCACCTTGTCATAAACCTCATCGGCGTAAATGATCAGATCATTTTGCCGAGCGATTTCAATGATTTCCTTCAGCACGTCATCCGGATACAGCGCGCCGGTCGGGTTATTCGGATTGATGATGACAATGGCCCGCGTACTGGGCGTAATCTTGGCGCGGATGTCCGCCAGGTCGGGCAGCCAGCCGGAGCCTTCGTCACAAAGATAATGTCGGGGCGTACCGCCGGAAAGACTGATGGCGGCTGTCCACAATGGGTAATCCGGTGCCGGCACCAGAACTTCGTCTCCGGTATCAAGCAGGGCATTCATCGCCATCACGATCAATTCGGAAACACCATTGCCGATGTAGATATCTTCGATCGTGACGCCTTTGATGTGCTTTTGCTGCGTGTAGTGCATTACGGCCTTGCGCGCAGAAAAAATCCCCTTCGAATCGACATACCCGGCGGCCCCAGGCAGATTCCGGATCATGTCCTGCTGAACTTCCTCCGGGGCGTCGAAACCGAATGCCGCCAGATTGCCAATGTTCAGCTTGATGATCTGGTGACCTTCTTCCTCCATCTGTTTGGCGCGCTCAAGCACAGGTCCACGAATGTCGTAGCAGACGTTGTTGAGCTTGCTTGATTTCGTTACGGGCTGCATTTGCAACCATCCTTTCTGCGTGACACCGCCCCAACAGGGAAGCATCTAAAAAACAACCATTCGGAGAGGGTCCGCCCCGACTGGCGGGAACCAGTACGAAACAACTTCTCGGCAACTTTTCGGATTTCAGAGCGGGCGCGTCCGCACAAGCAGTCGTTATGCCAGAACTAAAATGTATAATATTACCGAAGCCTATGCTGCACCGCAAATCCAGATTTGATGCGGCTTTCAGCCATTCCTGCATGTATCGCACTTCGTCTACCTTGCTGCCTACCTCGCCGCCCTGAATGAAGCTTCATCCCTCTGTCACCGTTGGACTGAACGCAATCACCGCTTACGATGCCGAGCACATCGCAGTGAATGGTCGCCGGATGACCCGGAGCTTTCTGCTCACCCCGCATCAACTGATCGAAAACTGGCCGCCGAATTCCTTTGACCGTCTGACGGAATCGGATATCGGCCTGGTGGCCGAACTCGGGAGCCCGATCGTGCTGCTTGGAACCGGATCACGCCAATACTTCCCCCACCCGGCTTTGCTGCGCGGCCTGATCGAGAAGCGCGTGGGGGTTGAGGTCATGGACAGCGCGGCCGCCTGTCGTACTTTCAACATTCTGATGGCCGAAGGTCGAGACGTGGCTGCCGCACTGATCATCGAATGCGCAAACTGATCACTCTGAAAAGCGGAACGCTGCTCGTCCTGGTACTGGTGTTTACGCTGGCCTGGTTCGGCACGCTGGATCAGCGCCGCCTGATCAACCCGGACGAAGGGCGGTACTCAGAAATACCGCGCGAGATGGTGGCCAGCGGCGACTGGCTGACACCCCGCCTGAACGGGCTGAAATACTTCGAAAAACCGGCCCTCCAATACTGGGCGACGGCCACGGCCTTCACCCTCTTCGGCGAGCATCACTGGACGGCCAGGCTTTGGCCGGCGCTCACCGGGTTTCTTGGCGTGCTCGCAACCGCGTTTGCCACCACCCGGCTGTTCGGCCTGCAAGCCGGCCTGATGGCTGGCGCAATATTGGGCGGCAGTGTGTTGTGGAACGTCATCGCTCATGTCAATACGCTGGACATGAGCGTCAGTTTCTTTCTTGCGGCGGCGGTATTTGCACTGTGTCTGGCGCAGCGTGACGGCGTCGACCCGCCAGAAAGTCGGCGCTGGCAGGACGGTGCCTGGATACTGCTGGCGCTGGCAGTGTTGTCCAAGGGGCTGATCGGACTGGTATTGCCGGCGGCCACGGTGGTCGCCTACACGTTGTGGCAGCGCGACTGGGGTTTTATCCTGCGAGTGCGCCCGTTTCGTGGCCTGCTGATTCTTCTCGCCATCACGGCACCCTGGTTCATCGCGGTATCCATGGCCAACCCGGAGTTCGCGCGTTTCTTTTTCATTCACGAGCATTTCGAGCGTTTCCTGACCAAGGCCCACGGACGCTATCAACCGATGTGGTATTTCATACCCATCCTGTTGATCGGCATGCTGCCCTGGTTGGGCAGTTTGATTCAGGGCTTGATCGCCGGACTGCGACGAAACCCCGGCCAGCGATTCCAGGCACAACGTTTCCTGCTGGTCTGGACCGTGGTGGTCTTTGCGTTCTTTTCCGTATCGAGTTCGAAACTGGCCTCTTATATTCTCCCGATTTTTCCGACAATCGCCGCGCTGATCGGCCTCCATCTTTCGGGATATACAACCGCGCGCAGGATTGAATGGCATACCCTGCCGGCAATGGTCATTGCCGCCGCTTGTCTCGCGCTGGTGCCATTCGTGACCCGTTTCGCCAATGAGTCCGTACCCGTGGCTCTCTACGAGGCCTACCAGCCCTGGCTCTATGCCGGAGCCGGCGCCATGCTGCTGGGCTCAATCATGGCGTTCGTACTGGGACGGCAGGGGCGCAGCGTCGCTGCCGTGATCTCGCTTGCCTTTGGTGGATTTGCCTTCGGCCAGGGCTTTTTGCTCGGTCACGACAGCCTGGGCTCCGTCAATTCCGCCCACGACGTGGCGACTGTCATCCGACCGCAACTCAAGCCCGGCGTGCCGTTTTTCAGTGTGGAGACCTACGATCAGAGCCTGCAGTTCTATTTGCAACGCACGACCACCATGGTCGGCTATCGCGATGAACTCGGCTTCGGTATCGCCCAGGAACCCGAAAAGTTCATCCCCGATGTCGCGGGTTTCGAACGGGCATGGGCGGCCGCGCCCGAGGCCTGGGCACTGATGTCGCCAGCGACCTGGAAGACGATGGATAAAAAGGGACTCCCCATGAGCGAAGTGGTTCGTGACACCCGTCGCGTTATCGTCAGAAAGCCATGAAATGAACGCCATCAGCTTCTCCCTGATCCTCTCCGGCGTGCTGCTGAATGCCGCTGCGCAACTTTTGCTCAAGGCTGGTACCAACGTCGTCGGACATTTCGAATTCCACGCCGACAACATCGTGCCCATCGGCCTGAAACTCGCGTTTCAGCCTTTCATCATGGGCGGCATGGCCTGCTATGCGGTGAGCCTGGTGGTCTGGATCATGGCGCTGTCGCGCGTACCCGTGTCGATTGCCTACCCGATGCTGTCGATCGGCTACGTGATCAACGCCTTCGTTGCATGGCACTGGTTTGGCGAAGCCTTGGCGGCGCAGAAGCTGCTGGGCATCGGCTTCATCATCGTTGGGGTGTTCCTGGTGGCGAGATCATGAGCGAACCCTTTTTGCCGTTCACCCGACCATCGATCGACGAAGAGACCATCACCGAGGTAGCAAACGTCTTGCGCTCGGGCTGGATTACCAGCGGTCCGAAAGTACAGGCTTTCGAAGCCGCCTTGTCCGACTACTGCGGCGGCCGCCCGGTGCGTGTTTTCAATTCGGGCACGGCCACACTTGAAGTCGCTCTCCGACTCGCAAAAGTCGGCGCTGGCGACACGGTAATTACCACGCCACTGACCTGGGTCGCCACGGCCAACGTAATTCTTGAAGTCGGTGCGACGCCGGTCTTTGTCGATATCGATCCTGTCACCCGCAACATCGACCTGGAACAAATTGAAACGGCCATCGCGCCAACGACCAAAGCCATCATCCCGATTGATCTGGCCGGCCTGCCGGTCAATCGCGACCGACTCTACGCCATTGCAGGCAGGCACGATCTGCGCGTGATCGAGGACGCCGCGCAATCCTTCGGCGCTTCGTGGAATGGACGACACATCGGTAGCACAGGGGATTTCGTCTCCTTCAGTTTCCACGCCAACAAAAATCTGACCACCTCCGAGGGCGGCGCGCTGGTGCTGCCCGCCGACATCGACACCGGCTTGTGCGAACGTTTGCGTCTGCAGGGTGTGCGACGCTTCCCCGACGGCAGCATGGATGTCGACGTACTGGGCGGAAAATTCAACCTGACCGACATTGCCGCCACCATCGGCCTCGGCCAGTTGAAGCATATTGAAGCCTTCACCGCCCGTCGTCGCGAACTTGCCAGGCGTTACCTGGAGAGGATCGATCCGGCGCTCGGACTTGAACTGCCCATGGCGGATTTCACCCACGGCAACTGGCACATGTTTCAGGTTCTGCTGCCTGCCGGCACGGATCGCGGCAAGTTCGTCGCGGCGATGAAGCAGCACGGCATCGGTGTCGGTGTGCACTATCCGGCGCTGCATCTGTTTTCGCTGTACCGCGCACAGGGCTTCAAGGATGGGGATTTCCCCCAGGCCGAGCGTGTCGGTGCCGCCACCGTGACGCTACCCTTGTTTCCGGCAATGCAGGACAGCGACGTCGACCGCGTATGTTCGGCGCTGAAAAAAAGCCTGCAGGAGATCGCATGAATCCACCTTCTCTATCCGTCGTTATTCCGGTCTATAACGAGGAGGCCGGGCTCGACACCCTGTTTGCCCGGCTGTATCCGGCGCTGGACGCACTCGGTGAAAGCTACGAAGTGGTCTTTGTGAACGACGGCAGCCATGATCGCTCGGCGGCAATCCTGCGCCAGCAGTTCGAAGCCCGGCCCGAGGTAACCCGCGTCATCCTCTTCGGCGCCAACGCCGGACAGCACATGGCCATCATGGCCGGCTTCGAGCATTGTCGCGGTGAGATCGTCGTCACGCTGGATGCCGACTTGCAGAATCCGCCCGAGGAAATTGGCAAACTGATCGCCAAGATGCGTGAAGGGCATGACTATGTCGGCAGTATCCGCCGCAAGCGTCAGGACAACCTGTTCCGCACCTGGGCCTCGAAAGCCATGAACCGGCTACGCGAGAAAATCACCCGTATCAAGATCACCGACCAGGGCAACATGCTGCGCGCCTATTCGCGGGGGGTGGTGAACGCCATCAACAGTTGCAAGGAAGTCGCCACCTTCATACCGGCACTGGCCTACACCTTCGCCCGCAGTCCCGCCGAGGTGGTGGTTGAACACGAAGAGCGCGCCGCCGGCGATTCCAAGTATTCGCTCTACAGTCTGATACGCCTGAATTTCGACCTGATGACCGGCTTTTCGCTGGTGCCGCTGCAATGGTTTTCCATGCTCGGCATCCTTGTTTCGCTGGGTTCGGCGTCGCTGTTCGTGCTGCTGATCGCGCGACGCCTGATCCTCGGCCCGGAAGCGGAAGGCTTGTTCACTCTCTTCGCGCTGGCCTTCTTTCTGATCGGTTTGTCCCTGTTCGGTATCGGCCTGCTCGGTGAGTACATCGGCCGCATCTACCAACAGGTGCGCCACCGTCCCCGCTATCTGGTGGAGGCCATCCTGGAACAAAGCGACCCGCCGTCCACATGAGCAAGGCCGTTGTATTTGCCTACCACAATGTAGGCGTGCGCTGCCTCTCGGTACTGCTGGCCCATGGCGTGGATGTTGTGCGGGTAGTTACACATGCCAACAATCCCGCAGAGACGATCTGGTTCGACAGCGTTGCCGAACTTGCCGAGCGTCACGACATCCCGGTAATCACGCCCGAGGATCCCAACGACCCCACGGTGATCGCGGAACTGGAGGCACTGCAGCCGGATTTCTTTTTTTCCTTCTACTACCGGCTGATGCTGAAAGCACCGCTGCTGGCCTTGCCAAAGCACGGCGCCTTCAATATGCACGGCTCGCTGCTACCCAAGTATCGCGGCCGCGTGCCGGTGAATTGGGCGATCATTCATGGCGAACGGGAAACCGGCGCCACCTTGCACCAAATGGTTGAAAAGCCCGATGCGGGAGACATCGTGGCGCAACAAGCCGTGCCCATTCTTCCCGACGACACGGCGCACGATGTCTTCAACAAGCTCACCGTGGCGGCGGAAATGGCTCTCGACCGGGTTCTGCCGCAACTGCTGACAGGCCATGTCGCGTTGCACCCTCAGGAACTTGCCGCCGGCAGCTATTTTGGTGGACGCAAGGCCGAAGATGGCCGTATCGACTGGAACCGAACTGCCGCCGAAGTACACAACCTGATCCGAGCCGTGGCCCCCCCCTATCCGGGAGCGTTTTGCGATACACCAAAGGGCCGCCTCAGAGTCCTGCGTTCAATACAAGTAAATATCGCGTCGAGCCAGCGATTCGGCCGCCCGACGCTGTTTGTTCATGACCAGCGCCTATTCGCAGAATGCGGCGACGGCCGGATATTGCGCCTGCTCTTGGTAGAATTGGGGGGTTCAACACTGGTCCCTTTCTCGGCAGACGACCGGTTCAATACGATTTTTGGAAACTCGGCAATTCCCCTCTTATGAAAATACTCATCCTCGGCGTCAATGGCTTTATCGGCCATCATCTTTCCCAGCGCATCATGGACACTACCGATTGGGAGGTCTATGGCATGGACATGAACTCGGAGCGCGTCACCGAGTTGATGCAGAACCCTCGTTTTCATTTTTTCGAAGGCGACATTACGATCAACAAGGAGTGGATCGAATACCACGTCAGGAAGTGCGACGCGGTTCTGCCCCTGGTGGCCATCGCCACGCCCGCCACCTATGTCAAGGAACCCCTGCGCGTCTTCGAACTCGACTTCGAGGCCAACCTGCCCATCATCCGCCATGCGGTCAAGTACAAAAAGCGCGTGATCTTTCCCTCGACCTCCGAGGTTTACGGCATGAGCCAGGATCCGGAGTTTGATCCGGAGAATTCGAACCTGGTCCTGGGACCGATCAACAAGCCGCGCTGGATCTACTCCTGCGCCAAGCAAATGATGGACCGCGTGATTCACGCCTACGGCCAGCAGGAAGGTCTCGACTACACTTTGTTCCGACCCTTTAACTGGATCGGTCCCGGCCTTGATTCCATTCATACGCCGAAAGAAGGCAGTTCCCGCGTCATCACGCAGTTCCTCGGCCACATCGTGCGTGGCGAGCCGATCAAGCTGGTCGACGGCGGCGCCCAGAAGCGCTCATTCACCTATGTTTCCGACGGTATCGATGCATTGATGAAAATCATCGAAAATCGCAACGGAATCGCCAGCGGCAAGATCTACAACATCGGCAACCCGAAAAACAACTACTCGGTGCGCGATCTGGCCGCATTGATGCTCGATCTGGCCAAGCAGTACCCGGAATATGCCGAGAGCGCGGCCAAGGTGCAGACACTGGAAACCACCTCCGGTGAATACTACGGCAAGGGTTATCAAGACACCCAGCATCGTGTACCAAAAATCACCAACACGATGACTGAACTCGACTGGGAACCCAAGATCAAGTTCGAAGACGCACTGCGCAGCATTTTCGAGGCCTACCGCAGCGACGTGGCCGAAGCGCGCAAGTTGATGGACTGAGCTTCGCCATGAAGCTCGCCCTCAAAATCGATGTAGATACCTGGCGTGGCACACAGCAAGGCGTGCCGCGACTGGTAGAGATTTTGCGCCGCCACCGGGCGGATGCGAGTTTTCTGTTTTCGCTCGGCCCCGATCACACCGGGCGTGCCATTAAACGCGTGTTCCGTCCCGGCTTCATGAAAAAAGTACAACGCACGTCGGTGGTTTCGCACTACGGCATCAAAACGCTGATGTACGGCACCTTGCTACCCGGCCCGAATATCGGGCGCAAAGGTGCGGACATCATGCGCGCAACACGCGAGGCAGGTTTTGAAGCCGCGATTCATTGCTGGGATCACGTCAAATGGCAGGACGGCGTTGAAAAGGCGAATGCAAAATGGACCGAAATCGAGATGCGTCAAGCGCACGAACGTTTTGTCGACATCTTTGGCGACGAAGCCCCAGGACACGGCGCCGCCGGCTGGCAGATGAATATACAGGCGCTGCGCCTGACACAACGCCTCGGCTACCGCTGGGCCTCCGACTGTCGCGGCACGCATCCCTTCATTCCGATATGGAATGGAGAAATCATCGCCTGCCCGCAACTGCCGACCACGCTACCCACACTGGACGAACTGGTCGGCAGCGACGACCTCACACCGGAAAACGTGCACCTGCATTTGCTGAAGCTCACCGACCAGACTGCTGCCGGGTCGGAAAATCGCGACCACGTTTTTACGCTGCACGCCGAACTTGAAGGTCTCAAGTTTGGCGACACCCTCGAGCGTCTGCTGACAGGCTGGCGCGAACAGGGTTTTCAACTGGTATCGATGGGCAAGATGCGCGATTCACTTGACCCAGCCTTACTGCCTCGCCACGAAATGACACGGGGTGAAATCCCGGGTCGAGCAGGCTCATTGATGCTGCAAGGTGAGGAATTTCTGTCAACATGGAAGGAAGCCGCATGATCGAATTTAATACTCCCCCATCCGCCCTGGGACTGCGTGTCCCCGATTTCACGGTACCCGCCACCGGCGGTGATTTCACACTTTCGGACTTTTGCGGTAAATCGCTCGTGCTGTATTTCTACCCAAGGGACAATACCCCTGGATGCACCGCTCAAGCTCAGCAGTTTAGGGATCTGCATGCCCAGTTTGTCAAGGCGGGGTGCGTGGTGGTGGGCGTCTCACGCGACTCGCTGAAGTCCCACGAAAGCTTCAAGGAAAAGCTCGGTTTGCCTTTCGAACTGATTTCCGACATTGAAGGCGTACTTTGCCGGATGTTTGACGTGGTGAAGAACAAAATGCTCTATGGAAAGAAAGTATTGGGTATTCAGCGCAGCACTTTCCTGATTGATTCCAAGGGATTTCTGCGCCAAGAGTGGCGCGCGACCAAGGCCGATGGAAATGCGGCCGCCGTTCTAGCGGCCGTGCGAAAACTTTAGGCTGGGCGTATAAAGGCCGAATGGATTTTTGGCCGCTTGAATCGCTAATCGGGGCCGAATTCGAGCCCTTCCTTCTACCTACCTTGTTTGAGTCGGTGGCTATTGTTGGACTGTCCACCGCCCTTGCCCAGAGATGCTCATGACCACCAAGCGCGCCAAGGCTCCAAAAAACTCTAATCGCAAATTGTTCGTGCTCGACACCAATGTGTTGATGCACGATCCATTGAGCCTCTTCCGCTTCGAGGAACACGACATCTTCGTACCGATGATGACGCTGGAAGAACTCGACGCCAACAAGAAAGGCATGTCGGAGGTCGCGCGCAACGCACGCCAAAGCAGCCGATTGCTCGACGAAATCGTCACCGGTGCCGAGCACAACATGGCCCAAGGCATTGACCTCACCGGGCCCTCGCGGCAGATGGCGACCGGCCACTTGTTTTTGCAGACCGAAGCCATCAACGGCACGCTTCCGGTCTCGCTACCGACCGCCAAAGCCGACAATCAGATCATCGGCGTGGTCATGTATCTTGGCCAGAAGCACCCCAAACGGCCGGTGATTCTGGTCACCAAGGATATCAACATGCGCATCAAGGCCCGCGCGCTGGGCCTCGAAGCGCAGGACTATTTCAACGACAAGGTGCTGGAGGATTCCGATCTACTGTACACCGGCACGCGAGAACTGCCCCCCGATTTTTGGGACAGCCACGGCAAGGGTCTGGAATCCTGGAAAAAGGACAGCCGCACCTATTATCGAATCAAGGGCCCGCTCTGTCCGGAAATGCTGGTCAACGAATTCGTCTGGCAGGAAGGCCCGCAACCCTTGCAAGCCTGGGTAAAAGTCGGCGCTGGCAAGACGGCGGAACTTGAAACACTGATCGATTTCAGCCACGCCAGAAACGCAGTGTGGGGCATCACGGCCAGAAACCGCGAACAGAACTTCGCGCTCAATCTGCTGATGAATCCTGAAATTGATTTTGTCACACTGCTGGGTCAGGCCGGTACCGGAAAAACACTACTGACACTGGCGGCCGCGCTGACGCAGACACTGGAAACCAAGCTGTTCGCCGAGATCATCATCACCCGAGTCACGGTTCCCGTCGGCGAAGACATCGGCTTTCTGCCCGGAACCGAAGAGGAAAAAATGACACCCTGGATGGGTGCGCTGGAAGACAATCTGGAAGTGCTCAACAAGCCGGCCGAAGCACCGGCCGGCGCTCCCGGCAACCATGGCGGAAACTTTGGTGGCGACTGGGGGCGTGCGGCGACGATGGATTTGATCCGCAGCCGGATCAAGATCAAGTCCCTCAACTTCATGCGCGGCCGCACCTTCATGAACAAGTTTCTGATCATCGATGAGGCACAGAATCTGACACCGAAACAGATGAAGACGCTGATTACCCGCGCCGGTCCCGGCACCAAGGTGGTCTGCCTGGGCAACATCGCCCAGATCGACACACCCTATCTGACCGAAGGCAGTTCAGGCCTGACCTACGTCGTGGATCGGTTCAAGGGCTGGCCGCATTCCGGCCACGTCACACTTCAGCGTGGCGAGCGTTCAAGGCTTGCCGATCACGCAGCAGAAGTACTGTAGTACCGTGAGCTAGCCCATAAGGACTACATTCAGGAGTCGGTCACAAAGCCGACTCCGTGTTCAGCCTCGGTAGGAGGCCGAGCCCGAGGCAAAGTTCTCGAACTTCGTGTATTCGCCAAGGAAGGTCAAGCGCACTGTGCCCACCGGGCCATTTCGATGTTTGCCGATGATGGCTTCGGCGGTTCCCTTGTCCTGAGTGTCCGGTTTGTAGTACTCCTCGCGATACATCATCATGATGATGTCGGCGTCCTGCTCGATGGCACCCGACTCACGCAAGTCGCTCATCAGCGGACGCTTGTCGGTGCGCTCCTCAACCTTTCTCGACAGCTGCGACAAAGCGATGATCGGCACCTGCAATTCCTTTGCCAGCGCCTTGATCGATCGCGAAATTTCAGAAATTTCGGTGGCGCGATTCTCGCCCATACGATTGGAACTCATCAACTGCAGGTAGTCGATGATGATCAGGCCGAGCTTGCCGAACTGCCGATGCAGGCGGCGGGCACGCGCTCGCAAGTCCGTCGAATTGATGGCACCGGTTTCATCGATATGGATCGGCGCTTCGTGCAGTTTGCCTAGCGCAACGGTCATGCGATCCCATTCGTCATCGGTCAAGCGTCCGGTGCGCAACTTGCTCTGATCAATCCGGCCCACCGACGACAGAAAGCGGGTTGCCAGTTGCGGGCCTGACATTTCCAGACTGAATATCGCCACGGGCAATCTCAGTTCAACGCCGACGTGTTCGGCGATATTCATGGCAAACGCGGTCTTGCCCATCGATGGGCGACCGGCAACCACCACCATGTCACCCGGCTGCAACCCGGAAGTCATCCGGTCCAGATCCGCAAATCCAGTCGCCACTCCTGTGATGTCGGATTGGTTTTCTCTCGCCAGCAGTGTTTCCATCCGCTCGACCACCTCACCGAGCAGCGGCTGAATGGCGACAAAACCATTGTTGCTGTTATTGCCAATTTCGGCGATCTGAAAAATTTTCTGCTCGGCTTCGTCCAGCAGTTGCTTGACGTCACGACCAGCCGGATTTAGCGCGTTACCGGCGATCTCATCACCGGCGGTGACCAGTTGGCGCAGGATGGCCCGCTCACGCACGATTTCAGCATAGCGCCGAATATTTGCCGCTGAAGGCGTGGCATTGGCGATTTCGCCGAGATAACCAAGCCCCCCGGTCTGATCGATCTCGTTCGATTGCTCAATGGATTCATACACTGTCACCACATCGGCCGGACGGCCCTGCTGAATCAGCTTGCCGATATGACGGAAAATCCGGCGATGGTCGTCACGATAGAAATCGGTCTCACGCACCACATCGCCGATGCGGTCCCAGGAAGCGTTGTCGATCAGCAATCCACCGATCAGCGACTGTTCGGCCTCAATGGAATGCGGTGGAAGCTTCAGCGCAGCGACTTGTGAATCAACGGGCTGCGGGGGATTAAAAGCGCGTACCTGGGCCATTGCTGCCTCCATTTTGATGCCGCAAGTTTAGCGCGCACGGCATCCCGTGATAAGTGAACAAGCTGTGGAAATGCTGTGTACAAACTGTGTAAATCCGGTGCATGGAATTCGCGCAGCGCAACATCCCCGCAAGACTGTTCGAGCCGTTGAAGCAGGCAAAATAAAAAAGCCGCCGATCATCGATCGGCGGCCCGGATTTCCAGGTGCTACCGGCTTACTGCTCGCCGAGCACCGATACCGTCACCGTAGCAACAACATCCGTATGCAGAGAGATATGAATCGGTGTATCGCCAATGGCCTTGAGCGGACCTTCGGGCAATTGAATCGCCGATTTTTCAACCTCGAAGCCCATTGCGGCAATTGCCTCGGCAATATCGTGAGCCGATACCGAACCGAACAGACGGCCATCAACGCCCGTTTTGCGCGTGATCTGCAACATCAGTCCTTCCAGTTTGTCGGCCTGTGCCTGGGCAACCGCAACCGCCTCGGCCTGAACTCGTTCGAGCTCGGCACGCTTTTCCTCGAATACCTTGCGATTGGCTTCAGTCGCCCGCTTGGCCTTGCCTTGCGGAATCAGAAAATTGCGGGCGTAGCCATCCTTGACCTTGACCACATCACCAAGGCCACCCAGGTTGACCACCTTTTCCATCAGAATAATTTGCATGGTCTATTCCTCGCTTACTGGTGCAGATCGGTGAAAGGCAGCAACGCGAGAAATCTCGCACGCTTGATGGCGGTCGACAACTGCCGCTGATAGCCGGTCTTGGTGCCGGTAATACGCGCCGGCATGATCTTGGCGTTCTCAGCAATAAAGTCCTTCAGGATATCGACATCCTTGTAATCGATCTCTTCAATTTTCTCTGCCGTAAAACGACAGAACTTGCGGCGCTTGAACAGGCTACGACCCTTGTCGTCCTTGCGTTTTACACCGGTCTTGCTCTTAGGTTTGAATGCCATTTTCAGTTCCTTCAACGAATTCGACTGTATTCACATGCAGTATCGGGCTGCGTCGCTTGAGACTCCTTGCGGCGAGAAAACCGCCAAGCTTCATTCCATTTCCCGGTTTGGCAGCAAGTAGAACTTGCGCTGCCTGACCCATTGCTACACAGGCCATCTCGCATTCAACCTTGCGCTCCACTTCGGCTTCGACCTGAGTCGAGACATGCACAAGAACAAATTCGAGAACCGGTATTCCGGCAGGAGTGCGGCGCAATGCACCGCGTTCGAGCAAACGACCCGACAGCTGCGTCAGGTTGCACGGAGATTCCTCAGTCGCCATCAGGCAACTTCAGGGGCCTCCACAGTGGCAGCGGCGGGTGCCTCCTTCGGCGCTTCCCTGACATCACCCTGAGTCAGCGAACGCGACCGTTCCTCTTTCATCATGGGAGAAGGCGTCGTGACAGCCTTGCGCGTCTTCACCGTCAGATGACGCAGCACGGCATCATTGAATTTGAAGGCATGCTCAAGCTCGGTCAGGGTTTCACCGTCGCACTCGATATTCATCAGTACGTAGTGAGCCTTGTGAACCTTCTGGATCGGATAAGCCATCTGGCGGCGGCCCCAGTCCTCGAGGCGATGGATGGCGCCGTTGCGGCCGGTGACCAGCGTCTTGTAACGCTCGATCATCGCCGGCACCTGCTCGGACTGGTCCGGGTGGACGATAAATACAACTTCATAGTGGCGCATGCAATCTCCTTTTTGGTTGATTAACAGCCCCCCCGCATGCGTAACGGGTGGAGCAAGGGAAGCCGGCGATTTTACCAAGCTACAGGGTACTAGGCAAGGTCCGCAACAAGCCGTTGGCTAGCCGCAATAACGGAGTCCGACAAGATTCATCAGTAATTCAGGCTGTCGGTAGGCTCCAAACGCAAGCACGACGACCGCCATCACCACCAATAGGGCGATTCCCCAAAGAATCGGACTCGACCGGCGCGGCTCCGGCTGAATTGACCCTGATTTGGCGTTGTTGGCTATTTCGTGGGGAATATCCATCCGCACATAGTCGGCAAGCTTGATCAGCATGTCAAGCCCGCGGCAAGATGATGGTTGAGCCTTTAGAAAGCTTCGCTTTCGCGCAGCAGGCGCCAGTGACCCAAAGGCAAGTCACCAAGCCGTACTTGGCCGATACGCACCCTTTTCAGTCCGGTGACCCGCAGCCCCACCTGCTCACACATGCGGCGAATCTGTCGTTTGCGACCTTCGGTCAGGACAAACCGAAGCTGATCCGGGTTCGCCCAGGCCACTTTGGCCGGGCGCAGCTTTTTGCCGTCTAGTTCGAGTCCGTGATTCAGCAAGGCGAGGCCGCGCGCGTCCAGACTTCCATCGACACGGACCAGGTACTCCTTTTCCACCTTGGAGTCGTCCCCGATCAGCTGACGCGCCACGCGGCCGTCCTGAGTCAAAACCAGCAGTCCTGTGGAATCGATATCGAGCCGTCCCGCGGGTGCCAAGCCTCTCACGTAGGATGGTTGAAATC
>JAIPCS010000042.1 GCA_021738105.1 Sulfuritalea sp.
CCACAGTATTTGCGCGACCGCGCCGCCCGTGGCGAAGCCTTTTTCGCCTGAAGCAAAAGTCGGCGTTGGCGAGACGGCGGCCGCGGGCTCGTGGCCGGTCTCGTCGCCTGATCGAATCACCGGGAGTGATTGCGTCGGCCATCCCGGCCATGAGACGAGCGAGTGTCATGGCGATCTTCATATCGCGCGAGCCGATCATGGTTGCGCTTGCTGTTGTGATGCGCGATCTTCTTTTGCGCTTCCCAATGCGCGGGCTCAAAGTGCCAATGCTTGCCCCGTTGCTGCCAATGCCCGGCCACGTGCCGGTAGCCGGAACGTGCCTTTTCCCACGTGCTCTTGTTCCAGACGTAACGCCGACCCGTCCATCTCCAGTAGCCCGGGGCGAGAACATAGCCTGGTCGGACGACCGGAACGTACTCGATGATGGGTGCCGGTGGTGGAGTGCCGACATCGATCCCGAACGATACATCGCCGATGTTGAAGCGTATGTCGGCGCCGTCGGCCAAGGACGGCACCGAATACAGTGTGACCAATACCGCCGCGATGACGGAAATGCGTTTGGTGGGTTTCATGGGTATCTCCTTATCGATGGCGCGATGACTTACCGCGCGCTGATGAGCAAGTTAATGCATGAGAACGACCCAAATCACCCTCGATACTGTAAGTTGCCACAAACGTTTGTAAGCGAATATGCTCAGCAATCTTATTCACCCCGGACTTCTTTAGTGGTTCACATCCGTCGCCACGGATTGTTGAGGCATAATCTATCGCAGACCCGAAAAGGGCAGTGCACAACCCACTTCCCCGGAGGAGACATCGGGTGATTCAACTGCTGCAACTCATAGTCAGTGGCGCCGCGATCGGTTGCATTTATGCACTGATTGCCCTCGGCTTTGTCTTGATCTACAAGGCGACGGAGACGGTCAATTTCGCCCAGGGCGATTTGATGATGATCGGCGGCTTCGTCGGTCTTTCCGCAATGACGATCATCGGCCTGCCGTTCTGGCTGGCTTTTCTGGTCACCATTGTCGCCATGTCACTGTTCGGCATGGGCACCGAACGTGTCTTGCTCAGACCGCTGCTGGGTCAGCCTGCATTTACCGTGGTGATGATTACCATCGGACTCGGCTATTTTGCGCGCGGACTGGTCACCATGATTCCCTACTGGGGCACCGAGACGCACACCTTGCGGGTGCCGTACAAGGACGAGGTGATATGGTTTGGTGGTGAAGGTACGGGGCTTGTTGTCTCCGTCGAACATCTGGTGATCATTTTCGCGACGATCGTTTTGGTGGCCTTGCTATTTGCTTTCTTTCGCTACACCAGGCTCGGCATCGCCATGCAGGCCACCTCGCAGAACCAGTTGGCGGCTTTTTACATGGGCATTCCGGTGCGCCGCGTCAATATGATGGTGTGGGGCCTGTCGTCCGCGATTTGCGGTGTGGCCGGATTACTGTTGGCGCCGATTACCTTTGTACATGCCAATATGGGCTTTATCGGGCTCAAGGCCTTTCCAGCGGCAGTGGTTGGCGGCTTCGGCAGTATTCCTGGCGCATTGGTGGGCGGGTTGGTGATCGGCATTGTCGAATCGCTCGCGGGATTCTATTTACCGGAGGGCTTCAAGGACATTGCGGCCTACGTAGTGGTATTAATCATGCTCGTGGTCAAGCCGAACGGTTTGTTCGGCGACAACCTGACCAAAAAGGTTTAGGCCGACATGCACTTCTTCTTCAACACCCGCTACGAGCAGGACATCGCCCTGTTTCGCCACAATGGCCAGCGCTTCTGGTACGCCCTGCTGGCGCTGGGACTGGTGGCGGCACCCTGGTTGCTATCGGAATACACCCTGTCGCAACTCAGTTTCATCGGCATCTACAGCATTGTGTGTCTGGGACTGATGCTGCTTGCGGGCTATACCGGACAGGTGTCGCTGGGTCATGCCGGCTTTCTTGCCATGGGTGCCTACACCGAGGCCTACTTGCAGGCCAAGGGTTGGCCCTTCGCACTGTCGCTGCCGATGGCGGCGCTGGTCGCGGGTATCACCGGAATCATGATCGGACTGCCTGCGCTACGGGTCAAGGGCATGTATCTGTCGATTGCCACGCTGGCATTCGGTTTCATTCTCGAGGAAGCGGTGGTGCAGGCCGAGTCCATTACCGGCGGCAACTCCGGACTGCAGCTTGGTGCGCTGACCATCGGCGGGATCAATTTCGACAACCAGATCAACTTCTACTATCTCGTGATCGGCATCGCAACCATCTGCGTACTCGGCGTGCTCAACCTGCTGCGCAGCCCGACCGGACGCGCCTTTGTCGCGATCCGTGATTCGGAAGTTTCCGCCCAGAGCATGGGTATCAATCTGTCGTACTACAAGACCACGGCGTTTGCCATTTCCGCCGCACTCACCGGCATAGCCGGGGCGCTGTACGCACACAAGATCACCTTCATCACGCCCGACCAGTTTGGTTTTCTGCAGTCGATCGAACTGCTGATGATGATCGTCATCGGTGGTCTCGGTTCGATCCAGGGCGCAATCTTCGGAGCGGCCTTCTGGTTCTTTGCGCAACAATTGATCGTGCTTGGCAAAGACTGGCTACCCGACGCGATCGGTCAGCAAACCGGTTTGCAGCCGACCATATTCGGCATCATCCTGATCGCTATCGTGCTGTTCGAACCCATGGGGCTGTATGGGCGCTGGCTCAAGTTCCGCACTTTCCTGCAGATCTTCCCCTTCTACCGCAAGGGCATGTTCAAGCGGCAAAAGAGCTACATGAAATCGGAGCGGATGAAATGAGAAAGCTCGCTTCCTCATTTCATCTCTTTGGTGCCGTATCGCCATCGCCGACTTTTGGAGGTGGCTCATGACCACGCCGATGCTGGAAGCGATAAATCTGTCGGTGCAGTTCGGCGGCCTCAAGGCGGTGGACAATGTGTCCTTCAGCGTCTGGCCCAACGAAGTGTTTTCGCTGATCGGCCCGAACGGGGCCGGCAAGACGACAATTTTCAACCTGATTTCTGCGCTCTACCGGCCGACCTCGGGTGAGGTTCGCTTTGAGGGCGAAGTGATATCCCGCATGCCGCCCTATGTCGTGGCCCGCCATGGCATTGCCCGTACCTTCCAGAACATCGAACTGTTCGAGCATGCCACCGTGCTGCAGAATCTGCTGGTGGGAAGGCACTGTCATCGCCACACCGGCTGGTTTCAGGACCTGCTATTCACCGGTTCGGTGCGCCGCGCCGAACTGGAGTTCCGTCGACAGGTCGAGGAAGTCATCGAATTTCTCGATTTGCAGCACTACCGCGACAGCATGGTGGTCGGCCTGCCCTATGGCGTGCGCAAAGTGGTCGAACTGGCACGTGCATTGGCCATGCGCCCGCGCCTGCTCTTGCTGGACGAGCCCTCTTCAGGACTCAATACCGAGGAAACCGAAGACATGGGTTTCTGGATCGAAGACATCAAGCACGATCTTGGCATCACCGTGATCATGGTCGAACACGACATGGGTCTGGTATCGCGCGTTTCCGATCGTGTGCTGGCGCTCAATCAGGGCGAGGTGCTGACCCTGGGCACACCGCAGGAAGTGCAAGCCCATCCTGGCGTGATCGAAGCGTATCTTGGAGGCGCGGACGATGACTGAGACATCGCAACCCATTCTCCAGCTCAACAATGTCGAGGCCGCTTACGGTGCGGTGAAGGCCATTCGCGGTGTTTCGCTGGCGGTTCAGGCTGGCTCCATCGTCACCGTGCTCGGCTCCAACGGTGCCGGCAAGACCACCGTGCTGAAAACCATTTCCGGCATTCTCGATCCGCAAAAGGGCAGCCTGACTTTCAAGAACGAAAAGCTCGAAGGCCGCGACCCGGCCTGGATCGTCCGTCAGGGACTGGTGCATGTGCCTGAAGGCCGCGAAATCTTTCCCCTGTTGACGGTGCGCGAGAACCTGCTGATGGGTGCCTACACGCGGCCGAGTTCCGATAAGGATGCAGTGGCGAAAGACATCGAGGATGTGTTCGCCTACTTCCCGATTCTCAAGGAACGCAGCAGCCAGCCGGCCGGACAGCTTTCGGGTGGACAGCAGCAGATGCTCTCGATCAGCCGCGCGCTTCTTGCAAAGCCGACGATGATGCTGCTCGATGAACCCAGCCTGGGCTTGTCGCCCAAACTGACCAAGGAGATTTTCGAGATCATCGTGCGCATCAATCGAGAGCGCGGCGTGACCCTGCTGGTGGTCGAGCAAAATGCCCACATCGCGCTGAAATACGCCGACTATGGTTATGTCCTCGAGATCGGTCGCATCGTGATGCACGATACCTGCGCTGTGCTACGCGAGAAGGACGACATCAAGGAGTTCTACCTGGGCGTCAAGGATGAAGGCGTACGCGAGGGTCGGCGATGGAAGAAGAAAAAACAATGGCGATAGCGCGAATGAAAGCTCGGAGCGACCATGTGGCAACTTGACGGAAAGCGTTATTGGTCAGAACAGCGAGTCGTTATCGAGGGCGAGAATGTGCCCGAAATGTTCTGGAACGCCGTGGCCCAACGCGGCGATCTGACACTGTTCCGCCAGAAAGAATACGGACTCTGGCAAAGCATGTCCTGGACTGAAGTCGGCGAGATCGTGCGTGAAGTGGGCATGGGGTTGATCGAGCTCGGATTCGCCGTCGGCGAAACCGCCTCGGTGCTCGGAAACACGCGTCAGGAATGGCTGTTTTCGGATCTGGCGGTACTTTCCTGCGGCGGCATCAGTTCGGGCATCTATCCCACCGATGCGGCAAGCCAGGTCGAGTACCTGATGGAGGACTCCAACTCGGTGCTGCTGTTCGTAGAGGATGACGAGCAACTGGACAAGGCGCTGGAAGTACGCGAGCGATTGCCAAGCTTGCGCAAGATCATTGTCTGGGACATGGCCGGCCTGCGCGATCTTGATGACGATCAGGTCATCAGTCTGGATTCTCTACGTGAACTTGGTCGCAAACGCGCCGCTCGTCTGGGCGATTCTGCTGCCGAAGCGGAATGGCGCGCTCGCATTGTCGCGCGAAAAGCAGAAGAACTGGCGATCCTGATCTACACATCCGGCACCACCGGCCGGCCCAAGGGCGCGATGATTTCGCACAGCAATATCCTGCAGGCGGTGCGCGGTTTCAATCGGGCGACAGGGCAGAACGAAGACGACGAACGTATGTGCTTTCTGCCCTTGTGCCATGTGGCCGAACGCGTCAGCGGCGCCTATTTTTCCTTGTACACGGGAACCAAGCTGAATTTCGTCGAGAACCCCGAGACCGTTCCCGAGAATGTGCGTGAGATCGCGCCTACGGTGTTCGGTGCGGTGCCGCGCGTTTGGGAAAAGTTCTATTCCGGAGTCAGCATCGCGCTCAAGGAATCCAACGCTTTCGAGCGCTGGGCCTACGGGTTGGCGATTAGCATCGGCCTGGAGAAAGTGCGGCGCTTCGAGGCCGGACAGGCCATTGGACAGGGACTGGAATTCACTCACTGGCTTGCGCGCGTTCTGGTGCTGAACAATGTGCGCAAAATGATCGGCATCCATCGTAGCCGCATGCTGATCACCGGTGCCGCCCCAATTTCACCCGATCTGGTGCGCTGGTACATGGCACTTGGCGTGCCGATGCTGGAAGTTTGGGGCATGACCGAGTCCAGCAGTGTCGCCATCAGCACACCGGTGTATAGGATCAAGCCCGGATCGATAGGCATTCCGGGTGAACCCTGCGAGGTCAGGCTTTCAGAGGAAGGTGAGATTCTGGTTCGCGGACCGAACGTATTCATGGGCTATCTGAATCAGCCGGAAAAGACCGCTGAAACCATCGATGCCGACGGCTGGCTGCATACCGGTGATGTCGGCTCGGTGGACGATGAAGGCTTTTATCGTATCTCCGATCGCCTCAAAGACATCATCATTACCGCCGGTGGCAAAAACATCACGCCCTCGGAACTGGAGAATCAACTCAAGTTTTCACCCTATATCACCGACGCGGTGGTGATCGGCGACAAACGGCCGTATCTGGTCTGTCTGATCATGATCGATCAGGAAAATGTCGAAAAATTTGCGCAGGACCATGACGTACCCTTTTCCAACTACGTCAGCCTGACCCGCTCGGCCGAAGTGCAGAAACTGATCGGCAGCGAAATCGAGCGCATCAACAAACAGTTCGCCCGCGTCGAGCAGATAAAGAAGTTCCGACTGATCGAAAAGAAGCTCGGCGCCGAAGACGAGGAATTGACCCCGACCATGAAACTAAAGCGTAAGCTAGTCAATCAAAAATATGCTGAGTTGATCGAGTCGATGTACCGCGAGTAGATTTATTGCATAACGTGTTTTAACCAGCAAAACGAGGAGACCACAATGAAGGGATACACCAAACTGGCTGCGGCATTGCTCGCGGCAACAGGAGTCGGCGCTGGCACGACGGCACTTGCTGCCGAGCAAATGGGCGTCACCAAGAACGAGATCGTTATCGGCACCATCCAGGATTTGTCCGGTCCGCTGGCCGGCTTCGGCAAGGCCTTGCGCTACGGCATGCAGATGCGGGTAGACGAAATCAACGACGCGGGCGGCATTCACGGCCGCAAGGTCAAGTTCGTCGCCGAAGACAGTGGTTATGACCCGAAAAAAGGCATGCTCGCGGCACAAAAAATGGTGCAGCGGGACAAGCTCTTTGCCATGGTCGGCACCATCGGTACCGCCGTCAATCTGGCGACCTTCCCGACACTTTTCGGCAAGGGTGTGATGAATCTCTTTCCGCTCACGGCAGCACGCCAGATGTACGAGCCGCTGGAAAAGTTGAAATTTTCCTTTGCCGCGCCGTACTACACGCAGATGCGCATCGGCGTGAAATGGATGGTCAAGGAGCAGGACGCCAAGAAATTCTGCGCCATCTACCAGGATGACGACTTCGGCACCGAAGTGCTCAAAGGCGCCGAGGACGGGCTCAAGGACATCAAGATGGACTTCACCGAGGTCACTTCATTCAAGCGTGGCTCTACCGATTTCTCGGCTCAGGTCTCAAAGATGAAGAGTTCTGGATGCGACACCGTGGTACTGGGCACGATCATTCGTGAAACCATCGGCACCATCGGCACCGCCAAAAAGATGGGCTGGAATCCGCGTTTCATCGGTGCATCGGCCGCCTATACCGACCTGATCCACAAGCTGGGCGGCAAGGCAATGGACGGGCTGTACGCCATGCATCAGGTCGGAGTGCCGTATGCCGACGATTCGTCGAAGAATGTGCGCGACTGGTTTGCTTCCTACAAGGCCAAGTTCAACGAGGAGCCTGGATTGTTCTCCGCTTACGGCTACGTAGCCATGGACATGTTCATGCAAACAGCCAAAAAGACCGGTCCGAAGCTGACGACCGACAACTTCATCAAGGTTCTGGAAAGCACGACGTTCTCGCGTGACATGTTCGGCAGCCCTGAATACCAGTTCTCGCCGACGCAGCACCTGGGCAACTCGAAGTCCAAGGTCGGCCAGATACAGAACGGGCGCTGGGTCGCTGTTACGGATTACCTGAGCGAGTAAGCGATCACTCGGCTGCAATTCGCAGCCGCTATGAAACGGGCGCCCCATGCGGGCGCCCGTTTTTTCGTCGGTTTGATTCAAGTGTAGTTAAATGGGGGGCAGGATCCAGAGCCTTCCCGGCTACTGACTGACCCGGCCGCCAAGACGGCGGGAAATACTTGCCGAGGACGCTATGCCCGCTACGATCGACGAACTGCTGGCCCGCATCAAGACGCTGCAGGACGAACTCGAAGAAGAGTATCGCAAGGCGCGCGACAAATTCGGGCACAAACAAGTCGAGCTGGCCGAGGAATTTTTGCGCCAGCAAAAGCGCTATAAACTCGGCCTGCTCGGTTTCCTCGGGCGCACCCGTCCGCTGGTGGCTCTGACGGCACCGCTGATCTATGCGGGCTGGATTCCATTTCTGCTGATGGATCTATTCGTCACGCTGTATCAGATTGTGTGTTTCCCGATCTATCGCATTCCCAAAGTGCGCCGTGCCGACTTTCTGGTATTCGATCGTGCCGACCTGCCCTATCTGAATCTGATCGAGAAATTCAACTGTTTCTATTGCTCCTACGGCAACGGCATTGCCGCCTACACCCGTGAAGTCGCGTCGCGCACCGAGCAGTACTGGTGTCCGATCAAGCATGCGCGAAAAATCACGGCCGCGCATGAGCGCTATCCGACATTTTTTGATCACGGCGATGCCGAGGCCTTCCGCCAGGGCCTGGAACGACTGCGCTTGCAGAATTCAGTCTCCGATCGGAGCTAACGCCACCGGCCTACCACCCGGTCAGGAAGTAACGGCGAAGGATCGCTCTTCCTCATCAAGCGGCTCAAACCATTCGAGCTGGCGTTCGAGCACAGCCACAGTAGCTTCTGATGCATCGCCACTGCGCGCTTGAAGTCGTCGCCGCAGCTCCGCAACAGGCGCTTCACTGAGCAGTATCCCGAATTCAACGCCCAGCTTATCGGCCAGCGCGTGGAACTCCGCCCGTTCTCGGCGCCGTAAAAATGCCGCATCGACAATCACTGACCAGCCGGCGCCGATGAACTCACCCGCCAGCCTGTACAGCCGGGCAAACGTCGCCGCAGTGGCTTCCGGGGTATAGATGCCGCCATCCACCACCGAGCCGCTACTTTCCAATGGCGCCAGACCAAACAGCCGCTTGCGTTCGACATCCGAGCGCAGACGCACAATGCTGCCGGACTGCGCCAGCGCCGGGTCCAGCAGCCGGGCGGAACTCGCAGTGGTCTTGCCCGAACCGGACAAACCGCAACTGATGTAAAAAGTCGGCGCTGGTGGTACGGCGATTCCTTGCGCCAGTTGCAGGTAGTCGCGCGCCGTATCGAGTTCCCTGGCGCCCTGTTCCGTATCTTCGTGCTGCGCGCGCAAGGCAGCGATCTTGGCCCGCACCACGGCGCGATACACGGCGTAAAAACGCAATACCGCCAGCGCCTGAAAATCTCCTCCCTGCTCCAGCCATGCGTTCAGAAACCACGCAGCGAGGCCTGGCCGGCCATGATCCAGCAAGTCCATCCAGACGAAGGCGATCTCGCTGGCCGGATCGTTCCAGCGAAAATCCTCGTTGAACTCGATGCAATCGAAGGGCACGACCCGCCCATCGATCAAGACCAGATTACCCAGATGCAAATCACCATGTCCCTCACGCACGAAACCGCCGTTCTTGCGTGCAGCGAACGTGGTGGCACGATGAGCGAACTCCTCCTCCGTCCAGCGCGCCAAACCCTCGACATGTTGCTGATCGCTCGATGGCAAAAGCTGACGCAACTCGACAAAGTTTTCCCGGGCCGTTGCCAATATTTGCTCAGGCTTGCCAAAGCGGTTATCGGGACCGGCCGCCGCAGCGATCTGCTGAAATTCGCTGAGTGTTACAGCGAGTTGAGTGAGATGAGACGGCAACAAATCACCGCGTTCGGCACGCCTGTCGAGACGACCGCTCTCGTCGAAGCGCCGCATGCGCACGGCCCATTCGATGGCCGGCATCTCGCCGATACGGGGCTGCTCCGGCGTACCGCCGATAGGCACCGCATCAAGATACAGATCCGCAGCGAGACGACGGTTCAACACCAGTTCGGCACGACAGAATTTTTCTCGCAGTTGCAGCGTGCCGTAATCGAGGAAGGGCAGCGTGACGGGTTTCTTGATCTTGTAGGCAAAGTCGCCGGCCAGCAGCAGCCACGAGGCATGCGTCTCGACCAGTTCTACCCGATCCACCGGGTGCGCATACCATCGGGGATCGATTAGCTTCTTGATCAGGATTGGCAGATCTTCTGACATGATCGCCATTATCGCGCCCGCCATTGATGCGGGACGGTTCGCCTCAGTCGTTTGCAACCGGACGCGCGAATTCCGCCAGCGCCAAAGGGGCAATCTCGTCGCCCCATTCCTGCACGAAATGACCCGCCGCAGGGTGAATGAAAGCCTCGGGGCAGCCGCGAATCAGTCGCTGCATGCCTTTCATCACCGCGAGTCCCAGCACCGGATCGGTGGCCCCGACCGCCATGAAACTGCGCCCCTTCCATTGCGTACCCCACCAGTTGCGCGCCACGCGCGAGATTGCCGCACCATCGGCATCGACATTGTCGGGCACAAGATTCGGAAAGCGACGCACTCCGGCCTTGTAGCGAACGTCAGGAAAGGGTGTGCCATAGGCAGCGGCTTCGGCCGGCGTCAGTTGCGGGCAACTGCGCGCCATCAGCCTGGCAATATCCAGATCCGGCTGGCTGTTGGCGTAGGCCCGCCACTGCATGAAGCCCTCGCCCAGACGAACATCGCCGGTCGCCAACGCGGTATTCATCACAATCAAGCGCGTGTAACGATGAGGCTGCGCCATCGGCAGCGTCAAACCGAGCAGGCCGCCCCAGTCCTGTACCACCAGCGTGATGTTCTGCAGATCGAGTTTTTCGACCAGTGCCAGCAACATGTCACGATGCCGACTGAAGGTATAAAAACTCTCATCTTCCGGCTTGTCAGAGCGACCAAAGCCGAAGAGGTCCGGCGCCACCACGCGCCCGCCGGCAGCAACAAAATGTGGAATCATCTTGCGGTACAGATAGCTCCAGGTCGGCTGGCCGTGCAGACACAGAAAGACCTGATCGGAATCCCGCGCACCTTCGTCGAGATAGTGCACGCGCAGGCCGTCGAAGCCTGGCAGGTCATCGACGTAGTTCGGTGCAAAGGGACAGCCCGGCAGTTCGGCAAAACAGTCTTCGGGTGTGCGCAATACATTCATGAATGTCATCTCCACTCAGAACCGCGATTGCTTCGGTGTCAGCTCGCAGGCTTCAGTTGATCATACTCATTGCGGTAGTAGGCCTCGACCCGGGGATTCATCACCCGCCGCCAAAGCGGCGGCACCAGTGCCAGCAGCACCATCGCCGCATAACCGCCGGGCAGTTGCGGGCTGTCGTCGAAATGGCGCAAGACCTGATAGCGGCGCGCTGGATGGGCATGATGATCCGAATGGCGCTGCAACTGAAACAGAAACAGATTGGTCACCATATAGCTGCTGTTCCATGAATGCTGATGGGTCGTGCGTTCGTAACGACCGTCGGCACGGCGGCGGCGATGCAGACCGTAATGTTCGACGTAGTTGATGATTTCAAGTTCAGTAAACGCAACGAAACTCTGCCCAACGAAGAACAGCAGGCCGAGCCAGCCGAAGGCCCAAGTCATGGCGATGGCGATGCCCGCGCTCAGGCCATACCACCAGATCAATTCATTGCGCCAGTGCAATGCGGGCAAACCGCTACGCCGCAGACGCGCGACCTCGAGCAGCCAGGCGTTGAGGAAATTCCATTTCCAGGCATGCGGCAGAAAGTCATAGAGCGACTGGCCGTAGCGGGCCGACGAAGCGTCATCGGGGGTTGAAACGTTCACATGATGGCCGCGCACATGTTCGATCTTGAAACCGGCGTAGACCACCAGGGACAGCAAGATGCCGCCGGCCCAGGGTTCCAGGCGGCCATGACGATGAATGAGTTCATGGGCGATGTTGATCGCATTGATACCGGAGACCACCCCCATCGAGATCAACCAACCAAGGCGACCCCAGAATCCCAGTTCGCCATTCACGAATATCCAGCAGGCCCAGACCAGCAGCACGGCCTGGATCGGCACGGCCAGCAGGGTCAACATCCGGAAATAGATTTGCCTTTGCATCACCGGTGTCTCGCTTGCTTCATCCGGATTCGCCGTATCACGTCCTACCAGGTAGTCCAGCAGTGGGATCAGACCGAAGATCCACAGTACCGGAAACCAGGCCATCAGATTTGGCATCCCCGTCGCTTTTCCCAGATACCAGGCGGAAGGCATCAGCAACGGAGCCAGCATAAACAACAGGTAGCCGGCCTTGCGGATGGCGAGAACGTACCGCCGATCAAGTTGTTCAATCATGGTCGAATGCTCAGGCTCGATTCAGGACAAAACGATGGATTTTCAATTTCTGCTGTGACGACTGGCCGCGGCAGCCGGGTCTCCTCCAGCGAGACGCCGGGTGATTCGAAACGCAGTAAACATTGCCAGAGAACCGAAGATCACGCCACCGATCGCCGGGCCGATCAATACGCCCGCTGCGCCATAGTGCGAACCGACATACGCGAACGGAACCGTGCCCAGTGTCGCCCGCGCCCAATTGAAGCCCGTTGAGTACAGCGGATAACCCAGATTGTTGAACGCCGCATTGGCAACAAATAGTGCCCCGAGAAAGAAGAAACTTCCTGCCAGCACGGTGCAGAACAACGTGATCAATTCAGCCGACAAGCCTTTGGCCGAAAACGCGTAAATGATGAACTGTTGGCCCAACGCCAGCAACAGCCAAGCACCGCAGACCGCAACGGCCATGAAGCGCAAGCTTTCGATCAGCGTTTGACGCACACGATCAATCCGTTTGGCGCCGAAGTTCTGCCCGACAATCGGCCCCACCGCGCCGCTGAGCGCGTAAAGCAAGCCGAACGCCACCGGCACCAACCTGTCGATGGTGGCCAGTCCAGCCACGGCGGCCGTACCGAACTGAGCCATGAAGTGGGTGATAAAAGCGGCGCCAAACGGTGTGGCCAGATTGGCCAGAATCGAGGGGCCGGCCACCTGACCAAAGCGCCGCGCGTCAGCGACAAATAGTGCTGAATTGAAGCGGCCGAGCAGGTGATGAATATGCATGCAGCCGTACAGCCCGATACCGGTCATCGCCATCCGAGCCAGAACGGAAGCAATTGCCGCGCCCTTGAGATCGAGATGTAAACCGAAGATAAGAATAGGATCAAGTATCGCCGTGACCACCGCACCCGTCAGCGTGACGCTCATTGCCCGCCGCGCATCGCCCACCGCGCGCATCAGTCCCGAACACGCCATGCCCACGCCAAGAAAAGGCATCGCCAATTGTGTGATCTGCAAATAGCCAAGTGCCTGATGGCGTGTTTCGCCGGTAGCCCCAAGCAAATCGAGAATTTGATCAAGAAACACAAATGTCATCGACGCCACCAGCACGCAAGAGACGGCCATCAACACCAGGCTCGCCGTCGCCAGACGCTTTGCCTCTTCTGCTCGCCCCGCACCGATAGCGCGCGACACCACCGCAACGATGCCAATCATCACGCCAATGCAAAAGGAAATCTGAAAAAACGCCACGACCCCGGCAAAGCCGACTGCCGCCGCCACCGGCTGCTGACCGAGCATCGAGATGTAAAAGAGATTGATCAGGTCGACAAAGAACACCGCGACCAGTCCCACCGCGCCGGTGCTGGCCATCACGACCACGTGGCGTAACAGCGAACCGGTAACAAAGCGTGGAGATGCGGCAGCCGGTGGGGACGCGTCAGCCAGAGTAGTAGCAGAATCGGACATAGGGTTTCGCGCGCGCCATTTCACGCGCAGATCAGGTTTGCACAAGGGTAACCGAAGCAAGAGGCCATGGGCGCGGCGACCGCGACCGAGAGCGGCCGACCAAGCTCAAGCTGACACCATTTTCAGATTATTTTTTGTACATTCGACGCGATTGCTGATCGTCCTATCGGCTTGAAACGCTTCCAGGTTCTTCCTTATAGGCAATAACGCGATCCTTGCCGGCCCGCTTTGCCTGATACAGCGCTTCGTCGGCGTGCTTGAGAATTTGATACAGATCCGCCTCATCGGTCTGTCCGGAGGCATGGACGCCAATGCTTACCGTGAATTCGATCAACGTGTTTTCATACGCAACGTGCGAACTTCTGGCCTTTTGGCAGAGTTTTTCTGCCATGTGGATTGCACCGTCCAGGTTTGTGTTGGGAAAGGCGAGCGCAAACTCTTCACCACCAATTCGACCAGCGAGGTCGCTGGCCCGCTTGAATTTGTTGATGGTCGAACCGAGGAATCTCAACACCTCGTCTCCCCCACCGTGGCCATAGGTATCGTTCAGTTGCTTGAAATTGTCGAGATCAACATAAATGACAGACAGCGGCGACTTGTTTCGCCTGGCAATCTGGAATGCACTTTCGCAATTGTTCAAAAACGCTCGCCGGGTCAGCAGACCCGTCAGCATGTCAAAAGTGGCGATCGCTCGTGCCTCTTCCTCCAGTTGATGAATTCTCATCATCAAACCAATCAGGTACCAGCCGATCGATGGCGCAATGATGATGGGTGCCGCAATGGCAATGAAAATACCGCCCCCATCCACCGCTCGCCCGAGCATCTTGTTGATGACCACCGAGATCGTCACCGAAGCGATCAACGCAACCAGTGTGATCAAAGCGAGTAAGCGCGGCCGGCCGAGTGTGGCTATTTTTTTTCTCATTGTTTGGAACGAAGGCGCGAACCGTAAACTTGGCTCGCAACCTGGCTCTGATAATGAAGGAACAACAGGCTAACGGCAATGGCAGTCAAATACCTTACATTGCAAACTTAAAATGCAGTTGACTAATACGAACGGTCGTACTATATTGTCGCCATGAGCAAAGGTGAAGAGACACGGCAGGCAATTCTCGACGAGGCGTTCTCGATGGCGAGCTGCGTCGGCGTCGGAGGACTGAGCATCGGCGGACTGGCCGAGCGCACGCACATGTCCAAAAGCGGCTTGTTTGCGCATTTCGGTTCCAAGGAGGAATTGCAGTTGGCCGTCCTGCGCGAATCGCAACAACGCTTTGCCAATATCGTTCTGCGCCCGGCGTTTCGCCAACCGCGAGGGCTGGCGCGATTGCGGGCGATTGTCGTCAATTGGCTGGACTGGACCAAAGTTGCCAATTTACCCGGTGGCTGTGTGATGAATGCTGCGGCAACAGAATTTGATGATCAGCCGGGTCCATTGCGTGAAGAGGTGAAGAACGGCTTGCTGGCCCTGCGGCGAACATTGACCGACACCATAACCAAGGCAATAGAAGTTGGCGAACTGCGTTCGGATACCGACGCAGATCAGTTGGCTTTTGAGCTGGAAGGTATCTACCAGGTGACGCAGCATAGTCGCCGTCTGTTCGATGACCCGGATGCGGACCACCGGGCAATGATCGCATTTGATCGTCTGGTTCGCGACAACGCAGTGTTGAAAGAGAAGGAGTAGTCATGGAACTGAATTTGAAGTCGGCTTTTTTTTGGCCTAATAATCGCACGATCGTTCGTTCTGTAAAATTCTCGGCCGCTCTGCTCTGGCATCGCTCTATCTATCGCGCGCTGTGGAAATTTGCACCCATGAAGGCGATCGATCGGGCCGTCAAACAGATGCTGACGCCGCCGCGTCATGCGTTTTCCGACGCCGAACTGGCGATGCTGGAGGAAGCCAGCCTTGTGCCGGTGCCCTTTGTGACCGGGCGCCTGATCGCCTGGCGCTGGGGTCGCGCCAGCGATCCGACGGTGCTGCTGGTGCATGGCTGGGGCGGGCGCGGCACGCAACTGCGCAGTTTCATCGGGCCTTTGCTCGAGCGCGGTCTCTCGGTCGTCACCTACGACGCGCCGGGGCATGGCATGACCGGAGGTAAAGAGTCATCGTTGCCGCACATCCTGCAAGGACTCAATGCAGTGCTCGACCATCTGGGCGCGGTACGCGCCATCGTCGCCCACTCGGTCGGCGGCGCCATGGCGACCATCGCCCTGGCACAACGTCCCGACATCGACCGGGCTGTCCTGATTGCGCCGCCCGCCAGCCTGATCGATCACACGCGCCGCATCGCTTCAGCCCTGCGCTGGCCCGAAGCCTTGCGCGCCGCCACCCAGCGCCGGATCGAAAACCGCTTTGGCATCAATTGGGCTGAATTTGAAGCTGAAAACACACGCGGCGAGCAGCCGATTCTGGTCATCCACGACGCAGGCGACCGTGAGGTCGCGATGCATGAAGGCCTGCGCCATGCCCGCCACTGGCCCCGGGGACGGCTGCTGCAAACGTCGGGGCTGGGTCATCGCCGCGTGCTCGACGACCGGCTGGTCATCGAGGCCACGGCCGACTTTGTCAGCGGAGCCACGTCGTGATCGCCCGCCGACCCCGGGTGGCCTACCCGCGACCCATTCCTGTCCGCTCAGCCGTGCCGAGCGATCGCGATCGGGTGTCGCGCTTCCTCGCGGCAATGGATCGCGACGGTCTCTACAAACGCCATTTCGCCCATGGCGAAGCGCTGAATTTGGCCCTCCTGCAAAGGCTGGAAACGGTCGACCATCGCAGCCGGGTTGCCGTCCTCGCTCTGGGACATGACGGCGAAGTGGCAGGACACGCCGAATACGCCACCGAAAACGGTAGCGCCGAATTTGCCCTGATGGTGCTTCCCCGGTTCCGCGCGCGCGGCATCGGCAAACGCATGTTGCAGGCGCTGCTTGACATCGCCCTGGCCGCCGGACTGCCTGAAATGCATGGAATGATTCAGGCGTCCAACGGCAGCGCGATCAGGGTCGCGATCGAGTGCGGCTTTCGCATCGTGCCGGGCGACGACCGCGCAGTCGTGATAGTCTCGCGCGAAATTGCAGCACCGAAACCCAGCCCAGATCCCCTCCATGACCCTGACCGAACTCCGTTACATCGTCGCTTTGGCTCGCGAGCACCACTTCGGGCGGGCGGCGGATAAGTGCAATGTGTCGCAACCGACCTTGTCGGTCGCGGTAAAGAAACTTGAAGCCGAACTCGGCGTCGCGCTGTTCGAGCGCAGCGCCGGCGATGTCCGCGCCACAGCCATTGGCACTCAGGTCGTGGAGCAGGCCGAACGCGTGCTGGCCGAAGCGGCTCGCGTCACCGAAGTGGCCACTGCCGGCAAGGATCCGCTGGCCGGTCCGCTCCGGCTGGGCGTGATCTACACCATCGGCCCCTGGCTGCTGCCGGCACTGGTGCCGCGCGTCAAGGCACTGGCGCCGCAGATGCCCCTGTTCATCGTCGAGGGCTATACCGAGAATCTGCTCGAAAAACTCAAGGCCTCTGAACTTGACGTGCTGGTGCTGGCCTTGCCCGTTGACGAACCCGGTCTGGTCGCCCAGCCGGTGTATGAGGAGGCGTTTCGCACCCTGGTTCCGGTCAGCCACCCCTGGGCCGGGCTCGAATCGCTGCGCCCGGAACAACTGCTTGATGAACCGCTGCTGATGCTGGGCGCCGGCAACTGCTTTCGTGATCAGGTGCTGGATTTGTGCGCGCGGGCCAGCCAGGGTGAGTCGCCGCAGGTGCTCGAAGGCAGTTCACTGGAAACCATCCGCCACATGGTGTCCTCGGGCGTCGGCGTCACCGTCATGCCCTCTTCCAGCGTCGATGGCATTCCCGCCGACGACCCGCTGTTGCGCGTCAAACCCTTTACCGATCCGACACCTACCCGCCGTATCGGATTAGTCTGGCGTTCCAGCTTTCCCCGCCACAAGGCCATTGATGTCATGCGTAAAGCCCTGCTGGAGTGCCAACTGCCCGGTACCACTGCGACACACTGAGCCCATAGTCAGCGTCTATTGATTCGGTGAATAAATACAATTAGAACTTGCAGGGATAGTCCGCTAAAGTTTGGGCAAGTCCACAAGCTTTAACGCTTAATGGCTTGGTGACGGGCGACGGCCCGTTGCTTTTAATCCAACGCAGAGGAGTACCACTATGCAACTCAAGGGTTCCAAAACTGAAGAAAACCTGAAGGCCGCGTTTGCCGGCGAATCCCAGGCCAACCGTCGTTATCTCTATTTTGCGAACAAGGCCGACATCGAAGGATACAACGACGTCTCCGCCGTGTTCCGTTCCACCGCTGAAGGCGAGACGGGTCATGCCCACGGTCACCTCGAGTACCTCGAAGCCAGCGGCGATCCGGCCACCGGCCTGCCCATCGGCGGCACCGAAGACAACCTCAAGGCCTCGATCGCCGGCGAGACGCACGAGTACACCGACATGTACCCGGGCATGGCCAAGGCCGCGCGCGAAGAAGGCTTTGACGAAATCGCCGACTGGTTCGAGACCCTGGCCAAGGCCGAGCGCTCGCATGCCAACAAGTTCCAGCGCACGCTGGACAGCCTGAACGGCTGATGCTGCGTTAATCTGAAAAATACGGTGCGCCGCTTTGCGGTGCGCCGTATTGCCAGCGCCGACTTTTTCGGCTCGAACAAGATTGCCCTTTTAACGCTTTCCAAACTAAACGGACCTGCCATGCGCGAAGGAAATCTCGAAGCTCCCACCCGCCACGCCATCGACTGGAAGAACCCCGAGTTCTACAACGAGGCCGCCTGCGAAAAGGAACTCGAACGCATCTTCGACATCTGCCACGGCTGCCGCCGTTGCGTCTCGCTGTGCAACGCCTTCCCGCTGTTGTTCGACCTGATCGACGAAGCCGGCGACGCCGAAACCGCCGGTGTACCCAAGGCGAGTTTCTGGAAAGTCGTCGACCAGTGCTATCTGTGCGACGTCTGCTACATGACCAAGTGCCCCTACGTGCCGCCGCACGAGTGGAACCTCGATTTCCCGCACACCATGCTGCGCGCCAAGGCGATCCAGTACAAAACCG
>JAIPCS010000043.1 GCA_021738105.1 Sulfuritalea sp.
CCCCGGCCGGGGTGCGGCGTTTTGCAGCCCGCAGCGGTGGCCGATTTGTTCGTTTTGATTAAGGAAAAAGTTACATGGCAACTGGTACAGTTAAATGGTTCAACGACGCCAAAGGTTTTGGTTTTATCACCCCGGATGACGGCAGCGAGGATCTGTTTGCACATTTCTCAGCCATCAACATGGCTGGGTTCAAGTCATTGAAAGAAGGCGACAAGGTTACTTTTGACGTTGTGCAAGGCCCAAAGGGCAAGCAAGCGTCAAATATTCAGAAGCCTTGATGTCCTGATCTTTTCGACGGCCGGGTTACCCGGTTTAGAAGAAACAATGCCCGTCCGACGTAAGTGTCGGGCGGGCATTTTTTATATGCAGCTGATTCGATTCGGGACTACATGCGATCGATCATTGCTTGGCCGAAGGCCGAGCATTTCACTTCTGTGGCCCCGTCCATCAGGCGGGCAAAGTCATAAGTCACGACCTTGTCACCAATTGCAGCTTCCATCGATTTAATAATCAAGTCAGCCGCTTCTGTCCATCCCAGGTGGCGTAGCATCATTTCTGCGGAGAGAATCAGCGAGCCCGGGTTCACATAGTCCTTGCCGGCATATTTGGGGGCGGTGCCGTGTGTTGCCTCGAAGCAGGCGTACAGATCGGAAATGTTTGCTCCAGGTGCGATACCGATTCCACCCACCTGGGCAGCAAGCGCATCGGAGATATAGTCTCCATTGAGGTTCAGGGTCGCGATGACGTCATATTCGGCCGGGCGCAGCAGAATTTGCTGAAGGAAGGCATCAGCTATGGCGTCCTTGACAACGATGCCGTTGGGCAGCTTGAGCCAAGGCCCCCCGTCAATTTCCACGCCGCCGAATTCGGTTTTGGCAAGCGCATATGCCCAGTCACGGAAGCCACCTTCGGTGTACTTCATGATGTTGCCCTTATGCACAATCGTTACCGATTTGCGCTTGTTGGTAATGGCATAGTTGATCGCCGCACGAACCAGGCGTTCAGTGCCTTCGCGGGAAACCGGCTTGATACCTATGCCTGATGTATTCGGGAATCGAATCTTGGTGACGCCCATTTCATCCTGCAGGAACTTGATGAGCTTTTTGGCGGCTGCCGACTCTGCCTGCCATTCGACCCCGCAATAGATGTCTTCCGTATTCTCTCGGTAAATCACCATGTCGGTCTTGCTTGGATCCTTGAGCGGCGAGGGAATGCCCTTGAAATAGCGCACCGGACGAACGCACTGGTAGAGATCCATTTCCTGGCGTAGAGCGACATTCAAAGACCGGATACCGCCACCCACCGGTGTCGTCAGCGGGCCCTTGATCGAAACGGAGTATTCCTTGCAGGCAGTGATGGTCTCTGCTGGCAGCCAAACATCCGGGCCGTACAGACGGGTTGCCTTTTCTCCTGCATACACTTCCATCCATGAAATCTTGCGCTTGTCGCCATAGGACTTTTGCACAGCGGCATCGACTACCTTCTTCATGACCGGCGTGATGTCCACCCCAATTCCGTCGCCTTCGATAAAGGGGATTATGGGATTGTCGGGAAAGGGTTGGCCGGGAATGATTTTCTGGCCTTCAGCGGGAAGCTTTATCAAGGAAGTGCTCATACCTGCTCCGTTCAAAAAGAGTGTTGAGAATCTAGAGAGATGCGCGATTGGTTGCCGGTAATTATCCCTCAAAACCGGAACGTGCCAAAGCCGTCACTGGACCCGGCACGCATGGGAGGCACTGGTAGAATCAGCAGGAACAAGCTTATCGAGATATCACGTCATGCCTCCAGGCTCTTCTGATGATCTGATCGCCCAGTCGATCGCCTACGTCCTGGTCGATGGCTTCAATAAGCACTATCGACGGTTTCATGAGAGTTCAGCGCTCGCCAAGCCACTTTTCGATCAAGCGCGCTGGCAAGAAGGTCAGCAAACCGTCAGGGACCGCATCCAGTTCTATGATGACCGAGTCCGCGAAACTACGGTCAGGTTACATCGCGAATTTGATGCGGACGGTTTGAGTGATGTCGTCTGGCAGCAGGCGAAACTTCAGTTTATCGGGCTACTGACCAACCATAAACAGCCAGAACTGGCTGAAACTTTTTTTAACTCAGTGTTCTGCCAGATTCTTCACCGAACCTATTTTCACAACGATTTCATTTTTGTACGGCCGGCTGTGTCCACCGAATACATCGAGTCAGACCCTCCCACCTATAGATGCTATTACCCCAATGAGGTCGGGTTCAGGTTGTCGATTCGCCAGATATTCACTGATTTTGGCTGGGAGCGCGAATTCGAGAATCTTGATCGCGATGTCGATTTCATCTTGCGGAGCATCGCGGATCATCTGGGAACGATACCTCCGCGCGAAGCCAATCTGCAGGTTCAGGTACTTAACTCGGCCTTCTATAGGAACAAGGGCGCCTATGTGATTGGCAAGGCCGTCAATGGCGGATTCGAGTATCCGTTTGCGGTTCCGGTACTGCACTCACCGGAAGGAAAGCTTTACCTGGACACGATCATTCTCGATGCATGGCGTATCGCCGTGCTGTTTTCTCTCTCGCGCGCCTATTTCATGGTCGACATGGAGGTACCGTCCGGATACGTGCAGTTCCTGCGCTCGATCATGCCAAACAAGCCTCGCTCGGAGCTTTACACCATGCTTGGATTGGGTAAACAGGGCAAAACCATGTTTTTCCGTGATCTGATTTTTCATCTGCATCATTCCGCTGACCAGTTCATAGTTGCACCCGGCATACGGGGCCTGGTTATGCTGGTATTTACCCTTCCTTCGTACCCCTATGTATTCAAGGTGATCAAGGATGTCTTCGGTAGTTCCAAGGAGGTCGACCATGAAACGGTTCGGCGCAAGTATCAATTGGTGAAACAGGTGGACCGCGTCGGGCGCATGGCCGATACGCTGGAGTTCTCAAAAGTGGCCCTGCCGCGCAACCGCTTTTCTCAAGAACTGATCGATGAACTCTACAAAGAGGTGCCTTCCATGATGGAGGAGGATGGCAACGATCTGGTCATCAAGCATCTCTATATCGAGCGCCGCATGGAGCCCCTCAATCTCTATCTCGAAAAAGCGGAAAAGGAGGGGCGCGAGGACCAGATTGAGCAAGTGGTATGCGAATACGGCAACGCCATCAGGGAACTCGCAATCGCCAACATTTTTCCCGGCGATCTACTTTGGAAGAATTTCGGTGTCACTCGCTACGGTCGAGTGGTGTTCTATGACTATGATGAGATCGAGTATATGACGGACTGCAAATTCCGTCGTATTCCGCCCCCCCCCAATTTCGAGGCCGAGATGTCCGGCGAGGTCTGGTACTCAGTATCCAGACTGGATGTTTTTCCCGAAGAGTTCGAAACTTTCCTTCTGGTTTCGGACAGGATCAGGGGTGCCTTTATGCGACATCACCCCGACCTATTTGACGCTGAATTCTGGCAGAAGACGCAGGAGCAGATTCGCCTGGGTTTGATGCAGGACTTTTTCCCCTACCCGGAATCGCAGCGCTTCTGCAATGTTTTCGCGGATGATTCGTCGGTGTGAGCCGCCTTATCCTGTTCAATAAGCCCTATGGCGTCCTGACTCAATTTACCGATCGGAATGGACGACCGACATTGGCGGACTTTGTTTCCATCCCCAATGTTTACGCAGCTGGCAGACTGGATGCTGATTCAGAAGGGTTGGTTGTGTTGACGGATGATGGACGATTGCAAGCACGGGTCAGCGACCCCCGTCACAAGCTGGCAAAGGTCTACCGGGTTCAGGTTGAGGGCTTGCCGACGGATGAAGCCCTGCGGCAGTTAGAGGCGGGGGTTGATCTGGGCGACTTTCGCACGCGACCCTGTCAGGTACAGCGTATTCTCGAGCCTGAAAATCTTTGGCCGCGCGACCCACCGGTAAGATTTCGCGCTGCAATTCCGACAAGTTGGCTGGAGTTGATTCTGTGTGAAGGGAAAAATCGTCAAGTCAGACGCATGACTGCGCGCGTTGGTTTTCCTACACTGAGATTGATTCGCTGGGCTGTGGGTGAATGGACAATCGAAAATCTCGTGTCCGGTCGGTGGCGCGAAATTTAGATCCTGCGTCAACCTGGATCAAGGCGGCACGTTACTCGGCGCAACACTACCGAATTTCGGGGTGTCAAATTGAATCAACTCAAACACGAACCTAAGGAAAAACTGTGAAAAAACTTCTCGCGACCCTGGTGGCTGGTCTGATCGCCGGCTCTGCTTTTGCTGCAGATGCCACCAAAGCGGCACCCGCTGCTGCTCCCGCTGCCGCCGCCGCTCCTGCTGCCGCCGCTCCGGCTGCGGCTACCTCCGCTGAGGCCACACCGGTCAAAGCAAAGAAGGCAAAGAAGGTCCACAAGGCTAAAAAGACCAAGAAAGCCGCTGCAGAAGGCTGATCTATCTGTAAAAGGTATTTCAGAGCTGGAAAATGGCAGGGAAACCTGCCATTTTTTTGATCCGCCGAAATGGATTGCGAAATGGACAGATTGTGGGTTAGATTGACCCTGCAGAGAGCGGATTGTGGGAGCGCAATTTTTTACCTCCCATGTGGTTCCTCACCGGCTGACTGACACAATCCGTCGAATGGAGGAGTTGGATGTTTTTTAGAATACTGCTGCTGGCAGCAATGACGCTGATGGCGAGAGTCGGAATCGCTCAGCAGAATCAATTGCCACTGGTTGAATTGGTCGCCGGAGTGCATCGTATTCAAGCGGAGGTCGCCGCGACTCCAGACAGCCGGCAGATTGGACTCATGCAGCGTAGGACCATGGCACTGCAACACGGCATGCTGTTCGTGTTTTCGGAGCCTGGAAATCAATGCATGTGGATGCGCAACACCTTGATACCGCTGTCGGTTGCGTTTCTCGATGAGCGCGGCCGAATCATTAACATCGAAGACATGCAACCTAAAACCGAAAATACACACTGCGCCGTCCGATCTGCAAGCTATGCGCTTGAGATGAATCTGGGCTGGTTTAAGAAACGCGGGTTGGGGGCCGGTTTTGCAATACAGGGAATCGATAAAGTACCCACCAGCCGTTGAAGTTGTACTTGTGGCTTGAACGAAGGATCGATTCCCGAGAGATGTTCGACGGCTCGAGAAGTTTCAGTAGTGCGGTGGAATTTCGTCGCGCAGGTTGCGTGGTTCGCCGGCTGCATCAGGCTGCATCATCTGGTATAGCTCTCGAATTTGGGCCTGGAGCAGTTCTAATTGTTGTTGCTGTCGAAAAACCGTTCGGTTCAATTCTTCGACGTGGTCTTCAGCGAGGCCGAGATTGATCTCAAGTTCGGTAATTCTGGATTCCACGCCTGTTCTCCGGCCAGTAAATTAAAAGGGCGCCTCACAGCGCCCTTTTCCTGAGTGCAGCATTCGTTGAATGGTCTTTCCCGGATCAGGCAAAATTGCTTGCGGCAAATTCCCAGTTCGCCAGCGAATTGAGGAAGGTTTCGACGAATTTCGGGCGTGCATTGCGATAGTCAATGTAGTACGCATGCTCCCACACATCGATAGTCAGCAGTGCCTTGTTTTCACTATTAAGCGGTGTTCCAGCGGCAGTTGTGTTGACGATATCAACCGAGCCATCCGGCTTTTTCACCAGCCATGTCCAGCCTGATCCGAAATTCCCTACTGCTGAAGCTTGAAACGCTTTCTTGAAGTCGTCAAAACTTCCCCACTTCTTGTTGATCGCTTCCGCCAGAGCGCCGGTAGGCGTACCACCACCGCCGACTTTCATGCTGTTCCAGAAGAAACTATGGTTCCAGACCTGAGCCGAATTATTGAAAATTCCACCGGCCGGAGCCTTCTTTACGATCGATTCCAGATCAAGAGACTCGTATTCCGTACCCTTGATCATATTGTTCAGATTGGTTGCGTAAGCCTGATGGTGCTTTCCATAGTGATATTCGAAGGTTTCCTTCGAGATGTGCGGCGCGAGCGCGTCCATGGCGTAGGGCAGGGGGGGGAGGGTATGTTCCATCATGGTTCTCCTGTTGCTGAAGGGTGAAAAGCAATAAAGTTGACTATTATAGTCAAGAATATTTCAAGTGGCAATCGGACCATGCTCTGGCCGGGCTGTCAGTACCTTGGCCTCAGCTTCGCCCTTGGCCAGATGCAGATTCACGGTTTGTCCAGGTAGCAAGTCCACAGCGTTCGTTACAACCTGCCCCGCTTCATTGCGAACAATGGAAAAGCCGCGTGCAAGTGTCGCTTCAGGATTCAGATGACCCAGAGCCGCTTCGAAGTGAGTGAGCATATTCCGTCGTTTTTGCTGCTGTGCGTGCAAAGCTGCACCCAGTCGTTGCGCAAGCAATTCGACATGGCCGCTGTGCTTGTCCAAACGTGGGCGGCCGCGCCCCAGACCTGTGGCAATTCTGGTCAATCGATCTCGATGTCGGCGCAAGCCGTTGTGCAGCGAAGCGTCTAGCCGGGCACCGAGAAGTGCGACTCGATTACGTGTGTGCGTTATTTGAGTTGCCGGATGTGTCAGACGCAATGCGAGATGATCCAGTCGCTGCTGTTCCCGGTCAACGCGTGACTGCATTGTTCGCTCAAGGAATCTCCCAAGCTCGGCGATTTCCCGTGCGGCTTCCTTCCACCCCTGAGTGGCAAGCTCTGCGGCGGCGGTAGGAGTTGCGGCTCGCAGATCGGAAACGAAGTCGGTGATGGTGGTATCGGTTTCGTGTCCCACACCGCTGATTGTCGGCAAAGGGCATGCGTCAATCGCGCGGGCAACAATTTCTTCGTTGAATGCCCAAAGATCTTCAATACTGCCGCCGCCGCGTACGATCAACAACAAATCGCATTCCTTGCGCTGTCCTGCAAGCGCTATGGCACTCGCGATATTCCCTGCGGCACTTTCACCCTGTACCAGCGTTGGGTAGAGAATAGTACCGAGATGCGGTGCGCGCCGCTTCAGGGCGATTAAAACATCACGAAGCGCGGCGGCACGTGGGGAACTGATGATCCCTATTCGAGTGGGGAATCGAGGAAGTGTCCGCTTACGTTCAGCGGCGAACAGGCCTTCATCTTCGAGTTTCGCCTTCAATCGAGCAAAGGCTTCGAACAATTTTCCGAGTCCTGCACGGCGCAAGGCTTCGACGTTCAACTGAAACTCGCCGCGCGGCTCGTAAAGCGATACCAATGTGCGTGCCTCGACCTGCTGACCGTTTTCCAGTTGCCATGGAATCGATTGCGCGCGCGAGCGGAACATTACGCAACGAGCCTGGGCCGCGTCGTCTTTCAACGAGAAGTAATAGTGTCCAGAGGCTGCTCGTGTCAGATTGGAAATTTCTCCGCCAACCCACAACAATGGGAACTCACGTTCCAGGCTTTGACGCGCCAGCCGGTTGAGTTCACTAATGCTGACCACATCTGCTGGAATTGTCATTGAAGGGGTCTCGGATCAAGTACTTATAGAGCGAAAAATTCTACAGCATCCTTCCGTCTTGACCGCTTATCGTTTGGGTATCGGTTGGCGGATGCCGGCCGGGTGACTTGATCCAGCATTCAATGTATCGCAATCCGAGCCTGACTTGAATTTGTCCGGGTTAACAAAGTTCTTTTCAGTAGGCGACTTAGGCTTTCCTGCAAGCGATCATCCACACACTTACGCACAGTTTTTGTGGATAAGTTGGCTATACATTCAGTACTCAGGTCGACGAAGGCGCAATGTTGATCATCTTCGGACTCGAGTTGCGCAGAAGGCATGGCTGACTTTGGTGTCGGATATTCGTCCCGAGTCCTTTTGTGTTGCCGAAACGGTGTACTCGGGCTAAAGTTCGCGCTTTCCTGGTTACCGGAGTCGCTTTCGTGTTTTCCATTCTTCAGGCCGCCGGCTGGCCGATCTGGCCATTACTGTTGGCGTCCATAATCGCTGTCACGCTGATTATCGAGCGCTCCGCTGCCCTGCGTCGTCCCAAGATAGTCCCGAAGGGACTGCTGCAAAGCGCTGTTGCGGACTTTCGGCAAAGTGGTGTCGGAGAAGCGCAGCTCGCTCGTCTTGAAGGACATTCGCCTTTAGGCAAAGTGCTGGCGGCGGGTATGCGAAATGCCAAAAGTTCCAGAGAGGTAATGAAAGAGGCCATCGAGGAGGCGGGGCGTGGAGTGGCTCACGATCTGGAGCGTTTTTTGACGACTTTGGGAACCATTGCTTCGATCGCGCCCCTGATGGGATTGTTTGGCACCATCGTCGGGATGATAGAAATTTTCGGGTCTACGACCGCAGCCGGAAATAATCCGCAGGCACTGGCGCACGGTATCTCGGTCGCGCTCTACAACACTGGATTTGGTTTGATCATCGCTATACCGGCCATGATTTTTTATCGGCACTTCCGGGCGCTGGTGGACAGTTTCCTGGTCGAAATGGAACAGGAAGCAATCAAACTGGTTGAAATCCTTCATGGCGAGCGTAGCTAGGAACTCCAGGTATGAACTTTCAAAGAGGCCGGCGTCGGGAGGACCTGGAAATCAATCTGATCCCGATGATCGATATACTTTTGGTGATCCTGATATTCCTGATGATTACCACGACCTATTCGAAATTCTCCGGACTGGAAATCAATCTGCCAACGGCCGATGCGCCACAGACCAAGGAACAACCGGACGAGATCAGTGTGATCGTGACAGCCGCCGGCGAGATTATGGTAAACAAAGTCGCAGTGGGCGCCCGCGATATTGAATCCATCGCCGCCGCGATGAAGCGACTGGCGGGAAGCGGCAAGGAGCCGGTGGTGATCATCAACGCCGATGCCAAGGCCGCACACCAGAGTGTTGTCGATGTCATGCAAGCGGCCCAGCAGGCCGGGCTGTCGCATATTTCTTTTGCCATCCAGCGGACGCAGCGCTGACGTCGGCGGCTTTGCGGCCATTTGGCGCCACCGCGGGCCGATGGCTTGTTTGCTGTTTCCCGGCTCGATAATTTTTTTTGTTCTCGTCGCTGGGCGACGGGCTTTGTATCGCCTCGGTTTTCTGCCTCGAATTCGCCTCCCGGTTCCGGTGGTGGTGATTGGCAACATCAATGTTGGCGGGACCGGCAAGACGCCTATGGTGATTCATTTGGCGCATGCCCTTCGATCGAAAGGGCGGCGTCCAGGAATCATCAGTCGTGGCTATCTTGGCAACGCAGGGAGCGTCGCTGAGGTAAGCCCCAGAAGCGATCCCGGCAAGGTGGGCGATGAGCCCGTACTATTGGCGCAGCGCAGCGACTGCCCGGTATTTGTCGGCGGGGATCGTGTGGCGGCGGCGAAAGCGTTGCTGGCTGCGAATCCGGCCTGTGATGTGATTCTTTCTGACGACGGACTGCAGCACTATCGTCTGGAGCGCGATGTAGAGATCGCCATGTTTGATGCGGGTCGACTGCAAAACGGCTGGATGCTCCCTGCTGGACCACTACGGGAGCCGATGACTCGGTTGAGTCAGGTAGATGCGGTGGTCGTCAGCCATTCTCCCGTGTTGCCAGCGCCGACTTTTGAGTGCCCGGCGTTCGACATGAGTCTCAAGGGCGATATTTTTGTTCGGCTCGACACCTCGTCAATGACCTGCGGTGCGAGCGACCTGAAGGGGAAAGTGCTGCATGCCATTGCCGGAATCGGTGAGCCCCGGCATTTTTTCGAACTGCTGAGCGGTCTCGGCCTGAGCTTTTCCGAACACCCCTTTGATGATCACCACCACTATCAGGTGGAAGATATCGGATTTTCCGATGGTGCCATTCTGACGACGGAAAAGGATGCCGTAAAATTGGCTCGGCTTAAGCTGTCTCTGCCGATCTGGGTTTTGCCAGTGACGGCAGATGTTAGTCCCGCCCTTACCGAATTTGTACTGGAGAAATTGAATGGATACCCGTCTTCTTGAAATACTCGTCTGTCCTGTTTGCAAAGGACCACTGGAGAATCGCAAGGCGGCTTCGGAGTTGGTTTGCAAGGCCTGCAAACTAGCCTATCCGGTGAAAGATGACATTCCGGTGATGTTGGAGGATGAAGCGCGGCCTCTCAGTGCCGAAGATTTGTGATGGATTTCATTCTTGGCGCAAGGCCCGGAACCGTTGGTTGGAGTCGGTCCGGGACGGAATGCCGAGAATTGTTAGTTGCTGGCGCTGGCGTTCGCTGAAACTCGGTCATGTATCGGTTTCGTATTGTCATCCCAGCGCGTTTTTCCTCGACGCGATTTCCCGGAAAGCCTTTAGCTGATATAGCGGGCAAGCCCATGATTGCGCGCGTGGCGGCAGCCGCAACACTCGCCCGGCCCGACGGGATTTGGGTCGCAACAGATGATGAGCGAATTGCAACAGCGGTGAGATTGCACGGTTTCGAGGCAGTCATGACGCGCACCGATCACGCCAGCGGCACTGACCGCATCGCAGAAGTGGCAGACCAGTTGAAGTGGGACGATGGTGACATCGTTGTCAATGTCCAGGGTGACGAGCCCCTGATTGATCCGGGATTGATCCAGGCCGTGGCGACCGCTTTGAGCAAGGATTCCGAAGCCGCAATGGCGACTGCCGCTTATCCCTTCTCCGAAGCGGTGGATTTTTTCAATCCGAATGTGGTCAAGGTGGTCAGCGATGTGCGTGGCCGCGCGCTTTACTTCAGTCGAGCCCCCATTCCCTGGGATCGGGATCGGTTTTCAGGTCGACGTGACGCGCTGCCCGATGATCTTCCGGCGCTGCGCCATATCGGTCTATATGCCTATCGCGTTGGCTTTCTGCGTCAGTTCGGAAAGCTCGCCATGGCTCCTCTGGAGCGTAGTGAATCGCTGGAGCAATTGCGGGCGCTTTGGCATGGCTACCCAATACAGGTCGTCAGTGTCGACCATCCTCCGGCCCCTGGAGTCGATACGCCTGAAGATCTGGAAACTGTGCGCCGACTATTTGACGCCAAGGGGGATTCGGAGTAAGTTTTGCTAGACAAAAAATTTATAAAACTTCATTAAATCATCTAGATAAGCTTTATTTGGGGGGGTAGATATGAAATTGATTCTGTTAGGGGGACCCGGTGCCGGGAAAGGTACTCAGGCAGCTTTTATTACCAAGAAATACGGGATTCCGCAGATATCCACCGGCGACATGTTGCGTGCAGCGGTTAAGGCTGGCACCCCCATGGGTCTGGAAGCGAAAAAAGTGATGGATGCTGGTGGCCTGGTTTCGGACGACATCATTCTCGGTCTAATTGCCGAGCGTCTGAAACAACCCGATTGTGCCAAGGGCTTTCTGTTTGACGGATTTCCGCGAACCATTCCACAGGCAGAAGCCTTGCGCACCCAAGGCGTTGAACTGGACTATGTTCTGGAAATCGACGTAGGCGATGATGAAATCATCAAGCGTATGAGTGGCCGTCGTGTGCATCTTGGTTCCGGGCGAACGTATCACGTTGTGTTCAATCCTCCCAAGATTGAAGGCAAGGATGATGTTACGGGCGAGCCGTTGATTCAGCGTGATGACGATAAGGAAGAGACGGTCAGGAAGCGGCTCTCCGTCTATCACAGCCAGACCAAGCCTCTCATTGATTTCTACTCCAAATGGTCCGAATCGGGAATTGCTGGCGCACCGAAGCACCGAAGAGTATCCGGGGTCGGTTCACTGGAAGCGATTACCAGCTCGGTATTTGCCGCGTTGAGCTAGAGAGACAAGACGGGTCCACACATCCGGGGGTTCCATGTCCAGTCAAATACGACGAATTGCTATCTGCACTGGTGGTGGAGACGCGCCAGGGCTGAACGCTGTGATACGGTCAGTGGTCATCGCCGCAGCGAATCGTGGTTGGGAATGCTACGGAATTCGCGATGGCTTCAACGGCATACTATTTCGCGAACGCTATTCCGAGGGCGGTGTTTTTCGGCTCACCCGAGAAATCGTGCGTGGAATTGGACCTCTGGGTGGAACAATTCTGGGCAGTACGAATAAAGGCGATCCTCTGCACTTTCCGGTGCAGATGCCCGACGGGACAATGAGGGATACGGATCGATCAGGCGAGATTCTGGAATATTTCGCCTTGAAGGAGCTTGACGCGCTCGTATCCATCGGTGGTGATGGTTCGCTTACCATCGCCAATGCCTTGCATAAAAAGGGCCTTCGTGTCGTTGGCGTACCCAAGACAATCGACAACGATCTGGATAAGACGTTCACTACCTTCGGCTTCGATACGGCGGTGGGTTTTGCTACTGAATGTCTGGACAGGCTGCACAGTACAGCCGAAAGTCATCATCGAGTGATGGTAGTCGAAGTTATGGGTCGCTACGCCGGATGGATTGCGCTCCACAGCGGAATTGCCGGTGGCGCCCACGCGATCTTGATTCCCGAGATTCCTTTTGATTTGGACAGGGTGGCGGCCAAGATTCGTAGCCGGGATAGCGAAGGGCGTATGTATTCGATCATCGTGGTTGCAGAAGGTGCGGAGCCTATTCACGGTCATCGGGAAGTTCTCGCACCGGCCGAGATTGGTCATGCAGAACGCTTGGGAGGGATTGGTGAACGGATCGCGCATGTTCTGGGGGAAAAAACCGGCAAGGATGTACGTGTCGTTGTACTAGGCCATCTGCTGCGCGGTGGTAGCCCAACATCGTTCGATCGCTTGGCTGCAATGCGCTTTGGCAGTGCAGCTGTCCGGGCGCTGGAAGAAGGGCAGTCCGGCGTAATGGTGGCTTTGGCTTTTCCCAACGTGAGCTATGTCGCGTTGGAGGAAGTGGCGGGGCGCATGAAAGGTGTCCCCCTGGACTGCGACACCCTTCAGACAGGCAGGGACGTCGGAATCAGCTTCGGAGACTGACGGTTACCGAATAATTCCGTCAATGCCCTGATGTTTCCGAGCGAGCTGTCTAGGTTGCAGGGTTCAGGATTTTTTCAACCTTGTTGAGACGCAAGCGGTAGGCGTCGGGCATGCCTGATCCGAGCAATGGACGCAGATACAGGCGGAAAGCGTCGGTAACGTCGGTACCGTTTTCGGCTATGAATTCGTCTTCCATGACTCGGGTTTTTCCGGCAACCGTATCGAGTGGAACCAACTGATAGTCGACTGAGTAGAACCCGGTACGCTTGATCGCCACCGAGCCGTCGCAATCCCCCCACATCGCATATTGAACGGCTTTTTCGCCAACTTCTCGGGCTTCGCGCTGATCGACATCCGATACGCAACCCATGAAGGAGCGTTGCAGGTAGCCAAATGTATCGCCGCGTACGCGCTTTATGCCGAGCTTGCTTTTGATCTCGTCACACAATAGATCGGCCAAGGCTCCTGTGCCTGAGAGTTGAATATTGCCATGGGCGTCCCGCTCAATGTGGGACGTCAGCTGGGAGATGATGGGCAAGCCCTTGCTGTCGTGAATTCCTTCCGAAGCGGCAATCACGCAGCGGCCGTATTTTTCGTATGTCGTTTTGACATCGGAGAGGAATTTATCAACGCTGAAGGTGCGCTCCGGTAGATAAATCAAATGAGGGCCATCATCGGGAAATTTTTTGCCGAGTGCTGACGCAGCCGTCAGAAAACCTGCATGGCGCCCCATGACCACCGCGAGGTAAACCCCTGTGAGCGCCGTGTTGTCCAGATTCGCTCCCATGAAGGCCTGTGCAACAAAGCGTGCCGCTGACGGGAACCCCGGTGTGTGGTCGTTGCCAACCAGATCGTTGTCTATGGTTTTGGGGATATGAATACAACGTAAAGAGTAGTTCGCTCGACGTGCTTCCTCACTGACGATGCGCACCGTGTCTGACGAGTCATTGCCGCCAATGTAGAAAAAATAGCCAATACCATGTGCTTTCAGAACCTTGAAAATTTCCTGGCAATACTTCAGGTCAGGTTTATCCCGGGTCGAACCGAGCGCCGAGGAAGGTGTATTGGCAACCATCTCGATGTTATGGCTGGTTTCCTGAGTGAGATCCAGAAACTCTTCACCGATGATTCCTGATACTCCGTGATAAGCGCCGTATACCAACTCGACATTGCGGAACTTGCGGGCTTCCAGGACGACGCCCGCCATTGACTGGTTGATGACGGCGGTGGGGCCACCACCCTGAGCTACGAGGACTTTCCCATGCGGCATGATCTGGTATTCCTTTCGGTTAATCAAGTTTGATTGACTGTCCTGAATGCAGATAGCGCATCCTTGTTTTCGCAATTCGTCCGGCCGACACTCGATACATCGATAGCTACTATATTCGGCATTTTGATCGACAGGCATCCATCAAGCGGATATCTCCATCAACCGGTTTTCTACCTTGGCATCCTTGCTTGCCAATGAGATGTGGCTGGGTAATTGATAAACCCGTACATGAATCTGGACGATATCACTTTGAAAATCATCAAGGTTTGAACAATAAAAGTTGTCCTATATGTTTCTGTTAGTCGCGTGTGGCGTGATAAAATTACCTGTTAAGTTCATCAATACTCAGGGGGTTTTATGTCAGCAGGACTGATTTTTGCGCTGGTCTGTGCCGTGGCGGCAATCGCCTACGGCTGGATTATGAGCCAGTGGATTTTGTCGCAGCCGGCGGGCAATGACCGCATGAAGCAAATAGCGGCCGCCATTCAGGAAGGTGCTCAAGCCTACCTCAATCGCCAATACACTACGATCGGAATCGTCGGTGCGGTTCTCGCTGTGGTCATCTTGATTTTCCTCGGCGCAAAAACTGCCATTGGTTTCGTACTGGGCGCAGTGCTGTCAGGCGCGGCGGGTTACATCGGCATGAACGTTTCGGTGCGGGCCAACGTGCGTACCGCAGAAGCGGCCCGCGTCGGCATCAATGAAGCCCTGAATGTGGCCTTCAAGGGCGGAGCCATCACCGGCATGCTGGTTGTCGGTCTGGGACTGCTCGGTGTTGCTGGGTACTACTCTGTGCTGAAAATGATGGGGGGTGCTGGCGCCGAGATGGAAAGCATCATTCATCCTCTGATTGGTCTTGGTTTCGGTTCCTCGCTGATTTCGATCTTTGCCCGTCTTGGCGGTGGCATCTTCACCAAAGGTGCGGACGTCGGCGCCGACTTGGTGGGCAAGGTTGAAGCTGGCATTCCTGAAGATGACCCGCGCAATCCCGCTGTGATCGCAGACAACGTGGGAGACAACGTGGGCGACTGCGCGGGTATGGCGGCCGACCTGTTCGAAACCTATGCAGTAACAACCGTGGCGACGATGTTGTTGGGTGCGCTACTGCTGAAAGTGAATCCGGTCTTTGCCGAACAAGCGGTTATCTATCCCCTGGCTCTTGGCGGTTTTTCGATTATCGCGTCGATAATCGGCGTGATGTTTGTCAAGACCTCCCCGGGTGCCAAGATCATGAACGCGTTGTATCGCGGCTTGATCGTGGCGGGTGTGCTCGCGCTGATCGCTTTCTACCCGATGACAACATGGTTGATCGACGATCACTTGCTCGATACTGTGTTGGGTATCGCTGGCGGTACGCAATTGCGACTTTATGGCGCCGCTGTCATCGGTCTGGTATTGACCGGATTGATGGTTTATATCACCGAGTACTATACGGGTACCGAATTTAAGCCCGTGCAGCACGTGGCGGAAGCTTCGACCACCGGTCACGGCACCAATATCATCGCCGGTTTGGGTGTCTCGATGAAGTCAACCGCTTGGCCCGTACTTTCGGTTTGCGCCGCCATTTGGGCTTCTTATACGCTGGGCGGTTTGTACGGCATCGCGATTGCCGCGACATCCATGCTTTCAATGGCCGGTATTGTGGTTGCACTGGATGCCTACGGTCCGATTACCGACAACGCAGGCGGCATTGCTGAAATGGCCGAATTGCCTGACTCCGTGCGCGGAATTACCGATCCGTTGGACGCCGTGGGCAACACCACCAAGGCGGTCACCAAGGGCTATGCCATCGGTTCCGCCGGCCTTGCCGCGCTGGTGCTGTTCGCCGACTTTACCCACGGGCTGGAATCGCTCAAGCCGGGCGTCAAGTTTGCTTTTGATCTATCGGATCCGGCTGTCATCATCGGCCTGTTCGTTGGCGGCATGGTGCCTTACCTCTTTGCTGCAATGGGGATGGAAGCGGTCGGTCGGGCGGCCGGAGCGGTGGTGGTTGAAGTGCGCCGTCAGTTCAAGGAGATTGCGGGCATCATGGAAGGCACCGGCAAGCCGGAGTACGGCACCTGCGTCGATATGCTGACCAAGGCCGCCATCAAGGAAATGATGATCCCTTCGCTGTTGCCCGTGCTGGTACCAGTTGTTGTAGCGGTCGCCATGAATCTGCTGATGGCCCCGGTAGACGGAGTCGGTGCCGGTGTGCGTGCTTTGGGTGGCGTACTGATGGGTACTATCGTGACGGGTATCTTTGTCGCCATCTCTATGACTACCGGTGGTGGGTGCTGGGACAACGCCAAGAAATACATCGAAGACGGCAACTTCGGCGGTAAGGGTTCAGAGGCACACAAGGCTGCAGTGACTGGCGATACTGTCGGTGATCCCTACAAGGATACGGCGGGTCCGGCGGTTAATCCGCTGATTAAAATCATCAACATTGTTGCCCTGCTGATCTTGCCGCTGGTCGTGTGATCTCCAGCTCTTCAGCACTGCGAACGGGCGGCCGGTGGGCTGCCCGTTTTTTCTTGGCGTTTCTGGCAATGGCGGATGCTGGCGCCGCTTTGGCGCAAGCCGAACAGCCGGAAGCCGCCAGCGGCTTTCTGAACCGAAAGGCACCGAGCAGTTCGGGTTTCATGGCGGTAACCGCCAATGCCTACGCGACCGATGCGGCCGCAGAGATGTTGCTGTTAGGTGGAAATGCGACCGATGCGGCAATTGCGGCGCAGTGGGTACTCAATCTCGTCGAACCGCAATCTTCAGGCATGGGCGGCGGCGGATTCCTGCTGCATTGGGACGCGAAGCACAGCAAGGTAACTGCCTGGGATGGCCGGGAAACAGCACCCCGTAGCGCCAGCGCCGACTTTGCACGGCGACCCGACGGCAGCCTCAACGGTTTTTACGAGGTAGTGGCGACAGGAAAGTCGGTGGGAGTCCCGGGCCTTGTCGCGATGTTTGAATTAGTCCATCGTCGGCACGGAAAGTTGCGCTGGGAGCGCCTTACTCGCCCCGCCATTCGTCTCGCCATGAACGGCTTTGTCATATCACCGAGGCTGCACCGGCTACTGGCCAAGGACAAATTCCTGCGCAGAAATGCCGCTGCGCATGCACTGTACTATCAAGCCGATGGAGAAGCCAAAGCGGTCGGCGAGGTGCTGCGCAATCCTGAATTCGCGACCAGTTTGCGCAAAATTGCGGAGGAGGGTGCAGCAGCAATACACCAAGGTGATCTGGCAAATCGAATTGTTACGGAAGTCGGGCAGCGTGGCGGTGCGATGACCACCAAGGATTTGTTCGACTACCAGCCCAGACAACGGCAGGCCGTTTGTGGTCCCTACCGTCAATGGCGCATATGCGGTATGCCGCCCCCATCTTCCGGAGGCATCAGCGTGATTCAACTACTCGGTCTAATGGAGCACTCCAGGCTTCCTTCAGGGGACCCGGCCACGCCGGCTTCTGCGCATTTGTTTGCGGAAGCCGGGCGTCTAACGTATGCCGATCGGGCACGCTATCTCGCTGATCCGGACTTTGTTCCGGTTCCCCAGCGCGAGCTTCTGGATCCGAGGTATCTGGAGCAGCGAGCCCGACTGATCAATCCTGAACGGAGTATGGGTGTTGTCCAGCCAGGAGAACTGCCCACTCGTCAAGCGCTAGCCGACGACAATGCTCCGGAACTTCCATCCACAACACATATGTCGATTGTCGATCAGGAAGGCAATGCGGTGGCACTGACCAGTTCTGTCGAAAGCGCATTCGGGAGTCGCATCCAGGTAGGTGGTTTCCTGCTCAACAATCAACTCACGGATTTTTCCTTTGTAGCGGAGCGCGACGGTAGGCCTGTCGCGAATCGTCTGCAACCCGGGAAGCGGCCGTTGTCGTCGATGTCCCCCACCCTGGTTTTTGATGCCGACGGAAGGCTCTACGCTGTATTGGGTTCACCCGGCGGCAGCCGTATCATCAATTACGTTGCTCGTACGTTGATAGCTCTGCTGGATGGCAATTACGATCCTGCGAGAGCGGTCGCCCAATTACATGTCGGAAACCGCAATGGAGCCACGGAAATCGAGCGCGGTGTTGCTGCCGATGGGCTGGCGTTGGAACTGGCGCGTCGCGGCCATACTATCAAGCGCGATGATATGACGAGCGGACTGCATATGATTGTTCGTTCGGATGACAAATGGCTGAGCGCCGTCGATCCTCGTCGGGAAGGTGCCGCGCGCGGTGAATGATCAGTCTGAGTTGCGACGGAAATCTTTCAATCGAAATCCGAGCAACCACAAGGAGAGGAAATAGCCGCCAAGCCCTGCAGTGACTACTCCGGCAAGCCGTAATACTCGCTGGCCACCGGATATCTGAAGCCAGGCTGCGTCTTCACCACTGC
>JAIPCS010000044.1 GCA_021738105.1 Sulfuritalea sp.
CCGGACAAGCCGACAACGGACATGACCGTGTCGACCAGCTCGCGCATGGTGACACCTTCACCGGCACCGATGTTGTAGATCCCCTCTGTCACACCCTGCTCCATGAGGAAGACGCAGGCATCCGCCAGATCGTCGACATAGAGAAGCTCTCGCCGCGGCTTGCCGCTGCCCCACACCACGAGTTCGCTGTCTCCGCGCTGCTTGGCTTCGTGCGTCTTGCGAATCAGTGCTGGCAGCACGTGACTGTTGGCTAGATCGTAGTTATCGTTGGGACCGTAGAGATTGGTCGGCATGACCGAAAAATACTGGCTACCGTACTGCCGGTTGTAACTCTCGCAAAGCTTGATACCGGCGATCTTGGCGATTGCGTAGGGTTCATTGGTCGGCTCCAACGGACCGGTGAGCAGGTAGTCTTCCTTGATCGGTTGTGGGCAGTCGCGCGGATAAATGCAGCTCGAGCCGAGAAAACACAGGCGCTGAATACCCGCCTGTTGGGCACCGTGAATCAAATTGGCTTCGACCATCAGGTTTTGATAGATGAAGTCGGCGCGCAAACTGTTATTGGCATGGATACCGCCCACCTTGGCCGCCGCCATGAAGATGAAGTCGGGCTTTTCAAGCTTCAGGAAACTCTCTGTAGCCGCTTGATTCAGCAGATCAAGTTCCGCATGAGTACGGGTGAGAATGTTCGCGTACCCACTTTGCTCGAGCCGGCGAACCAGCGCGGAACCGACCATGCCGCGATGGCCCGCCACATAAATGCGCACGTCCTTTCCCATTGCAACTACTCGTTGCGATCAAAGGCCTTGAAGCCGTGCTTCTTGACCAATTCGTCGCGTTCGGCTGCCTTGAGATCCTCGCGGACCATCTCGGCAACGAGTTCGGCAAACGTTATCCGGGGTGTCCAGCCCAGCTTCTCACGGGCCTTGGTCGCGTCGCCAAGCAGGGTTTCGACTTCCGTGGGTCGGAAATAGCGCGGGTCGACCTGGACGATACAGTTGCCCTGTCCGTCATAGCCTTTTTCATCAACACCATCGCCACGCCACTCCACGGCAATGCCGATTTCAGCAGCGGCGGCATCGACAAAATCGCGAACGCTGTATTGCACACCGGTGGCGATTACATAATCCTCTGGCTGCTCCTGCTGCAGCATCAGCCATTGCATCTCGATGTAGTCGCGGGCGTGACCCCAATCGCGCTTCGAATCCAGATTGCCGAGAAACAGGCAGTCTTGCAGGCCGAGTTTGATGCGTGCCAGGGCGCGGGTGATCTTGCGTGTGACGAAAGTTTCGCCGCGGATTGGCGATTCGTGGTTGAACAGGATACCGTTGCAGGCATACATGCCATAGGCCTCGCGATAGTTCACCGTGATCCAGTAGGCATAGAGCTTGGCCACCGCGTAGGGACTGCGCGGATAGAAGGGTGTGGTCTCCTTCTGCGGCGTTTCCTGTACCAGACCGAACAGTTCGGACGTGCTGGCCTGATAGAAGCGGGTTTTTTTCTCCATGCCTAAGATGCGCATCGCCTCGAGGATGCGCAGGGCACCCAGTGCGTCAGAGTTGGCCGTGTACTCTGGCTCTTCGAAACTGACCGCAACATGGCTTTGCGCAGCAAGGTTGTAGATTTCGTCGGGCTGCACCTGCTGGATGATACGCACCAGGCTTGAACTGTCGGTCATGTCGCCGTGATGCAGGGTGAAGCGACGGTTGGCCACATGCGGATCCTGGTACAGGTGATCGATGCGGTCGGTATTGAACAGCGATGTACGGCGTTTGATGCCATGCACCTCGTAGCCCTTGTCGAGTAGGAATTCGGCGAGATATGCACCGTCCTGGCCGGTAACACCGGTGATCAAAGCGATTTTTGTTGTCATTGCTTGCGTCCGTAGTTGTCTTCAAAGCGCACGATGTCATCTTCTCCGAGATAGCTGCCCGATTGCACCTCGATGATCTCGAGCGGGATCTGGCCGGGATTCTCCAACCGGTGCTTCACGCCCAGTGGAATGTAGGTCGATTCGTTCTCGCCGAGCAGAATAATTTCACCGCCGCGGGTGACCTTGGCGGTGCCGCGCACCACCACCCAGTGCTCGGCACGATGATGATGCATTTGCAAGGACAGCGTGGCGCCGGGATTCACGACGATGCGTTTCACCAAAAAGCGTTCCCCGCTGTCGATGCCGTCGTACCAGCCCCATGGCCGATGCACCTTGCGATGCAGGTCGACTTCGCTGCGCCCGGCGGCCTTGAGGCGGGCAACAATGGTCTTGACCTCCTGAGTGCGCGCCTTGGGTGCAATCAGCACCGCGTCCGCCGTTTCCACCACCACCATGTCCTCGCAGCCGATGCAGGCGACCAGTCCGTGTTCGGCAATCACCAGATTGCCGTGCGAATCCTCCAGCCAGACATCGCCCCTCACTGCATTGTCATCAGTATCGCGGTCAATGGTCTGCCACAGCGCGTCCCAGGCGCCGACATCCGACCAACCGACATCGAGCGGGACCACGCGGCTGGGAATGCCCAGCTTGCTTGCCGCGGCAAGCTTCTCCATCACGGCATAGTCAATCGAATCGGCCGGAGACGCCGCGAAGGCGGCGGCATCGAGCCGAACGAAATCGCCATCGTCATGCGCCGCATCTACCGCCGCCTGGCATGCGGAAAGAATACCCGGCGCGAAGTGTCCAATGGCATTGAGCCACGTCGAGGCGCGCAGCATGAAGATGCCGCTATTCCAGAAGTGTCGGCCGCCCCCCACATAGGCCTCCGCCGTCGCCGCATCCGGCTTTTCACGGAAGGCCACAAGTTCCATCGATGCCTCGGCTACCGTACTACCAGCGCCGACTTTTACCTCTATGTAGCCATAGCCGGTCTCGGGGCTGTCCGGAACGATGCCGAAGGTCACCACCGCGCCATTTACTGCTTCCGGCAGACCCCGCAACAGGGCAGCACGAAAAGCCTGGGTATCGCGCACATGGTGATCTGCCGGCGTTGCCAGCAACACCGGATCGGCACCATCGCGCGTCGCGTATAGCGCCGCTGCGGTCAGCGCCGGCGCGGTATTGCGACCGGCAGGCTCCAGTAGCAAAGTCCAGCCAGGCAGGCCAAGCTGGCGCAACTGCTCTGCCGTAATAAAACGGTATTCGTGATTGCTGACAATAATGGGGGCGCCTAGCGACAAGCCCTCTAGCCGGCGCAGGGTGTTTTGCAGCAGGCTCTCGTCGCCCAACAGTGGTTGCAGCTGCTTCGGGTGCTGTTCGCGCGACACGGGCCACAGGCGCGTGCCGGAACCGCCGCTGAGCACTACAGGGACTATCTGCGAATCAGGCATTCATGTAACTCCGATACCATTCGAATAAGCGGCTCACGCCGTCGGTCACGAAAGCCCGCGGCGAAAAGTTCTTCATCGCCCGAGTTTCCAAGCTAACAAAGTCGGTGCTGGCAATTCCGCGCAGGTCTATGGCGGGCTCGATACCCATAATGGCGAAAGTGATGTCTTGATGGTAGGTCATGGTTTGTTGTACCGCATTATTCGACCAGTTTCGCCGCATCGGCGATCAGGTCGGCCACCGAGACACACAGCTCCGCAATAATGGATTCTTCCACGTCCAGAAAACCCTCGTACTCTGCCAGATTCCGTTTCTGGTGAGCCACATCCAGCACTCGCCAGCGGGGCGCAGACCAGTTGAGCGTATGCGTGAGGCACTGAAATACCGCGTAGCGGTTTTCGCTGCGATAACCATGCCAGCGTAGGACAGCCAAGGCTGCGGCATGAGCAGCATTGTAGGCACTGGTGAAGCGACCCTGCGCGGAGAGGCTCGCCAGTTGCGCATCGTCAAGACGGATTCGCGCCATCGCCAGCATCCGCCTGACCTCCACCTCGTTGCGCGGCTCGGCTTTGAGTTGGCCGAAGCGCACCAGGTTATCCAGCGCGGGCAGGCTCATTGGCCTCTCCGATCAATGGCAGAATGGGCTGCGCCAAGACGCGATTGACGAACGAATCCGGTTCGGCGCGACGTCGCTCAAAATCGGCAAGCGTATAGCAGGTCGGGTTGATTTTTCGTCCCAGTTGCGCTTCAAGCGGCACGAGCATTTCGAGGACCCTACCCAGCAGCAGGTTCTCGCCGATCAGCATAACGTCAATGTCGCTTTGCGCGGTGTCGGTCTGTTTTGCCACTGAGCCATAAACCCATGCCGCTTTCAGATCGGGTATCAAGGACAGCAGCGCTTCGCGCAAAACGGGCTCGAACCCTAGTGTTTTGCATGTCAGGCCTACCAACTCGCCGTATACCGGACTTTGCGGGTTTGCTTGAAAACGGCGCAAGTTGCCGACTCTTTCAGTACGCACCAAGCCCGCCCCAGCCAACCGGTTTAGCTCCCGTTGCAGAGAAGCGCTGCCCAAACCGGTAAGGCGGCGCAATTCGCTGAGGTGATAACTTCGATCGGGCTGACCAAACACCCATCGATAGACGCGTGACTGGCTGTCCGAAAAAATGGCGGTGGCGACTGACATGTTCGAATATTAGCATGATCAAGCCAAATATTGGATTGATATTCCATCGAGATCGGAGCGGCAATGACCAGAAAGTCGGCGCCTGCACGGTGGGCGAATGACTTTCTGGTGGTCTGATCCGATCCTCGCCGAATCCCTTGACGCGACTGGATCAGCGGCATCAAAGTCTGTCGCGCACCCGCAAATACCTCGGAAAGCGCGGCATGCCATTTTTCGTGAGTTCACGATAGCGATAGGTAATCCGGGTACCGACCGGTGGCGGGTTACGACGCAAGGCGTCGGTCAGGCCGCTGCCCAAGGCAAAACGGCGACCGTCCGGCATCTCCATTTGCAATGCACCCAGCATGCCGGCGTACTTGCCTTTACCGGTCAAATGGGCAACAACGGTCGCCTCCGCATCGAGCCAGGGAGTGACTTTGAGCAAAACTCCGGAGCGGCCGGATTCGTAGGCGGCATCGTCGCGGTGGAGCATGAGCCCTTCGCCGCCGCTGCGGACGATATTGCGCAGCTTTTTCTCGAGTGTCGCCGCATCGGGCATGCGGAATTGGGGAACGGCTTGGAGCCAGGGCAGATTCACCGCAGAGACAATAATCTTGATCCGTTCTACGCGGTCGGTGAAGCTGCCTGGCGCATCGGGCAATTCAAAAATCATATAGCGCACGCGGCGCCACTCGGCGTCGACGGCCTCCTTGCGCCGAACGATGGCCGAGAGCTGATCGAAAGTGCCGCGGCCGAGCCAAAGCTCGCCATCCAGTAACTGATCGGGCAAGGCGTCGAGAAACCACTTTGGAGCGGGTACCGGGTTGCCGCTGCGAAACCGAAGGTGCTTGCCATCCCAACTGGCGCGCACCCCGTCGAATTTTTCGCTGACCCAATAGTGCGAGACATCGATATCGCCGCGATAGCGCCCGGCCAGAAGCAGGGGCGGTGTTGCCTCCTCTGCGGCCAACACCAGTGAGGACGCCGCTGTAGCAAACAGAGCCAAAAACAAGGCAAAGATGCGCCACCAAAAATTACCCGGGGAAACCCTGCCTGAAACCGCAGGGAACGCCCGAGAATCAGGCATTCATGTAACTCCGATACCATTCGACGAAACGTTGTACGCCGTCGACCACCGATGTCGCGGGAGAGAAACCGGTGATGCGATTCAACTCGGTGGTATCGGCGTGTGTCGCCGGCACATCGCCATCCTGCAGCGGCAGGAAATTCTTCGTTGCGGTCTTGCCCAGGGCTTGTTCCAGTGCCTCAATGTAGGCCATCAGCTCGACCGGCTGGTGATTGCCAATATTGAACACGCGATACGGCGCCCAACTGGTGGCCGGATCGGGCGTCTGCTTGTCAAAATCGGGAGTGGGCTGCGGCGGACGGTCCAGGACCCGGATCACGCCCTCGGCGATGTCATCGATATAGGTGAAGTCGCGCCGCATCTTGCCGTGATTGAAGACATCGATGGGACGGTCTTCGAGAATGGCCTTGGCAAACAGGAACAAGGCCATGTCGGGTCGGCCCCATGGACCATACACGGTAAAGAAGCGCAGGCCGGTGGTCGGCAGATTGAACAAATGGCTGTAGGTATGCGCCATCAGTTCGTTGGCCTTCTTGGTCTCCGCATACAGGCTGACCGGATGATCAACATTGTCGTGTTCGGAAAACGGCATCCGCTCGTTGCCGCCATAAATGCTGGAACTGCTGGCGTAGACAAAGTGCTCGACACCAGTGTGGCGACAACCTTCAAGAATATTGACGAAGCCGACCACATTGCTGTCGACGTAGGCGTGCGGGTTCTGCAGCGAATAGCGCACACCGGCCTGTGCGGCGAGATTGATCACACGCTGCGGGCGTTCCTTGGCAAACAAGTCAGCCATGCCATCGCGATCAGCAATATCAAGCCGTGAGAGCTTGAAGCGCGGGTTCGGCGCAAGGCGCGCCAGGCGCGCTTCCTTCAGAGCGACGTCGTAATAGTCGTTGAGGTTGTCGACGCCGACAACTTCGTCACCACGCGCCAGCAGGCGCTCGCAGACGTGCATGCCGATAAATCCGGCAGCGCCGGTAAGCAGTACTTTCATGGGTTGTTTCGCTGAAAAGCCAACATTTTCGCATACTTGGCGAAGCTGGCCGTGCAGCCGACAAGGATGTGCACCAGCCCCGGAAGGCCATCGAGCAGGCCCAGACGCAGGAAGTAAAACTTGAAGAAGCGCAAGGAGGGTGAGAGCAGCAAATGCCAGACAGTCGCCCGCTTTCCATGTGCCAACGCCTCCTCTGCGGCCAGGCTGCTGTAGCGATTTTGCTTGGCCAGATAGCTTTCCAGAGACTCAGCCGATTCATGCAGCAAATCACCAGGTAGCGTGCCGATTTCACCGCTGGCGATGACGCGCTCGTGCACCGGATCGTCGGACCAGCGCGCGGCGCGGCGGTCGAAGAGGCGCAGACTCCAGTCCGGGTAGCCTTCGCCGTGCTTCAGGTAGCGTCCCATGAAACGATTGCAGCGGGCGAAACGATAAGCCACAAAACTCGGCGCTGGCGAGACGGCTCCAGCCAACGCCACTATGCTCTCACGCAGGCGTTCACTCACCCGCTCATCGGCGTCGACACAGAGCACCCAGTCATGGCGGGCCTGCTCGACGGCGAATTGCTTCTGGGGACCGAAGCCGCGCCAGTTCGCCTGTATGACACGGGCGCCGCAGCGCTCAGCAATCACCGCCGTATCGTCTTCGCTACCCGAATCAACCACCAGAATTTCGTCGCAGAATTTCAAGCTTGCGAGGCAATCGCCAAGCTGGCCAGCGGCGTTTTTGGTGATCAGGACAGCGGATAAGGGCATACGGTGGTCTGGCCGGTGGCGGATATAATTGCAGGCGAGATGCATTTTACGGCGCAAGGCGCCCTCCCGCTCCTATCGATGCGCATTCTTCTCGTCAAAACATCCTCTCTCGGCGACGTGGTGCACAACCTGCCAGTCGTCACCGACCTGCACAGACACTATCCTGAAGCGAAGATAGACTGGGTGGTGGAGGAAAATTTCGCAGAAATTCCCCGATTGCATCCGGACGTGCGCCGCGTCATTCCGATGGCGATCCGGCGTTGGCGGCGCTCACTCTTGAGTCCTGCAACTTGGGCTGAATTTGGCTCTTTCAGGCGAACGCTGCGAACGGAACACTATGAACTGGTGATCGACACGCAAGGTCTGCTCAAAAGCGCGCTGATCACTCGCATGGCTCGCGGCAGACGCTGCGGCTACGCTGCCTCATCGGCGCGCGAACCTATCGCGGCGCACCTCTACGATGCCACATTCGAGGTTTCGAAAGAACTGCACGCGGTCGAGCGCAATCGCCGCCTGGCCGCCGCTGCATCAAGCTATACCCTTTTGCCCGCACCGGACTACGGAATCACCGCTAGCTGGCCGCGAAACGGAATCCCAAGTGTGCAGAGCACGCCGGCGTCGAGTTCTGGCGACTCGAATGCCGTGTTGTTGACCGCCACGTCGCGCGACGACAAGTTGTGGCCTGAGGAGCACTGGATTGATGTCGGTCGGGCCTTGCATCAGAAAGGGCTTACATGCTTGTTGCCAGCCGGGAGTGCCGCCGAGCACCAGCGTGCGGAGCGGATCGCGCAGGCAATTCCCGGCGCGATCGCTTTGCCAATGCTGAGCCTGACGGAACTCGCTCAACAACTTGCCGCCGCCCGCATCGTGATCGGGGTCGATACCGGGCTGGTCCATCTGGCCGCGGCACTGGGTCGGCCCACACTGGCCTTGTTTTCCGCTTCCGATTCGGCGCTCACCGGGGTTCTGGCACAGACACCCGCTTTCAACCTCGGCACGCGCGGACACCCGCCTCGCGTCGATGACGTTCTCACTACAGCGACGGCGCTTCTCTGATGGCCAGATTCGCCTATACCGTGCTCGTTTTCGCCCTGCTGCCCTGGGCGGTATTGCATCTGCTTTGGCGTTCCCGCAAACAGCCCGAGTATCTGCAGCACTGGAACGAGCGCTTCGCCCGCTATCCGGAACCCACTCGTGAGCAATTGCACGTACCGACACTCTGGCTACACGCCGTATCTGTCGGCGAAACCCGCGCCGCGCAACCTTTACTGACTGCGTTAAGGAAATACTTCCCCGGACATCGAATTCTGTTTACCCACATGACACCAACCGGGCGCGCCACCTCTGAAGCCTTGTTTGGCGACACCGTCGAGCGCATCTACCTGCCCTACGATACGCCGCGGGCGATGAGGCGCTTTCTCAGCCACTACCGACCCAGCCTGGGACTGATTCTCGAAACTGAACTGTGGCCAAACCTGATCGCCGCCTGCAGCGAGACTAAGGTGCCGCTGTGGCTGGTCAATGCGCGCCTGTCAGCACGCTCGGCTCGACGCTATGCCCGGTTTTCTGCGCTGACACGCGACGCACTGCAAGGCCTGACCGCCATTGGTGCTCAGTCAAATGACGATGCATCCCGGTTCGAGGCGCTCGGCGCAAATAATATTGTCGTTACCGGCAATGTGAAATTCGACATTGCCGCACCCGCCGATCAAGTCCAATTGGGAGGCATCCTTCGTGCTCAAATTGGAGAGAGGGCCGTGTGGCTCGCCGCCAGTACACGCGAGGGCGAAGAAGCCCTGATTCTGGATGCATGGAGGCAGCACCGCGCAAAAATTGCGCAAAGCGTCCCGCTGCAGGACAGCAACAGTACGGCGGCGTTGCTGATCATCGTACCGCGCCATCCACAGCGCTTTGACGAGGTCGGGCGGATCGCGGCAGCGCAAGACTTCAGGGTACAAAGGCGCAGCGAGAACACAGTGATTTCAGCGAGTACCGACGTGCTGATTGGTGACAGCATGGGAGAGATGTTTGCCTGGTATGCCTGCGCCGATCTCGCCTTCATCGGCGGCAGTTTGCTCGATTTCGGCAGCCAGAATTTGATCGAGGCGGCCGCCTGCGGCGCACCTATTCTGATTGGCCCATCAACCCGGAATTTTGCCGAAGCCGCGCGGGAAGCCGTCGCATGCGGCGCCGCGCGAACGATTCGCGATGCCGACGATCTGGTAAATCAGGTCAATGCTTTGCTGACTGACACAAACGGCCGTCAGTACATGGCTGCCGCAGGACGAAGCTTTGCCCAGCGTCATCGTGGTGCGACAGCGCGCACCATGGAGATGGTCAGTCCAGCAGGGCGTTGATCGCCGCGACGTCTTCTTCGGCCAGGCCACCGGCGGCTGCCTTGAGCTTGAGCAATGCACCCAAGGTATCCAGCCGGGCCTTGGCCAGCTTCTGACGGGTGTCGTAAAGCTGGCTCTGGGCATTCAGGACATCGATGTTGATGCGCACGCCGACGTCGTAGCCCAGTTTGTTCGAGTCCAACGCCGACTGTGATGAGGTCAGCGCTGCCTCGTAAGCCTTCACCTGAGCCAGCCCAGAATTCACGCCCAGATAGGCCTGTCGTGCGTTGAGCGCCGCCGTACGGCGTGCGCTCTCGAGATCGGCGGGCGCCTTTTCCTTGGGAGCAATGGCTTCACGTTCCCTGGACACTGTCACGCCACCCGAGAAGATCGGAATCGACAATTGCAGGCCGATGGCACTCGAATTGCTGTCATAGCCGACACCCAGCGTCGAGCTGTTGCTGGCCGAACTGCGCCCTCGCGACGCCACCAGATCGAGCGTCGGGTAATGCCCGGCGCGCTGCTTTTCGATTTCGCGAGTGGCTATTTCAAATACGGCAGAATAGATCCGTACCGACGCACTCTGAGTCTCGGCCAACTCCACCCACTTGTTGATATCGTCCGGCTGAGGGCCAATCAACTGCACACCGGGTTTAAGTCGCTTCAGACCTTCAGGCTCCTTGCCGATTACCGCGCGCAAAGCCTGCTGCTTGACCGTCAGATCATTCAGTGCCGCGATCTCCTGGGCGCTGGTCAGGTCGAAACGCGCCTGGGCTTCATGGCTGTCGGTGACCGTCGCGGTACCGACCTCGAAATTGCGCTTTGCCGACTCGAGCTGTTCCGCAATCGCGGCCTTTTGTGCCTGTGCGGTTGCCAAGGCATCCTGCGCCAGCAACACATCGAAGTAGGCCTGCGCGGCACGCACTATCAGCTCCTGCTTGGCCAGAGAGAATTGCGCTTCGGCTTGCGCCACGGCGAGTTCCGCCTGTGAATAGGCCACCCAGTTCTGCCAGCGAAACAGCGGCTGCGAGAGGCTCAAGGTCCAGCCGTTGCTGTTGTAGTTGGTAGTGGTTGCGGTCGCCCCGCTCTGTCGGCGCGTCGTATCTGAGTTATTCCAGGTGCTGCTCGCACTCAAACCGATCGTGGGCATCAGGCCGGATTTCCCTTGGGGCAGTTTCTCGCGTCCCGCATCGAGTGCTGCACGCGCTGCGGCAAATTGGGCGTCGTGGGCAATGGCGTCTCGATACACCGCCATCAGATCGGCAGCTTGTGCTGCTCCGACCAGGCCGCCGGCTGACAAGCAGCCGGCAATTATCAGGGAAAGTGCTTTTTGCATACGAGCTCCGCGTTCTTTTCTATTTTAGTACGTTGGCATGGCCGGATCAACATCCCGGGCCCAGGCGGCAACGCCGCCTTGCAAGTTGATGACGTTGGTACAACCCATTTGTTCCAGAAACATTCCCACCTGAAAACTGCGTGCGCCGTGATGGCATATCACAACAATGTCGGCGTCGCGCCTGAGTTCTTGATGCCGCGCAGGCACGCCACGCATCGGCATCGACTGCGAACCGGCAATACGGCAGGTCTCGAATTCCCACGGCTCGCGCACATCGAGCAGCACCGGCTTGGTCCTTTCCGCATCGTTGAGCCATTCGTCAAGCTGGGACGGGAGTAGCTGCTGCATCGGCTCAGAACGCGAATTGCGATTCGAGCTCGGCTTCACGCATCGAGTCAACCACGGTTTCGAATACCACCCGACGCTGAAATTCGCTGCCCAGGCGGGAGTAAAGCACCGCCTGCATCGCCGGAGTTTCTCCTTCGAATGCAAACAGCCGCCCGCCGGGCTTGAGCTGATCGAGCAAAGTTTGGGATACCACCGAAATCGCACCGGAAACCATGATCACATCATATGGCGCGTGGGCGGACAGTCCGTCCAGCCCGTTTCCGGTTTCGACCACCACGTTGCTCACACCTGCTCGACGCAAGTTTTCGCGCGCGACGTCTGCCAGTTCCGGATCAAGCTCAACCGACCACACGTGATCGGAATGAGCACCGAGCAACGCCGCCATGTAACCGGAACCGGTACCCACCTCAAGGACATTTTCGTGGGTTTTCATCGCAAGAGCCTGCAGTGCCAGCGCTTCAACGATAGGTGCAAACATGCGCGCGCCATGACTACCGCCCAACGGAATCCTCGTGTCAGCAAAGGCCAGCCGGCGATGAGTCGGTGGAACAAACTCTTCGCGCTTGACCAGGAATAGCACGTCAAGCACGTTCGGATCCAGCACCTTCCCGGGGCGCAGTTGCTGCTCGATCATGTTGAAGCGGGCTTGTTCGAAGTTCATGATATCTCCAAGAAATTCAATATTAGCATGTTCTAATATGCAGACACAGCGGATAAGCTAGGATTCTACGCCTCTGACAAGCCGTCAATCGGCTCTTTGACCTTGAACCATGCGGCATAAAGGGCCGGCAGAAACAGACAGGTCAGTACCGTCGCAACGATCAATCCACCCATGATGGCGACCGCCATCGGGCCCCAGAATACCTGCCTCGTCAGCGGGATCATCGCCAATACGGCGGCAGCTGCCGTCAGTGTAATCGGGCGGAAGCGACGCACCGTTGAACCCACGATCGCCTCCCAGGCGCTCTTGCCCGCCGACTCGTCCTGCTCGATCTGGTCGACCAGAATCACTGAGTTACGCAGGATCATCCCCATCAGGGCAATCACCCCGAGATTGGCGACAAAGCCAAAAGGCACCTGGAACACCAGAAGCGCAAGCGTCACGCCGATGAGACCCAGCGGTGCGGTCAGCAACACCATGATCGTGCGACTGATGCTCTGCAACTGGATCATCAGCAAAGTGATGACACCGACCACCATCAGCGGCATGACTGCCTTGATCGAGCTTTCACCCTTGGCCGATTCCTCGACGGCGCCGCCGGTCTCAATACGGAATCCCGGCGGCAGCTTCGCCCGCAAGGGACCCAGCTGTTTCTCCATCTGGGTGGACGCCGTTTGCGGCTGCATGTTGCCGACAATGTCGGCCCGCACGGTAATCGTCGGCAGGCGGTTGCGCCTCCAGATCAGGCCTTCCTCCAGAATCGGCACCAGCCGCGCTACCTGGGCAAGGGGAATATGACGTCCGCTGGCGGCGACGATATCCAGGTCGGGCAGACGGGCCAGTGTTCGCGGATCGGCGCCTTCTCCGCCCGAATTTTTTGCCGCTCGATTCGCACCGGCGCGCCAGACCACGTCAATCAACTGATCGTTCTCGCGGAACTGGGTCACGGTGGCGCCGACCAGCCAGCCCTGAAGGGTCAACGCGACATCCTGGCTGGAAACACCCAGCGCGCGCGCGCGCGGCTGGTCTATTTCGACGCGCACGGACTTGATGCGATCGTTCCAGTCGAAGTTCACATTCCGAAGATTCGGATGGGCGCGCATCAGCCCGGCGATCGTCTCCGCACCCTCGCGCAAGGCGCCCAACTCCTCGCCCGCAATACGGAACTGCACCGGATACCCCACCGGTGGTCCATTCTCCAGCCGTGACACGCGCATCCGCAAATGCGACCACGCGCCGTCCGGAGCAGCAAACGCCGCCTCCAGCCTGTCCTTGACCACTTCACGCTCTTCCAGTCCCTTGGCAACGATCATCATTTGCCCGAAATTGTCCGCAAACAATTGTTGATCCAGGGACAGAAAGAATCGCGGCGCGCCGTTGCCGATAAAGGAGGCCCATGACTCTATATTGGTATCGTTTGCGACGAAAGCCTCGAGACGCTTGACCTCGCGCTCGGTTGCTTTCAGCGAAGCGCCTTGTGGCAACCAGATATCGACCATCAACTCCGGCCGGCTGGCGCTGGGAAAAAACTGCTTCTGCACACCGATATTGAACGCCACCAGCGACAGGGCGAAGCTTGCGATGGTGGCAAGAATCACCAGCCAGCGGTGGCGCAGACACCACACCACCAGCGCGCGGAAACGGATATAGAAAGGCGAGTCGTAGATATCGCCACCATGCTTTTCCCCGATCGCGCGCAGCTTTGCCGGATCGAGCAGCTTGTAACCCAGATAGGGGGTAAAGATCACCGCCACGATCCATGACACCAATAAAGCGATGGTTACCACGGCGAAGATCGAGAAGGTGTACTCGCCGGCGGCGGACTTGGCGAAACCGACGGGCGTAAAACCTGCCGCGGTGATCAGCGTCCCGGTCAGCATCGGAAAAGCGGTCGAAGTGTAGGCGAAGGTGGCCGCCTTGAAGCGGTCCCAGCCCTGTTCCATTTTGACCACCATCATTTCCGCCGCGATGATCGCGTCATCAACCAGCAAGCCCAGGGAAATCACCAGGGCGCCGAGCGAAATGCGCTGCAGGTCGATGCCGAAGGACTTCATCAAAAGAATGGTGATCGCCAGTACCAGAGGAATCGAGAGCGCCACCACGGTACCGGTGCGCCAGCCGAGGCTCAGGAAGGACACAGCAAGAACAATGATGATCGCCTCGCCCAGGGTTTTGACGAACAGATTGAGCGAGGTCTTGACGATCTGCGGCTGATCGGCCACCACACGAACGTCGATGCCCACCGGCAGATCCTGTTCCAGTCGAGCCATGGCCTGGCCCAGATTCTCACCAAGCGCGATGACATTGCCGCCCTTGGCCATAACGACGCCGAGGCCAACAGCCTCACGCCCCGCCACCCGCATGCGCGGCTGCGGGGGATCGGCCAGGCCGCGTGTGATACTGGCAATGTCGCCCAGACGGAAAGCCCGCCCGCCGATGGACAAGCTGGCTTCACGCAATGCATCTACGCTGTCGAACGGACCGGTAACGCGCAGCCGGACACGATCTGTCCCGGTTTCAACCTGGCCTGCCGGCACCACCGCATTCTGCCGCTGCAGGGCGTCGAATACCTGAGTGGGCACCAGGCCCATGGCAGCCAGTCGAGACGGACTGGCGTCGATGTAGATTTTTTCATCCTGCACACCGATCAGTTCGATCTTCTTCACGTCGGGTACCTGGCGCAATTCGCGCGCCAGCCGATCGGCTTCGCGGCGCAAATCACCCATGCCATAGCCCGCCTTGTCGTCGTGGGCGGTGAGAGCGAATATCTTGATCTGTACATCGCCGAACTCGTCATTCGGAAACGGTCCCTGCACCCCGGCCGGCAGCGTGTGACGAATGTCGTCGAGTTTCTTGCGCACCTGGCGCCAGGCTTCCGGCACCTCGGACTTGGGTGTGTAGTCCTTGAGGATAACGATGCTCAGCGATTCGCCGGGTTTCGAGGCGGTGCGCAGCACATCCACCCAGGGTGTTTCACTCAGCTTTTTCTCGATCCGCTCGGTCAACTGCTGCTCGACCTGCGGGGCGCTTGCACCCGGCCACAATGTCCGCACCACCATGACCTTGAAAGTAAAGTCCGGATCTTCGGCACGACCCAACTGCAGAAAGGCCAGGATGCCGCCGACCAAGAAGACGATGATCAGGTACAACACCATCTGCGGATGCTTGAGCGCCCACTCCGATAGATTGATCTGCTTCATTTTGTGACTGCCACGCGAACCTTTTCACCGGCGCTGAGCAGGTTGACTCCTGCGGCGACGATTTCCTCTCCGCCGATGAGACCGCCACCCACCACCGCACTGTCGTCGCTGAATTCGGTCACCGTCACCGCCTGCAGGCTTATCGTGTTGTCGGCGTTCAGTTTCCAGACGGCGGGCTGACTGCCTTTCTGGAATATCGCGGCGAGCGGTACCCGCAGTTTTACGGTTCCGGGAACATCGGTCGGGAAACGCACCGTCGCGCTCATACCCAGCGGCAACAGAGGATCGGCATCCTTGAGGCTGACTCGCGCGGCATAGGTACGGGTCACCGGATCGGCTGCCGGCGAAACCTCGCGCAAGCGCCCGACCAGCGGCTTTTGCGCACTGCCGGGCGCGGCCCAGAAACTCACCTCGGCCACCTGACCAAGTTTGAAGCCGGAGACTTCACTTTCTGGCAAGGCAATGGCAATTTCGCGGTCACCGTCCGGTGCCAGACGGAATATCGCCTGTCCGGCACTCACCACCTGCCCGGGTTCGGCCAGCACCTGACCGATGACACCGGCCCGGTTGCTGGAGAGCGTGGTGTAAGCCTTCTGATTATTTGCCAGCGCCGCCTGGGCAGATACCGCCTTGAGCGTGGTTTCCCTGGCGTCCAATGCCGATTGACTGACGAAATTCTTCGCCTTCAGATCCCGGAAACGCTTGGCATCGGCTTCGGCCAGACTACGCTGCGCATCGGCCTGAATCGCCTGCAGTGCAGTATCGGTAGCATCGAGTCGTGCCAACACCTGTCCCGGCTTCACCTGAGCACCCACATCGACCAGACGGGCGACCATCTTGCCGGGGATGCGAAAGGCCAGCACGGTTTCAATCCGGGCGCGCACTTCACCGCTGTAACTGCGAAGCGTCGCCGTATCACCAGCGCCGACTTTTAGTGTGCGCACCACTTTGGGTGGCGCCGGAGGCGGCTCGGGTACGCTGCATGCAGCCAGGACAATACTCAATGACACCAGGGCAATACTCAGTTTCATAATCCATCTCCGACAACCGCGGCAGGCCGGACCTTGCGCCGCATGAACATCCAGTACAACAAAGGCATCACAAACAGCGTCAACACTGTTGAAAATCCGAGGCCCCAGACAATCGACGCCGCCACTGGTCCCCACAACAGGGAATAGCCGCCAAGACCGAAAGCCAGCGAAAACAAGCCGCCGATGGTGGTCACCGACGTAATCAGGATCGGCACCACGCGCCGTCGTGCGGCATACACCGCGGCATGCAGCACGCCCATGCCACCTTCCAGGCGCTCGTTGGCGGCAGAGATCAGCACGATGGCCGAATTCACTGCAATGCCGGTCAACGCGATCACGCCGTAGAGCGTATAGAGCGACAATGGAATGCGCGCCACGATCAAGCCCAGAACCACGCCGGTAAACGCCAGCGGCACGGTGACGAGGATCAGCATGGGCTGGAAATAGCTCCTGAATTGTGTGGCGAGAATCAGGTAGATCAGCCCCACGCCCATCAGGAACAGCAACGCCATGGCATCAAGGCTTTCCTGGATGTCATCCAGTTCGCCCGAGAAATCGATATCCGTACTTGGGAACTGTGTTGCAAGTTTTTTCCACTCGGCCGCAATGATCTTGTTGGCCGCTACTGTATCGGTCAGTTTCTTGTCCAGATCGGCTTCCACCGTGATCGCGCGACGCAGGTTGTAGTGTTTGATCACACCCTTGCCGATACGAGTTTCTTCCGTCACCAGTGTTCGCAAGGTGGTGGTTCCACCCGACGGCAATGCCACAGGATCATCGAGCAGGCGGGTGACATCAGCGCCCACGGTATCGTCGTCGCGATGTCTGGCGCGCACCCTCAGCTCAACTTTTTCGCCCTTGTCGCGCATGGTCGCAACGATTTCGCCATCGGCGTGCAGTCGCACCAGCCGTGCCACCTGCGCCGCATTGAGGCCGGCCGCGCGCAGGGCGACACGATCCAGGGCCAGCACCAGTTCAGGGCGCCCCGGTACATCATCGTCCGCCACATTCTTTGATCCCGGTACCGCGCGCACCACCTTCAACAATGCATCCGCCGCCGCGCGCAGTTCCTCCGGCTCGTCGCCGCGCACCCGCGCCTTGATCGGTTTGGCCAGCGGCGGCCCGCCGGAAATCATGGTGAACGTGATCTTGCCCGGCGTCGGCAGCGCCTCGACATCGGCGCGCATGCCTTCGACGATTTCCTCCACACCGCGGCCATCACCCTTGGGATTCAGCGAGACCGTCACCTGCCCGTACGAGGCCCCATAGAGCGGCTCTGTATCCGAAAATTTGACGCCCGCATAGGAGGCCAGATTGCGCGCTTCGCCTGGCTTGAGGTGCTTGTTCACCGCGGCCTCAAGGCGCTGCGCGTTGGCCAGGGTTTCTTCGATCGGAGCGCCCGCCGGCATGTCGACGTTGACATAGAACAGTCGCAGCGGGTCAAAGGCGAAGAACTGAATCCGCACCAGACCGACATTCACCGCCAGCACCGCACCCAGCATCAATCCCACCGCAACGATCAAGGAACGCTTCGGGCGACGCATGACCCACAACAAGCGACGCGAATATTTGACACGCAGCCAGTGATTGAACCGGTCACGCCAGGTGTTCAGATGTCCGTCACCCGCCTTGGGCGAAAACAGAATCATGTGCGCCGGCATCATCCAGTAGGCTTCCAGCAGACTGATGGTCAGAGCCAGAGTCACGACGAAAGGGATCACAAACATGAACTTGCCGACGATGCCCGGCAGCAGCATCAGGGGCAGAAAAGCCGCCAGTGTGGTCGCCACCGAGGCCGTCACCGGCGCAAAAACTTCGCGCACCCCATTGATGGCTGCGTCCAGCACGGCTTCTCCGCGCTGCATCCGGTAGTAGATCGTCTCGACCACCACCACCGCATCGTCCACCAGCATGCCGACCGCGATCACCACACCGAGCAAAACCGAAATGTTCATGGTGTAACCCATCGCATTCAGCACCGCGAAAGTGCCGGCCAGTGAAAATGGCAAGCCGATGCCCACCAGCGCCGAGATGCGCGTGCCAAGGAACAGCCAGCAAATGGCCAGCACCACCAGCAGTCCTTGCAGCGCGTTGCGCTCCATGGTGCCGATGGCTTCGCGTGTCGGTACCGTCTGGTCGTCAAGCAGTTGCAGCTTGACGCCCTCGG
>JAIPCS010000045.1 GCA_021738105.1 Sulfuritalea sp.
CCCGGCCGCCGAAGCCGCCGACAAGATACTTGAGCTGGTCGACCGCCTTGCCGCGGCAGGCATTGCGCTCGAGCACGTCGACCTCGGTGGCGGCATGGGCGTTCAGTACCGCGCCGAGGAGCCGGCACCCGCAACGGCGGACTATCTCGGACCGATGCTGAAAAAAATGGCCGGCCGGCGTGAAAAACTGCTGCTCGAACCCGGTCGCTCGCTGGTAGGCAATGCCGGTTTGCTCTTGACCCGGGTTGAAGTGCTGAAGCACGGCGAGGAAAAGAATTTCGCAGTGGTCGACGCCGCCATGAACGACCTGATGCGCCCGGCACTGTATGACGCCTGGCACGACATCGTAAAAGTAAAAGTCGGCGTTGGCGAGACGGCATCCGGCAAGGCCATGCCATACGAGATCGTCGGTCCGATCTGCGAATCCGGTGATTTTCTCGGCCACGAGCGCAGCCTGGCATTGAATGAAGGCGATCTGCTCGCCATACTTTCGGCGGGCGCCTACGGCATGGCCATGGCATCAAATTACAATTCCCGGCCTCGCGCCGCCGAAGTCATGGTGGATGGTGAAGAAGTCCATCTGATTCGTCGCCGTGAAGACATATCACAGCTGTTCGCGCTCGAATCCATCTTGCCCTGAACAGGATCGCCTGCCCATGAACCGGACCCGCACCTTTTCGCTGCTTGTAGCTGTGCTGGTCGCGAGCGGCGCGGCATGGTATTTCGGCAAACCGGGCGCTCCGGCCAACCCAAAAAAGACACAGAAATCTCCCGTCGTTCCGGTCAAGCTCGCCAGAGCCGTCGTCCGCGACATACCGCTGCGGCTTGAGATCACCGGTCGCACCGCCCCCTACGAAACAGTCACCTTGAAGTCGCGGGTCGACGGCCAGGTACGCAATGTGGCTTTCACCGAAGGTCGGCAGGTCAAACAGGGTGAGGTCTTGCTCAACCTGGATCCGGCGGACTTTCAGGCGAGATTGAATCTGGTGGCCGCCAACCTGGCGAAAAGCCAGTCCCAACTGGCCAGAGCGCAGGCCGATGTCGAACGCTACATCACCTTGCGTGCCAAGGGCTTCGTTTCCGAAGAGAAGGTCAGCGAAATGCGCACGCTGGCCATGGCCGCTCAATCTGTGGTCAAAGCCGATGCTGCCGCGGTGGAACTGGCCCGCCTGCAACTGTCCTATACCACGATCCGATCACCATTCAACGGCGTAGTCGGAGCCCGGCTGGTGTTTCCCGGCACTGCCGTGAAAGTTAACGACACCGCGCTGGCGGTGGTCAACCGCGTGCGTCCCTTGTATGTCGGATTTGCCGTTCCTGAAAAATATCTGCCCTTGCTGCAGGCCGGCATGCGCTCCGCCACACGATCGATGACGGCCCGCATTTCGCCGCCCGGCGGGGGCACCACACTGGAAGGCAAGGTCGGATTTCTCGACAACAGTGTCGATGTCGCAACCGGAACCATCCAGTTAAAGGCCATCGTTCCCAACGAAGATGAAACGCTGGCGCCGGGCCAGTTTGTGAATGTAAGCCTGGTACTCGATACGCTCAAGGCCGCCGTGGTGGTTCCGGCCGAAGCCGTGCAGCAAGGTAGCGAAGGCGCCTTCCTGTTCGTCGCCAAAAAAGATGGCAGTGTCGAGATTCGCCAAATCAAGGTAGCTTCGATGCAGCAGCAATTTGCCATCGTCGCCCAGGGTCTCGCAGAAGGTGAATCCGTGGTGACCGAAGGTCAGTTGCGCCTGACACCCGGATCCCGGATCAAGTCGGTCGACGCTGCCGCGGAGAAACCCGCAGGAAAATCTGCAGGCAAACCCGGCAAGCCAGACTAGGACATCGCCATGCAGTTGTCTGAACTGTGCATCCGCCGGCCGGTGATGACGACACTGCTGATGACGGCGTTTCTCATCTTCGGCGTCATTGCCTATCGCGCACTGCCGGTTTCGGAACTGCCCAACATCGATTTTCCGACCATTTCGGTCACTGCGCGCTTGCCCGGTGCCTCGCCCGAAACCATGGCAGCCGCGGTGGCAACACCGCTCGAGGGCCAGTTCTCGACAATCTCGGGCGTCGATTCGATGACCTCGACCAGCGCCCAAGGCAGCTCGAGCATCACTCTGCAGTTTTCACTCGACCGCGACATCGATGCCGCCGCGCAGGACGTGCAGTCGGCCATTGCCGCCGCCCAGCGCAAGCTGCCGCCGGACATGCCGGCACCGCCGTCGTTCCGCAAGGTCAACCCGGCGGATTTCGCCATTTTCTACATCGCCATGAACTCGACCACCCTGCCCACCTGGGTGGTCAATGAGTATGCCGAGACCCAGCTCGCCCAACGTTTGTCGACCCTGCCCGGTGTCGCCCAGGTGAATGTCTTCGGTTCGCAGAAATATGCGGTGCGGATCCAGGCCGACCCAGGCCAGCTAAGCTCGCGCGGCATCGGCATCGACGAATTGCAGGCAGCGGTCAAGAACTCGAACGTCAACCTGCCGCTGGGCACGCTGGATGGCACGCGGCAGAGTTTTGCCCTGCAGGCCAACGGGCAACTGCTCAATGCGGCGGCCTATAGGCCGCTGACTGTCGCCTGGCGCAACGGGGCGCCAATCAAACTGGAAGAACTGGCGAATGTCGTCGATAGCGTCGAGAACACCAAGGTGGCCGCCTGGTTCAACGACCGGCGTACCATCATGCTGGCGATCTATCGCCAACCGGGAGCGAACACGATCGAAACCGTCAGCGCGATCCGGAATGTGCTGCCCGCCTTCCAGGCCAATCTGCCGCCATCGATCGAACTCCAGGTGCATTACGACCGCAGCATCTCGATCCGCGATGCCATCCACGACGTGCAATTCACCCTAATTCTGGCCGGCTTTCTGGTAATCCTGGTGATCCTGATGTTCCTGCGCAATCTGTCGGCCACCCTGATACCGGCCGTCGCCCTGCCCATCTCGATCATCGGCACTTTTGCCATCATGTATGCCTTCGGCTACAGCCTCGACAATCTCTCGCTGCTGGCACTCACGCTGTCGGTGGGCTTCGTCGTCGATGACGCCATTGTCATGCTGGAGAATATCGTCCGCCATATCGAGCAGGGCGAGGAGCCTTTCGCGGCGGCGATTCGCGGCGCGCGCGAAATCGGCTTCACCATCATTTCGATGACGCTTTCGCTGGTCGCGGTGTTCATTCCGGTCATGTTCATGAGCGGCGTCGTCGGACGCCTGCTGCATGAGTTCGCGGTGACCATCTGCGCCGCCATCCTGGTTTCCGGCTTCGTCTCGCTGACACTGACGCCGATGCTGTGCAGTCGATACCTGAAACATGCCGAGCCGACACAGCATGGCCGTCTCTTCATGGTCTTCGAGCGCCTCTTCGACGCACTGCTGGCCGCCTACCGAAGCTCGCTCGGCTGGTGCATGGCGCGGCCGCTGTGGGTGCTGCTCTCCTTCTTCCTTACCCTGATCGTCACCGCCCTGTTGTTTAACGCGGTGCCCAAGGATTTTCTGCCCAGTGGCGACACCGGCCAGATCGTCGCTTCGACCGAAGGACCACAGGATATTTCCTTCCCCGCAATGATGGAGCGACAGCGCGCGGTCGCCGCGATACTGTCCAAAGACCCGAGTGTGCACACTCTGGCATCCTTCGTCGGCGCCAGCGGTTCGCGCCCCACCTCCAATGCCGGCACCCTGATCCTCAATCTGAAACCCCGCGACGAGCGCAAGGAGTCGCCCGACCAGATCATCGCCCGGCTACGACCCAAGCTTGCCGCAGTTGCCGGCATTCGCGTCTCTTTACAAAACCCGCCGCCCATTCGCATCGGTGGCCGCTTCACCAGCGCGCAATACCAATACACCTTGCAGGACACCGATCTTGAGCAGCTCTACCAATGGAACGACACCCTGCTTGAGCACCTGCGGGACTTGCCCGGTTTTGTCGACGTCAATTCCGACCTGAAAAACCAGAGCCCCGTCATTACGCTCGACATCGACCGGGAAAAGCTGGCGCCGCTGGGGCTCAGCCTTGGCCAGATCGAGGATGCGCTGCAAAGCGCCTTCAGCTCGCGGCAGATATCCACCATCTACGCCGCCACCAGTCAGCATCAGGTCATCCTCGAAGTAGCACCCGAATTGCAGGCCGACCCGGCGATCCTGTCCAAGATTCATGTCCGCTCCAGCAATGGCGTGCTGGTGCCCGTTGATACCGTCGCCCACATCAGCCGCAACACCCAGGCGCTGACCGTCAACCACCAGGGGCAACTGCCCTCTGTCACGCTCTCCTTCAATCTGCTGCCTGGCGTATCCCTGGGTGACGCCGTGGACAGGATCCGCCAGATGGAACGCAAGGTGAACCTGCCCGCCTCGCTCACCACCAGCCTGCAAGGCACGGCCCAGGCCTTCGAAGCCTCCTTGCAAGGACTGGGCATGCTGCTGCTGATCGCCATCGTGGTGGTGTATATCGTGCTGGGTATTCTCTATGAGAGCTTCGTGCATCCGCTCACCATACTGTCGGGTTTGCCCGCCGCCGGCCTCGGCGCACTGGCCACGCTGCTGATCTTCGGCGTCGACCTGAGTCTCTACGCCTTCGTCGGCATCATCATGCTTGTTGGCATCGTCAAGAAGAACGCCATCATGATGATCGACTTCGCGCTGGAAAAGCAGCGCAACGAAGGCGCCGCCGCGGCGCAGGCAATTTTTGAAGCCTGCATGGTGCGCTTCCGGCCGATCATGATGACCACCATGGCCGCCCTGGTGGGCACGCTGCCAATCGCCATCGGCTGGGGCGCGGGTGCTGAAGTGCGACAACCGCTTGGACTGGCGGTAGTAGGTGGCCTGCTGCTATCGCAGTTTCTGACCCTGTACCTGACGCCGGTGGTGTATTTGTATCTCGACCGAATCGGCGGACCCCAAAAGGTGCCCGGATAATCCCGTCGCCGGTAATTCCAAATGCATTGACTTCAGGCGACCTGAGTCAGGATTGATCTTCCATTACAACGGGTGACAATGTGCACAGACTAGACAAACTGACCAGTTTGTCGTCAGTCAGTTCTTCCGAGGAGGAATGGCTGCCGCCATTACGCAGTTTTCCGGCTGGGTGAAGACCACGCGATAACTCCCGTTCCTCGAATCGTGAAGCTCGACAATCGAGAGATGACAAGGAAAGTGCTGACTGCAGCCGCTTCGTGCCATGAAGCTCACTCCACAGCGGCTCAGATAGCGGACAAGTTCAATATTTTTGTGCCCCGGCAGCTCGATTTCGTCCAAAGCCGGCACGCGGCCGCATCGGCATCTTCAACCGCTCCTACTACGAAGAGGTGTTGATCGTTCGCGTGCATCCGGAAATTTTGCGCGGCCAGGGAATTCCGGATGAGCTGATCAACGAAAAGACGATCTGGCAGCAGCGTTATCGATCCATTGTTGATCTTGAGGCGCATCTGCACCGCAATGGGACACGCGTCATCAAGTTCTTCCTGCACCTGTCGAAGGAGGAGCAGCGCAAACGCTTTCTGGATCGCATCGACGATCCCGACAAGAACTGGAAATTCAGCCTTGCCGATATTGAAGAACGCCAATACTGGACGCAGTACATGAAGGCCTATGAGTCATGCCTGAGCGCCACCAGCACCCAGGCCTCGCCCTGGCATGTGGTGCCGGCAGACAACAAGAAGAACACCCGGCTGATCATTTCCACCATCATCCTCGACACCTTGAAAAGTCTCAAGATGCACTATCCGGTGAGTGGCAAGGAACGTCATGCCGAATTGATGGCCATTCGCGAACGCCTGGCTGCAGAAGATGCCGCCGACAACGGATCGAGGTAGTCCGCAGCACAGATGCCAACGACCTGATCGGGAAGATTTTCCAGAAGTTTCATCATGGCGAGTCTCCTGCCCTTGGAAAATTCGGATCAGCCGTCCTGCGACGACGTGATGGTGCGATTGCGGATTCATGTTGTGCATTCGTTCAAATGCGCGCTCTCGCTGAGAACTGCAAAGAACGCATGCGCGGATTGCCCCACATGCAATCGCCGCGGATTGCTCGTCCTGCCCGCCTGACTCACGCAGCCCCAGCCAGTTCAGCACCCCGGCATCGGCAGCGAACGCAAAGTGCTTCACCTCGGCCGACGTGACGTGCTTGCCAAGTACCCCTGCCATGCCGGCGAGCGGGTTGTACACTTGCACCTGATGTTGCCCGCCCCGAGGGCCGAGGCTTCGCATAGGGTATCTGGAACAATCTATCCGCCTCGCATTATGACCGTTGCCAGATGGGAATTCCGCTCGCCACCGCACTCAGCAAATCTGCCGCAGTTCGCTTACCCGACGCGGAAATGCAGGCTCTCGTGCGCTGGTGCACAGACCGCGGGGCGGTGTCGCGGCACGCCGTCAAAAAGTCGGCGCTGGTGATACGGGTGGCAAGGCGGTCGAATGCTCCGCGGTGATGTCTCCAGAGGCCAGTGCCGCCTCGCTGTTCATCGGGATAGGAAGGGTTTAAGCTGGGTTCATCCGCCGATGACATGCATCGCGCACAACAACAACGGAGGCGAGCATGCTCCAGGATACATTTGCCACTTTGCAGGAATACCGGCTGACGTCCGGCCTGCGGCAGCAGGTGGCGGTGCAACGGGCAGTGCACACGCCGGTTGAAGTCGATTGTCTGCACCACGGCAGCACCCTGCCCTATGTTCCGTGTGAGCGGCTGGCCGGTGCGGCGCCGTAGAGAAATCCCCTGCTCGAGTCCATGCGCGACGCATTGAATCTGCCCCGGAAAGCGGCAACCGTGATCCTGGTACACGGCTTGTGGACCCCGGCGGTGGTTCTCGTGCCGCATGGCCGCTGGCTGCGGCGCAGCGGCTACCGCGCCTTGCGCTTCGGCTATCCGAGTGTGCGTGCGACGCTGTCGCAGAACGCGCTGGCGTTGCGGCGCTTTGTCGCCGCAGCCGGTGGAGAGGTGATCCATCTGGTGGGTCACAGTCTCGGTGGCCTGATTATTCTTGACATGTTGCGGCAGGAGCCCGACCCGCGCCTGCGCCGCGTGGTCCTGCTCGGCACCCCCTGCACCGACAGCCATTGCGCACGACGCCTGGCGCGCGTGGCTGGGATGCCGGCATTGCTCGGGGGCTCGATCAACGAGTGGCTGGCGCGCGGCCCCGGCGTCACCGCTGCTCCGCTTTCGATGATCGAAGTAGGCGTGCTGGCCGGTACGCGCAGTGTCGGCCTCGGCCGCGTGGTGCCCGGCCTGCCGAGTCCCAATGACGGCGTAGTGGCACTGGCGGAAACGCGCCTGCCGGGAGCCGCAGATCACATCGCTCTACCGGTGGCGCATTCACAGATGCTTGCCTCGCGACCTTGCGCCGCGCAGATTGCCGTCTTTCTGGAAACCGGACGCTTCGCGCACCATGATGCGATCTAGACGTCATGCTTTCGTCCTCATGCTGGCCGCGCTGTTGACTGGCGCGCTGGCCGGGTGCGGCAACATCGCCTACTACGCTCAGGCCGTGGGCGGGCACTTGGAGGTGATGCGGGCCGCGCAGCAGATCGACAAGATCGTGCGGGATCCGGCCATCGTTCCGGGGCTCAAGAAACAATTGACGGAGGTAGAACAGATACGTGATTTCGCCAGTGGCGAACTGGGTTTGCCCGACAACGACAGTTATCGCAGCTATGCCGACCTCGGTCGCCCCTTTGTGGTGTGGAACGTCTTCGCCGCGCCCGAATTCTCGCTGGAAGCCAAACGCTGGTGCATGCTGCTGGTCGGTTGCGTGAACTACCGCGGCTACTACGCCAGAGAAGATGCGGAGCGCGTCGCGGCGGAGTTGCGCAAGGAAGGCTATGACATCTATGTCGGAGGCGTTGCCGCCTACTCGACCCTCGGCTGGTTCGCGGACCCGGTGCTCAACACTTTCATGGTCCGGGGCAAGCTGGAAGTCGCGCGCGTCCTGTTCCATGAGCTGGCGCACCAGATTGTTTTCGTCAAGGGCGATACCTCCTTCAACGAGTCCTTTGCCACGGCGGTCGAGAACGAAGGTCTGCGGCGCTGGACGGCCGCTCAAGCCGCCACCGGGTTGCGTGCCGTTTTCGAGACGAACCGGATACGCAAAACCGCCATTGCCGGGCTGTTGCGCGACTACCGCAAGAAGTTTCAGGCGCTTTATGCGATCGAGCGCGATGCCGATCAGCAACGTCGCGCCAAGGCTGAATTGTTCGATGCACTGCGGCACGACTATGCAGCACTGAAGGCAAGCTGGGGAGGCTACGCCGGCTACGACAGGATATTCGGCGCTGACCTCAACAACGCCAGGCTGGTGTCCTTCTCGCTCTACACCAAGTGGCTAGCGGCTTTCGACGTCATCCTCGAGCAGGAGCAGCGGGACCTGCCACGCTTCTACCGGCGCGTGACCGAACTGGCGGCGCAGGACACGAAAGCACGTCATGCTGCGCTGATCCGGCTGCTGCCTGCCTCGATCGATGGCGGCATGGCAAGCACTTGCCTCGCTGCCGGCACCCTGGAGGTTTGCTGAAGCCCGAGGACGCGGGGCCGACGAATTACAGCAGCTGTTCCCGGTTGCCGGGCCGGCCCAAGGCTTGAATCCGCACATATCGCCCGCATCTAAGCAGCAAGCCGACGACGGAGCTATCGCCATGAATGTCCTGTTCAACAACCCATTGCTTTATGTGATCGATTATCCGGGACATGACGCCCTGGAGATTCTGGACAAGCGCCATGGTCGGATGGGATTGTTGCGTGGCGCAACGGCCGACCGCATGCGAGGCGAATTCGAACACTTCCTGACGCAAGAACACGATCAGGAAGAATTCGAAGATTTCATTGATTCCTACAAGGCCATTCTCGATCATCCGGTATCGCGTCACTGATACCTGTCCGACAACTCCCGAAAAACAATCACGACGGTCTGTTGACTCCGGACGATGAGCTGCCGACGCCATTGGCGTGGGGCGGTGTTCGGCGTGTGCTGATCGCGCCGGTCAGTTCGGGATTGTCATAGCGGCGGCGATGATCGCGGCGACCAGCAATGCCAGGGGGGCGCCGAGTCTGGGCTTTCTATCCTTGACGACGCCACGAACTTTCTCGGCTTTATCGCCAATCCCTTTGATGCGCACATAGAGTTCGCTGATGCAGCCTGCAATAAAGATCAGCGCAACATAGAAAATGACGGTGCGGGGGTTCATGTGCCGTCCTGAACAACACCGCCCAGCGCCTTTTCCACGGCCTCCAGTCCGCCCGTAACGTCAACGGTCTGATCGAGTCCGAAATGGATCTTGGTGAATTCCTCTTCCAGAGATATCAAATAATTCACGCGGAGTGGATTCACTTTAATCAGCGTTTTTCCATCGTGCGTGACGAGAGTGACAAGTTTGAGGCTCATTGGATTCTCCTTGGGCGACGGGCCGGCAATCCGAAAGCGATGCAGTCCATTTCACAGGCTACGCTGCACGACCCGAATCCTTTGTGCGATATCGCACAGAAGCGGCACGTCGTGAGTCTGCAGCGGCTATCGTTTGCGAAGTGCGGGCCCGGACCGGAAGGGAACTCGCGATCGCCATCTGGACAACGAACTCAACCTCGGACTCGGACTCAACTACGAGGTGCACAATGACGCGCGGGGCTTGGCAACACTGGAGACTGGATTTTTCAGGGACTCGGGGCGCAACTGGGCAAGGTTCGCCGGTGCTGGCTACCAGTTCAAACTCGGCAGGAACTGGAGGCTGGGCGCTGATCTGCTGGCCATTAACAGCAAGACCTACAACAATGGCCGCAGCTTTTTGGCACCGATTCCGCACCTCACCTATGATTTCGGCCCGGTGAAACTGAACGCGATATACGTCCCGCGAGTTCGGGAGTTCAATCAGTTTTCCGTTTTCGGCTTCTATTTCACGGTCCCCATGGGGGTGTGGTGAGCACACCCCGCGACTCGCTCCAAACCGGCTTGTCACACTTGTATGTGCGCCAGCGCACAGAGTGACAAACGATCAATTGTCACCATTGTTCAACAGGCCAAAGACTTCACTTCCCGACTCAAAACCGACGCACCGCCACCTGCATACATGAACGGGCGTATTTTGTGCGGTATGAGCGTATAAGTGCTTGAGTACTTTGGAACTTGCGGTCGTGCGACCCGCCAAACCAATTCGCGCCCAAGTGAGGTTGTCCATGTCCGCAACGATTTTGAAACCGCCATCAGCTACAACGACGCTGGCAAGGCGCGGGGCGCAGGGTGAGATTTTCGCAAATCATGATCGCAAGCTTGTTGCCGGGTTTGCAACTGCGGTGCTGCTGGCCGTGCTGGTACTGGCTGCGTCGTTCTGGAGTTTCAGGCAGTTCGATGAAGCCGCTGCGGTGCGGCTGCATACCTACACTGTATTGAACAGGGCGGGCGATTTGATGTCTGCGCTGGTCAATGCCGAGTCCGGCCAGCGCGGCTATTTGCTGACGGGTGACGAAGGCATTCTGGCACCGTATCTGGCGGTGCGCGACCGGGTGTCCGGCTCACTGAAAGAACTGCGAACCATCACCTTGCTCGAAGCGGCCCAGAAACACATGGACGCCATGGTGCCCTTGCTGGACGCCATACTGGTGAATCTCGCGCACGGCGTCGAACTGCGTCGAAAAGGTGACCTGCCCATCGCATTGGCGATTGTTCGCAGCGGTCAGGGCACGCGCTTGATGGACGAAATCCGTGTCGAAATGGCGAGCATCGTTGAACTGGAAGAAGGCCTTCTGGTACAACGCGAAGTCGAGTTCCAGGCGACCATGCGCCAATTGTTTGGCGTCATCATTTTTACCAGTGTCCTTGCGCTGCTGGCGACGCTGTCCTTCGTCTACTTCTTCTTTCGGGAAAAGCAGCAGCGACACAAGAATGCCGTCCATTTCGAAACGGCGCATCTGCTCGAAGCACAGCAAAAAACCAGTACTCAATTGGCGTGGGCCAACATTACCCTGCGCGACCGAGAGGAACGGCTCGCCGTGACGCTCAACTCGATCGACGATGCGGTGATCGCAACCGATGCCGAGGCGAAGGTGGTGGATCTGAATCCCGTTGCCGAACAGCTCACCGGTTGGACACAGGCCGAGGCTGCCGGTCTTCCGGTACATGAGGTTTTCAAGATCATCAGTCAGGAAACCCGCCAACCCGCCATCGTTCCTGTCGTGGCGACCCTGGCAAATGGAACGATTCAGGGCATGGCCAACCACAATGTGCTCATTGCACGCGATGGCAGCGAGCGCGCGATCGCCGACAGTTGCGCGCCGATTCGCGACCGTAACGACCGGGTGGCCGGCGCCGTGCTGGTGTTTCGCGATGTCAGCAAGGAATATGCCGTACAGCAAGCCTTGCGCGACAGTGCCGCACTGGTCGAGACCATACTCAATACCGTGGTCGATGGCATCGTCACCATCCACGCCAGTGGCGGCATGGTCGAGACCATGAATCCGTCCGCCGAGCGCATGTTCGGCTATACCACCGCAGAGCTGGCCGGGAAAGACCTCAGCCTGCTGATCCCTGAACTGAATCGTGACCAGCGCGAGGTTTCCCTCGAGTACTACAGCCCGAGTGACGAGGCGCGTGCCAACGGCCTTGGCCGCGAGGTTGTCGGCCGCCGCAAGAATGGCAGCGTGTTCCCACTGGAGATCGCGGTAAGCGAAATGCGGCTGGGCGGTCAGCGCTACTTCACCGGAATCCTGAGGGACATCAGCACACGCAAACAGGCTGAAGATGCACTTCTCAAGGCCGGTGCTTTGCAGAACGCAATTTTCAACAGCGCAAATTTCTCCAGCATCGCCACCGACGCCAATGGCGTCATACAGATTTTCAACGTCGGCGCCGAACGCATGCTGGGCTATACGGCCGCGGATGTCATGAACAAAATCACCCCGGCCGACATTTCCGATCCGCAGGAAGTCATCGCGCGCGCCAAGGAACTCAGCGCGGAGCTCGACACACCGATTGCGCCGGGCTTCGAAGCCCTGGTGTTCAAGGCCTCGCGCGGCATCGAGGACATCTACGAGCTGACCTACATCCGCAAGGACGGCAGCCGCTTCCCCGCCGTCGTCTCGGTCACCGCCCTGCGCGACGCGCAGAACGCCATCATCGGCTATCTGCTGATCGGCACCGACAACACGGCACGCAAACAGGCTGAAGAAGCATTGATCAAGGCCGGTGCCTTACAGAGCGCAATTTTCAACAGTGCGAACTTCTCCAGCATCGCCACCGATGCCAACGGCGTCATCCAGATTTTCAACGTCGGCGCCGAACGCATGCTGGGCTATACGGCCGCTGATGTCATGAACAAGATCACCCCGGCCGACATTTCCGATCCGCAGGAGGTCATCGCGCGTGCCGCGGCCCTCAGCGACGAACTTGAAACCCCGATCACGCCGGGCTTCGAGGCTTTGGTGTTCAAGGCCTCGCGTGGCATTGAGGACATCTACGAGCTGACCTACATCCGCAAGGACGGCAGCCGCTTCCCGGCCGTCGTCTCTGTTACCGCGCTGCGCGATGACCAGGACGCCATCATCGGCTACCTGCTGATCGGCACCGACAACACGGCGCGAATACAGGTCGAAGCTGAACGAACCCGGCTCGATCAGGCGCTGCAGGACCGCAACGTTGAACTCGAAAGCGCCCGCTTTGTCGCGGAAAGAGCCAATCTGGCGAAGTCGGATTTTCTCTCCAGCATGAGCCATGAATTGCGCACGCCGCTCAACGCCATCCTTGGCTTCGCCCAGGTCATGGAAACCGGCGTGCCGCCACCGACGCACTCCCAGCAGCGCAATCTCGAGCAGATTCTCAAGGCCGGCTGGTACCTGCTGGATCTGATCAACGAAATTCTCGATCTGGCATTGATCGAGTCAGGCCGGGCGACACTGTCACATGAACCGGTTTCGCTGGTCGAGGTGATGCTCGAGTGCCGGGCCATGGTCGAGCCGCAGGCGAACAGGCGTGGCATCGGCATGAGCTTTCCGAAATTCGAGCTGCCCTGCTTTGTCAGCGCCGACCGGACCCGGGTCAAGCAGGTTCTGATCAACCTGCTCAACAACGCCATCAAGTACAACCTGCCGCAGGGCACGGTCGCGGTCGAATACAAGCTGATTCTGCCCAATGCGATTCGCGTCAGCGTACGCGATACCGGTGTCGGACTTGACGCAGAACAGTTGGCGCAACTTTTCCAGCCCTTCAACCGTCTCGGCAAGGAGTCCGGCGTGGAAGAAGGTACCGGCATCGGCCTGGTGGTGACCAAGCGCCTGGTGGAGCTGATGGGCGGCACCATAGGAGTCGATAGCGCGGTCGGCAAGGGCAGTGTGTTCTGGTTCGAATTGAGCCTGACCACGGCGCCGCTGCTCTCGGTTGAAGAAGCCGACTATGACGTGCTGATGCGACCGAAAATGCCCGACGGCGCACCCTTGCGCACCGTACTGTATGTGGAGGACAATCCGGCAAATCTGGAGTTGGTCGAACTGCTCATCGCGCGCCGCCCCGACCTGCACATGATCTCGGCGGCAGACGGCAATCTCGGCGTCGAATTCGCCCGCACCTATCTGCCCGAGGTCATCCTGATGGACATCAATCTGCCCGGCATCAGCGGACTCGAAGCCATGCAGATATTGCTCGCAGACCCGATTACGGCGCATATTCCAATCATCGCACTGAGCGCCAACGCGGTGCCGCGCGATATCGAGAAAGCGCTGCAGGCAGGATTTTTCAACTATCTCACCAAACCGATCAAGGTCAACCAATTCATGGATGCGCTCGATGCGGCGCTGACAATTTCGCACATCGCACCGGCTGACATCGCCACACGGGAGCCCGTATGAAACTCTCCGATTCGGATATTCTCAATGCCAGCATCCTGATCGTCGATGATCAGGAAACCAATATCACTCTGCTTGAGCGCTTGCTGACTGAAGCCGGCTATACCTCCGTGATGTCGACCATGAACCCGGAGGAGGTCTGCGCGCTGCATCACAAGCATTGCTACGATCTGATCCTGCTCGATCTGCAGATGCCGGTGATGGATGGCTTCCAGGTCATGGAAGCACTCAAGACCAGCGCCACCGACAGCTATCTTCCGGTACTGGTGATCACCGCCCAGCCCGGCCACAAGCTGCGTGCCCTGCTGGCCGGCGCCCGGGATTTTGTCAGCAAGCCCTTCGACCTGGTCGAGGTCAGGACGCGCATCCACAACATGCTGGAAGTGCGGCTGCTCTACAAGAAGCTGGAGAACTACAACAGGGAACTGGAACAGACGGTGCAGGAACGCACCGCCGAACTGCGTGAAAGCGAAGCCCGCTATCGCAGCCTGACCGAACTCGCCTCCGACTGGTACTGGGAGCAGGATGAGGACGGCAACTTTACCAAGATCTCCGGCCCGGTTCTTGAAATGCTCGGCATCCAGGTCAGCCCCCTGCAGGGCGGCGCAAGTGATGTTGCCGACGTAAGTACGGCCGGCTGGAACGAAACAGAACGGGCGGCATTGAAGGCCGCCATCGCCGCGCGCGAGCCCTTTCTCGATCTGGTTTTCAGCCGCAGCAATCCCAACGGCACACAACAAAAGTTTCAGGTCAGTGGTGAGCCGATGTTCAACAAGTCCCTGCGTTTCATCGGCTACCGCGGCATCGGCATAGAACTCACCACCACGGCAGGCAATGATGTCAACAACGCCTAACCCCAGCCAGAACCATCTGCTCGCCGCGCTGCCGCCGGCGGAGTTCGAGCTTCTGGTACCGCACCTGGAACTGGTCTCACTGCGTCTGGGCGAGATGCTCTACGAGCCCAACCGGCAGTTGCAGCATGCCTATTTTCCCACCACCGCGATTGTCTCCCTGCTGCATGTCATGGAGTCCGGCGCCTCGGCGGAATCGGCGGGCGTAGGCAATGAAGGCGTGGTTGGCATTTCACTGTTCATGGGCGGCGACACCACCACCAGCTCGGCCGTGGTGCAGACCGCGGGCCAGGCCTACCGGCTGGAACGCCGCCGGCTGAAGCAGGAGTTTGATCGTGCCGGCCTGCTGCAGCGCCTGTTGCTGCGCTATACCCAGGCGTTGATGACCCAGATGTCGCAGACTGCCGCCTGCAACCGGCACCATTCAGTGGAGCAGCAATTATGCCGCTGGCTGTTGCTGACACAGGATCGTGTGGGACAGCGCGAGCTGGTCATCACCCAGGAACTGATCGCCGGCATGATAGGCGTGCGCCGCGAAGGCGTCACCGAGGCGGCGGGAAACCTTCAGCGCGAAGGCCTCATCAGCTACCGGCGTGGTCATATTTCCGTGCTCGATCGCATCGGGCTGGAAAAACACACCTGCGAATGCTACGCCCTGGTCAAGAAGGAATTGGGCCGTCTGCTCTCCGACGCACAGTATCGGCAGGAAGACGCAGCGGCAGCCACTGTCGACAAGTCCTTGCACGCAAGCGGCGCGGCGGGCGCCAGCCGCGCCGCAGCCAAAGGTTTGCCTGCGGAACCCAAATGAACTAGGGTTGATCGATATTTTTGAATTTGCCCGTAATCGGGAAGGAAACCATGGTCCGAAAGTCGCCCGCAAGCAAACCTGAAACCACCCCTCCGAGGCGTCGCAAGGCAAAAGCAGCTGTTGCGCCCGCGCAGGCGGCGGACAAACCCGACAGCGGTTCCGCGCAGAGCCCCGTCACCATCGTCGCCATCGGCGCTTCTGCAGGCGGCCTCGAGGCCCTGGAACAGTTTCTCGGCAATGTACCGGCTGAGAGCGGGATGGCCTGTGTGGTGATCCAGCATCTCGATCCGAAACACAAGGGCATGATGCCTGAGTTGCTGCAAAGGGCGACGACCATGCCGGTGGCGCAGGCCAAAAACCGCATGAAGGTCAAGCCCGGCTGCGTTTATGTGATTCCGCCCAACTCGGATCTGTCGATTCTTCACGGTACGCTCTATCTGCTCGAACCGGTGGTGGCGCGCGGTCTGCGTCTGCCGATCGATTCCTTCTTCCGTGCGCTGGCCGCCGACCGTCGCGACAATGCCATATGCGTCATTCTCTCCGGCATGGGTTCCGACGGCGCACTGGGTTTGCGCGCGATCAAGGAACAGGGTGGTCTGGTGATGGCGCAGGATCCGGCCTCGGCCAAATTCAACGGCATGCCGCAAAGCGCCATTGACACGGGCCAGGTCGACATCGTCGCTGCCGCAGCGGAACTGCCGCTGCGCATCCACGATTATCTGCGGCATGCGTCGCGCGGTATTAGCAGAGCGTCAGTGGCCGTAAAGGAGTCCGAGGCGCAGAAGAGCGCCTTCGACAAGATCTGCATCCTGCTGCGCGATCGCACCGGCAACGACTTCTCGCACTACAAGAAGAGCACCGTGTATCGCCGCGTCGAGCGCCGTATGGGTCTGCACCAGATCGACCGCATTGCACACTATGTCAGCTACCTGCACGTGAATCCGCAGGAAGTCGACCTGCTGTTCAAGGAGCTGCTGATCGGCGTCACCAGCTTTTTCCGCGACCGGACGGTTTGGGAAACTCTGCAGACACAGGTGCTGCCGACACTGCTGGCCTCCCTCCCGGAAGACGCCAGTCTGCGGGCATGGGTGGCGGGCTGTTCCACCGGTGAAGAGGCCTACTCGTTGGCCATGAGCTTTCGCGAAGTGCAGCAAAAGCTGAAGCCTGCCGGGCGTCAGTCGCTGCAGATTTTCGCCACTGATCTCGATCCGGATGCGATTGCAAAAGGGCGACGCGCCGTCTATCCGGCCAATATCGTCGCCGATGTTTCGGCCGAACGTCTGAAGCGCTTTTTTGTCGAAGAGGAAGGTGGCTACCGAGTCAGGAAGGAAATTCGCGAGACAGTCGTCTTCGCCACACAGAACATCATCATGGATCCGCCTTTCACCAATCTGGATTTCCTCACCTGTCGCAATCTGCTGATCTACCTCGGGCCGGAACTGCAGGGCAAGCTGATGCCACTGTTCCACTACAGCCTCAAGCCGGGTGGCGTTCTGCTCCTGGGCAGTGCCGAGTCCATCGGCAATTACACCGGGCTGTTCGAGCCGATCGAAAGTGGGGCGCGGCTGTTCCGCCGCCGCAGCAGTTCCGTGCGCATCGCCGACCTTGAGTTTCCCAGTCGTCAGGCGCCAAGAAAATTTGAGCCCGGCAATCTCGCAGCCCTTGAGCCAGGCAGCATCAACCTGCAGAGTCTCGCCGACCAGTTACTGCTGCAGCAGTATTCGCCGGCGGCGGTGCTGGTCACTGCGGATGGCGACGTGCTGTACACCAGCGGCCGCACCGGCAAGTACCTTGAACCGGCTGCCGGCAAGGCGAACTGGAATATCCATGTCATGGCCAGAGAGGGCCTGAGCGAGGAACTGGCGCTGGCCCTGCCCAGGGCCCTGCGCAGCGGCGAGCCGGTGGTCTGCCGCATGCTACGCGTTGGCACCAATGGCGGCACGCAAATCGTGGATCTCAGCGTCCACCCTCTCAATAAACCGGCAGGTCTGCGCGGCCTGGTGATGGTGGTGTTTAGCGATGTCGATGCGCCGGCGGTCGAACCACCCGTCACCGGCAAAGCAGCATTGCGGCGCAGTCCACGCGTCAAGGAGCTGGAACTGGCCCTGGATCATACGCGGCAGGAAGTGCAGGCCCTGCACGAGGAAATGCAAACCACGCAGGAAGAACTCAAGTCGTCCAACGAGGAAATGCAATCGACCAATGAGGAACTGCAGTCGACCAACGAGGAACTGACCACGTCGAAGGAAGAAATGCAGTCGCTCAACGAGGAACTGCAGACGGTGAATATCGAGCTGCAATCGAAGGTGGACGATCTGTCGCTGGCCAGCAGCGACATGGAAAACCTGCTCAACAGCACCAACATCGCCACCATCTTCCTCGACAAGGCGTTGCACCTGCGCCGCTTCACTTTCCAGGCAACTCGAATCTTCCGCCTGATCCCGGGCGACCTCGGTCGACCGCTGTCCGACATTGCGGTTGACCTCGACTATTCAGACCTTGCCAAGGATGCCGAGGAAGTACTGCGCACATTGAACTTCTGCGAGCGGGAGGTCGCGGCCAGCAAGGAGCGCTGGTTCCAGGTCAAGATCATGCCCTACCGCACCATGGACAACGTCATTGATGGTGTCGTCATTACTTTCAGTGATATCAGTCGGGCCAAGAGTCTGGAAGCGCAATTGCGGGTGGACGTAGGCAAGGCCAGGGACGTGCAGTGAGTGAGCCGGAAGAGATCGCCGCGCTGCGCGATGCTGCTGAAGCGCGCTTGAATGCAACGCCCGTGAAAGGCCCGGCGCCGGTTCCGGCATACGCAGAGGGAAGTGGTGCCGATCTGCGGCGCCTGGTGCACGAACTGCAAGTGCATCAGATCGAACTGGAACTGCAAAACGAGACC
>JAIPCS010000046.1 GCA_021738105.1 Sulfuritalea sp.
TTGCCGTTGATGCGCTGCTCAGAGCGCACCGCGATGGCGCGGGCGATTGACACCGCTTCAGTCAATGCCAGCATGGTGATCACCAATGCGGGCCCGATCGTTTGACGCAAGGTTTCCAGCGAGAAATCGGGAACTGACAGTGGCGGGAGTTGAGCCGGTAAAGCACCCACGGTCAGGATACCGGTAGCGCCCTGCCCTTTCCAGACATTGAGAATTTCGGCAACGATACTGCCAACAATCATCGCCACAATCATGTACGGAATCTTCTTGACATGGCGTCGGGACACGATGCCGGTAGCCAGCGTGACGACACCGACGCCCGCAACCCAGGGGTTGATATTGCCCGCCTGGGCAAACAGTTGATGGATGATCTCGTGGAAGGGAGTGCCGCGGGGAATGTCGATGCCGAAAAAGCTGCGAACCTGGCTTGCCGCAATCAGGATCGCCGCACCTGCTGTAAATCCGATGACTACCGTGTGCGATATGAAATTGACCAGCGCGCCCATACGCGCCAATCCCAGCACAAGCTGAAAAACGCCCACCAGAAATGTCAGCGTCAGAACCAGGCTGATGTACTGAGCCGAGCCCGGTTCCGCCTGGTGCGAAAGTGCCGCGAACACGGCGATGGAAATTGCGGTTGTCGGCCCCGAAACAAGATGCCACGAAGAGCCCCACAGCGCGGCGATGATTGCCGGCGTCATCGCGGCATACAACCCGTACTGGGGAGGTAAACCAGCAATCGTGGCAAAGGCAACACCCTGCGGTAATACGATCAGGGCGCCCGTAAATCCAGCCAGCATGTCGTCGCGCACGGTGCGACGGTTGACCATCGGCCACCAGAACAGAAAGGGCAAGAACCTTCTGAGGAAACTATTTACAGGACGCATGATCTGCGCTGGCGTGCCGGACAAATAGCAAAATTTTTGATGAACAATTGAGTACTCGTTTACGAAATTTGTGCAAGAACAGGCCTCGCAGCGCCGTCGCTCAATACATATCAACCCGGCATTAAGTTGCGGTTCAATATTGCCAGGCACCCCGGTGCCCACAGCTTGGGAGCCCGGAAGCCGCTTCGATGAAGGCAAGCGTCCAAGTATAACTGCCCCGCTAGTACGCGACCCCACCAGCTGATATGAAGCACTGATTCGTCGATAAAAATCCTATGCCAAGCTTAATTTTTCGGCTTGCTACTATGCTTTGCGAAACACCCGATCGGCCAGATGACGGGGCGCCCGGCGGCACTTGCTCGTTGCATTCCCATAGAAGGAAAATATTGGTCATGTTCGATATCAAACCAGGGACACTCATCGGCGCGGTGATTTTTATCCTTGTCTGGATTTTTACCGCGATGGTGGTGCCAAGTACCGACATTGCCGTCGTTTTCGGCATCCTGTTACTGACGGTATTTCTGTTCGCGTTCGAAATCGTCGGCGTCGATGTTGCTGCGGTGAGCATCATGGTTCTACTGGGCTTGCTCAGCACCTTTGGCAGTGTCATCGGTCTGGCCAAACCGCTGGTGCCCCATACAGAGCTGTTTCGCGGATTCTCCAGCAATGCCGTCATTTCAATTATCGCGGTGATGATTGTGGGTGCGGGTCTGGACAAGACCGGCTTGATGGGCAAAGTGGCCGGAGCCATTCTCAGACATGCCGGACGGACGGAGGCGCGTATTCTCCCCGCCGTTTCAGGTACGGTCGGGTTCATATCAAGCTTTATGCAGAACGTCGGCGCCGCTGCGCTGTTCCTTCCGGTGGTGAGCCGCATTTCGGCGCGTACTGGCTTGCCGCTGTCGCGCCTGCTGATGCCCATGGGTTTTTGCGCCATCCTCGGCGGCACCGTCACCATGATCGGATCGAGTCCGCTGATTCTGCTCAACGATCTGATGTTAACCTCGAACAAAGGCTTGCCGGCAGTCAATCATATGCAGCCCTGGTCGCTGTTTTCGGTCACTCCGGTGGGCGTTGCACTGCTGGTCACCGGCATCGCCTATTTCACTTTCGCGGGTTCGCTGGTATTGCCGGGGAAGCAGAACGCTATCATCAGAAGCGCCGACACCACGGACTACCACATACCCTTGTATGGGCTTCACTATTCGGTCTATGAAGTCGTGATACCCATGAGCAGCCCGCTGGTCGGAAAGCGACTTGACGACATTGAAAGCGTCAGCCATCTGCGCGTCATAGCCATGTTGCGCGGCCTTGAAGGTATGCGGCCGGGGCCGGTCGGCGTTGCCCGGGATGTCCTCGTCGAGGGCGGCAGCGCGTTGGGACTTCTCGGCGAACCGCAGCACCTGCGCGACTTCGCCGCCAGAAACAGCCTGACGGTGCGTGAAGAACTGCATAGCTTCGCCGAGCAACTGGCGCCGAACAAGGCTGGTATTGCGGAACTTGTGATTCCTCCGGGCTCCGATCTGGTGGGCAAGACAGCGCGCGAGGTGTGGATGCGCAAGGTCTACGGGATCGCCCTGGTGGCGCTGCATCGCGCCGGCAACACCTTGCGCGAAGTTGACGACGGCATCCGCGACATGGAACTAATGGCCGGCGATGTACTGGTTGTGCACACCTCATGGGAGGCGCTGACCCGTCTCCAGAAAGACCGCAATTTCGTCGTCGTCACCACCGAGTTTCCCCATGAGGAACTACGCCCGACAAAAGTCAAACAAGCGGTCGTTTTCTTTTGCGTTGCGCTCGGCCTGATCCTGTTCACTGACATTCGTCTGTCAATCGCGCTGATGACCGGCGCCATCGGTATGATCTTGTCAGGGGTATTGCGTATCGAGGAAGCCTACCAAGCTGTGAGCTGGAAAACGGTGTTTCTTCTCGCCAGCCTGATCCCGCTGGGTCTGGCGGTTGAAACCAGCGGTACCGCAGCCTGGATCGCCCAGGAAACACTGGCCTTGCTGGGTGGTACACCTGTTTGGGTCATTCAGCTCGCAATCGCCCTGCTGACCACCGCCTTTACGCTGGTGATGTCGAATGTGGGCGCAACGGTGCTGCTGGTGCCGCTGGCCGTCAATATCGCCATCGGCGCCGGTGCCGACCCGGCGGTGTTTGCGCTGACCGTGGCGCTGGCCGCGTCTAACTCTTTCCTGTTGCCAACCCATCAGGTCAATGCGCTGATCATGGGCCCCGGAGGCTACCGCGTCGCCGATTTCCTGCGTGCCGGCGGCATCATGACGGTGTTGTTCATCGTTGTACTGATGGTGATGATGAATATCGTCTATTAGCGATCGCCGTGTTGCCAACGCCGACTTTTTGTCGCATCCTTGAAAGGACTCAAAGTCTTGCCCACCTACCGAGGAGCCGGGCTGACAGGCATGCGACTAAAAACAGGCAGGCGAAATCGAGACCGCCTCTGGAAAACTCGGACCTAGTCTGCCATCAACGAGTCCGACGTCACGCCAACGCGTACATTCCCCCACAGTTGACCATTGACGGTGATCGGAATGCAAATATCACAAAGTAACTCACCGGTATCCCGGATATAGGTTCGGAGCAACACCGATGCAGTGTTGCGAGCGGCACGCAATTCACCCGGTGCCTCGAATTTTCGACACGTCCGGTTGCCGACAAGGTCTACCTGATCATCACCTGTCAGCGGCTTTGAAAATTTGAGATTGTGGGCTGAAAGATACCCGTCGGTATTGACCGCTACTGCGTAAATACAATTCGGAAGAGACGTCATGCTGTCATCCAGAATCTGCTGACAACGCTTGGAGAACTCCTCTCCCCATGAAAGTTTGTATTTTTGCGGCTTGGTTTTTCCGAATGGCTGATAGTTCTTGTCGAAGACATTGATTCCGCTGTCTGCCATCTGCTGCAACTGACGCTGTATCGCGGCCTGGAATTTCTGGATGTGAGCGACAGCAAAATCAAAGGCTCCGGTACCAATCTTGAAGCGCGAGACAAGTTCCTGAACGTTTTCCGTGGATTTCGTCAGGCCCTCTGTTCGCGCTTCCGAATCCTCCATGTGGTTCAGTACTTGTTTCGACAGACCGTGGATCACCCTGACGCTGTCGTGCACCTGACTGTTGGTGGCGGATAACTGCTCCATACTGGATGCGATGTGCAAAAGTTGCTCCCCGGTTTGCTCGAATTCACTGACCATATGATGAAACTGGACAGCCGAGCGGTCCACCACTTCGCGGGTTTGCTCCACATCAGCATTGATCTCATCGTTTTCCACCCGCGTGGTGGAAACCAATGAGCGCATGGCATCGATATTTCCGGTGATCTCGCTGGTCGCTGACTTCACCCGCTCGGCGAGTTTTCTAACTTCGTCAGCGACGACGGCGAACCCCCGGCCCTGTTCGCCCGCGCGCGCGGCCTCGATGGCGGCATTCAGCGCGAGCAGGTTGGTTTGATCGGACACTTCCCGAATCAGGGAGGCCACCTGATTGACGCTTTCGGAGCGACGCGAGAGATCGTCCACCGTCTGGTTGAAGCGCAGGACCTTGTCACTCACGGTGTTGATCTTGACGGCGATTTCCTGCATTTCGCCCAGCGAGATTCGGGCATTGTCCAGATTGGTGGTCGTGGAACTTGAAATTGCCTGGGTCGCATTGGAAACTTCTTCAATGACTTTAGTGGTTTCGACGCTGGCGGTAAAGACGGTTTCGGTCACATCCCCCTGCTCGCGTGCGGTTTTTCCGGTTTCATCGACCCGAGATTTGACCTGCACGGCATCCTGCGAAATCTTCACGCTCATCTTGCGCACATCGCTGATGATCTGTCGCATTTTTTCCGAGAAGCGATTGTATGAAATCGCCATACCCCGTAGTTCATCGTGCGTATTCAAGGGCAAGGAGCCTGTAAAGTCGCCTTCCCCCCTGGCCGTCTGTTCGAAAATCTTTGTAATTTCGCGGACCGGACGAACTATCAGATAGCGCAAATAGAGTACCTGGAGAACTGTCCACACAAACGATATGGCGGTTAACGCAACCATCAGCCAGAAGCCGGTATTCAGTGTGGCATCTATCTGCTGCACCAAGTCAGCAGGGATTTTTCCGGCAGCCAGCTGCCCATGAATCTCGCTGCTCGACCGTGCGTAAATTCCGAGATAAACGAAATCGAGCAAGGCTATCAACAAGAAGCTGCTCAACTTCTTGGTCAGTGAATTCCAGAATTTCTTTTCGATGGATTCGTGCAGGTCCCAAAATCCGCTCATACTTTTCTCCCCGCTAGACATCTGATATTTTTTCCAGCCAGCTTGTTTCTGCGGTGAGTCACATCCGCGAAAACCACCAGCTATTTCTTTTAGGACGATACTTTCGCCTACCCGGCCCGTACCAAAAAGCCGCACCGCCACTCTCGCATTTCTCTCTGAAAACGGCCTTACCGTCCATGGCTATCATCCCACAAAAGTAATAGAAATATGCAAAACGGAGGATGACTCGGGACAAACCATTTAATGGCACTAACGGCACTAGTTGCGTATTGCTTTAGGCCTAGCATTTGCCGCATCGCAGCAAATGAACCTGTTCTCCCAGTATTTTAGAGTTGAATTTTTTTGTCGAGTTAACGTCAACACAAAACCTACTTTTTTAGTATGGTTTTAAGTTTTTGTTTTATAAATGATTTGTATCAATTCATTGGAAATCAGGATGTCGCATAGTCATGCTTTTCAACCCACTGGAAGCGACACCATGCACATTCACACCTCTCCCGACTCGATTTACCCCTTTGATGCGCGCGGCATAGCCAAGCGTTTTCGCCACGCCGCCATTTTCGGCGCACTCGATGCCTTGCGTGCCGGAGAAACCATGCGTTTCGTAAACGACCACGATCCCCTGCCGTTGCTGGACCAACTGGTGCAACGTTATGGTGAGGCGGTAGAGATCACCTACAAACAACGTGAACCCGGCAACATCGTGATCGACTTCGTTAAAAAGCAGTAGCCAAGCGTGCGGACACCTTCTTTCTTCGCTGAGGTACGGAGCCTCGTGGTGCATGACCCGCTCGCGGAATTTCTCGGTGCGACTGAAAACGGCCGCATCGAGTATCGCTATCTGGATGCCGTCAAACTGGCTGGTCATTCCTGCCCCACCGTGGCCGCCGCGTACTGGATGACGGTGAAAGCCCTGGCACATCTGTATCCGGATTCATTGCCGGAACGCGGCGATATCCGTGTCCAGTTTCGGGAAGACCGGTTGTCAGGCGTCACCGGAGTGATTGCCAATGTCGTCTCGATGCTCACGGGCGCGACGCAGGACACCGGCTTCAAGGGTATCGGCGACCGCTTCGATCGACGCGAGCTGCTCTACTTTGCCGCCGATGTCGCCGAAGAGATTCGTTTCACGCGCATCGACAGCGGCGCTGCCGTAGATGTCAGCTCGCGCTTGCAGGGCGTGCCCTTCGCGCCACAGACAAGTGAATTGATGAAGAAATGCCTGAACGGCAGCGCAACTGCGCAAGAGGCAATCAGCTTCCGCGAATGCTGGCAAGCGCGAGTGCGTGCGCTACTACTCGATCACGGTGACGACCCTGATGTTTTTTTGCTGCGAACGGTGGCTAACTGAACCCGGCCGGGTGCGTCGGAACTTGCCTAAAGACTAGCGAATTCGCGAACGGCGCGCTTCCTGGCAATCCATGAGTTGGCCGGTAATATTGCGCAGCCGCTGATTGAGCAGCATCAGCAACTCCATCAGCAACTTGACGCCGATACTCGGCTCTTCGGCAATGATGCGCGACAGACCGTCGCGATCGAGCACCGCAATTTCGACTGTATCGAGCGCAACGCAACTGGCAAAACGCGGCTCGCCGTCTATCAGGGACATTTCGCCCAGGGTTTTGCCAGGACCGGCGGAGCCGACGATCTGAGGCAGTCCGCGTACGTCTTTCTTGACAATTTCCACGCTACCGTCGAGCAACAGCAGCATGAAATCACCTTCATCACCCTCATGAATGATCTCCGTGCCTTCCGGTGCTCGATAGCAACGCATGTAGCGGGCAAGTCCTTCGAGCTCGTCAACTTCAAAATCCTCGAAGAGCTGAATGACTTCGATAATCTCCCGGATGCGGCCCACAAAGGGCAACGCATCACCAAGAAACTCGGCAGCAAGAACATTATCGATTGAACTCATGGCCTTGGCATTATAGACCCGCCCAGCAGAGCCATGACCAACAACAGCCAGCCGCCGATCGCCACCAGCAAATGCGGGTCAGTCAGCAGTTCCTGTACCGGATCGCCACCGCCACCCTTCCGATGCAGGCGCCAGAGGTAGCGCAACATGCCGTACAGCACGAAGGGCACCGTCGCTATCAGCCCTCGCGTGCCATGCAGGGCCACGGTTTCGGCACTGACTGTATAGAGCGCATAGGAAATCACCGTACCGGCAGCAGCAATGCCGATGAACTGATCGAGCATCGGCTCGGTGTAGTGCTCCAACACGCGCCGATGACTGGCGCTATCCTCGGGCAGCGCGTTGAGCTCGGCCCGTCGCTTGGCAAAGCCCAGAAAAAGCGTCAGCATCAGACCGCAAAGCAGCAACCATTGCGAGGGCGCTATACCCAGACCCAGCGTACCGGCCAGTATTCGCAACATGAAACCCGAGGCGATGATGAAGACATCGAGAATGACAACGTGCTTGAGCCCCAGGCTGTAGCCAACGTTGATTACCACATAGACGAGAAATATCCAGGGAGCCGATCCCGCAAACAGAAAGGCAATCGCGGCGCCCGCCATCAGGCAAGCCGCCCCGAGCGCAACCGCCGCACCGACACTGATCGCTTCGGCAGCCAGTGGTCGATTCCGCTTTTTCGGATGCAGACGATCCTGTTCCCGATCGATCAGATCGTTCATCACATACACAGCAGAGGCCAGCAAACTGAATGCTGCAAACGCTGCCAGTGCCTGGCCCAGCTTGATCGGATCGGAGCCGGCATGGCCAAACAGCAAACCGACAAAAACGAAGCCGTTCTTCAGCCATTGCTGGGGCCGCAAAAGACGCAACCAGGCCGGCAGCGACGCGACGCTCAGCGACGGCATGTTTGTCCTGGAAAGTATCGATCACACATATAGCACGCAGTTTGCGGCAGCCAGGCGGGGATTGCATAGTACTTTTTGCGAACCGTGGCCAGCACTCCCTCACGGTAGGCGGGGTAGTCGAAACCATCACCCCTGACTCGCCAGAAGCGTGCCCCGCGGACCTCGAAACTATCCACGCTGACCTGACGGAAGTATCGACGATAGTCGTCCGGATGGGGTTGCGACTTGCGCAGGATCAGAAAATCCCGCCCGGCGAGTGCACGGAAGTCCGTTACCAGATCATCATGCCGGGCGTGGCTGGAGGCTTCACCGAATACCACCACATATCGGCGCAGGTTGTAACCCAGCGTCACTGCATTCGAGTAGCCGTCCATCGCCAGCACCCGCTCACCACGTTCGGACTTGAACAAAGGCTCAAGTTCTTGCGCCAGCTTCTGATGCTCAAACGTGAGCACGATTCCGTCATAAAGGCGGGTCTTCTGCCAGGTTTCCAGTGGCACGCGGGAAACCACCAGAATCGCGGCGATGTGAAGCGCAGCGAAACCGGCAAAGAACAAGCCGAGACGCCGCAAGCCGACGGGAGGCAGACGCAAGGACAGCCATATCAGGGCAAACGGTACGAAGGAAAGCAGCCAGTGCAAGCCGATCTGCTTGACCAGTGACAGCAGCGCAAACAAGACAAATGGCAACCAGGCGAGCGTTGCCAGTGACACCGGCAACGAAAACTCGGCGCTGACAATACGGCGATCCGAGCGCAGATGACGCCAGATCATCCACAGTACCGGCGGACCGAGCACATACAAAAACGTGACGGCATACAGCAATGGCGTCTTTATCGACCAACCAGCATCGCCATGCCGGTTGACGAAATTGAACATGTAATTTGGCCAGCAATTCCCGCTGTTCCACCAGGCCATCAGGGCCAGCGCAGGCAAAGTGCAGGCATAGACAATCGCAAGCCCGCCAAACGCGCCTCGCGTGCGCCGACGCAGTGCGTCCACCAGATAGGCAAAACCGAGAATGGCCGCAAAGTACTTCGAGAGCACCGCTCCGGCCAGCAGCACGCCGGCGACAACATACCAGCGCGGCGAATCCTCGCGCGAAGCCCGAATCCAGGCCAGGCCTGAAAACACGCTGAAATAGATCAGTGGCGTATCGGTGGTGATGAATACATTCCAGACATTCACCGGCGCCAGCAACACCAGCGTCGCCGCCCAAAGCCGGCGCTCTTCGCCCGGGCCTTCGACCAGGGTTGGAAGCGCCCAATACACTCCGAATGCCAGCACCGCCGGCTGCACGATGGAAGGGAGACGCAGCCACCATTCAACATCGGCAAATTGCAACAAGGCCGCCAGCCACCAACCGATCATGGGTGGGTGATCGTAAAACCCCCAGTCCGGTTTCCAGCCCCACCAGATGAAATAGGCCTCGTCGCCCGTGACCGGAAATGCAGCCGCCAGCCAGACGCGGAAAACAAGGGTAAGGACCAGCAGTGCAGCAAACAAGCGTCCGGTCATTGGCGAGACAATCCTGAAAATAGGATCGCCGCGGTAATCACAGGTAACGCGGCGAGTGGCGAATCCTGTTCAGGAACGCGGTGCTCCTTGCTCCCAATTCCGCCGGTGGCCAGCACTCCTGAATTTCGCTGGCATCTGGCAAGGAGCAGAACCATATGCGGCTAATGCTCGGCCAGCATCAGGCGGCGCGCCTGCACAGCATTGGCGAGTATGTCCAGCACGAGTAGCGTGTCTTCCCAGCCCAAACAGGCATCAGTCACCGAGACGCCGTACTCGATGGGCTTGCCCGGCGTCAGATCCTGACGACCTTCCTTGAGATGGGACTCGATCATTACACCGAAAATGCGCTCCTCTCCGCCTGCCAGTTGTGCAGCGACATCCTTCGCCACATCGATCTGGCGCTTGAACTGTTTGCTGCTGTTGGCATGTGAGAAATCAACCATGACTCGCGCCGCAAGGCCCGCTTTGCCCAATTCCAGGCAGGCCGCCTCGACCGCGGGAGCTTCAAAGTTTGGCTGTTTTCCCCCGCGCAAAATCACGTGACAATCCTCATTGCCATTGGTCGAAACAATGGCCGAATGACCCGCCTTGGTCACCGACAGAAAATGATGCGGGCTTGCAGCCGCTTTGATCGCGTCGACGGCAATGCGCATATTGCCGTCGGTGCCATTCTTGAAACCCACCGGACACGACAGGCCCGACGCCAGTTCGCGATGCACTTGGGACTCGGTGGTGCGTGCACCAATGGCACCCCAACTGATCAGGTCGGCGGTGTACTGCGGCGTGATGGTATCGAGAAATTCCGTGGCGCAGGGCAAGCCGAGCTCGTTGACCTCCCACAGCAGCTTGCGCGCCAGACGCAGACCCTCGTTGATCTTGAAACTGCCGTCCATGCGGGGATCGTTGATCAGCCCCTTCCAGCCCACGGTAGTCCGCGGCTTTTCGAAATAGACCCGCATCAGGATCAGCAGATCGGCGGCGAAGCGACCCGCTTCGTGATGCAGCTTCTGTGCATACTCGATGGCAGCGGCATAGTCGTGAATCGAGCAGGGGCCGACCACCACCACCAGACGATCATCGGCTCCATGCAATACGCGATGTACTGACTGCCGCGCCTGAAACGTGGTCTCGGCGGCGGCGTCGGTGGTAGGGAACTCACGCGAAAGATGAGCGGGGGGCGAAAGCTCCTTGATCTCTCGAATGCGTACGTCGTCGGTAATATGCTTCATGCCTGTGCCTGGATGCGGGTAAAGGAACAATTCTACCGTCACGCGGACCATGGCCGAATAGCCGGGTGAAGTTATTGATGCAGCGCAAAGCCCACCCGCCGTTCTGGGTGCAATCTGCTGATTTGTGTCCTCTGATATGCTTTCGAAACACAAAACGAGGGAGGAATCATGTTCCAAGTTCGTATCCATGGTCGTGGCGGCCAAGGCGTTGTGACTGCAGCGGAGATGCTTTCAATCGCCGCTTTTTTAGAAGGGCGACATGCTCAGGCCTTCCCCAGTTTCGGTTCGGAGCGTACCGGAGCACCGGTAGTGGCCTTCTGTCGAATCGCTGACAAGGAAATTCGTCTGCGCGAGCCCATCATGGAACCTGACGCGCTGATCATTCAGGACCCGACGCTGCTGCATCAGGTCGATGTCTTCGCTGGATTGAAAAAGGGTGGCTACATCCTGATCAACACAAACAAAAGTTTTGAAGATCTGGGACTCGGCGACTACGTGCGTGACTGGCCACAGGAGCGCCTGTGCACCGTCTCGGCCACCGATCTGAGCAAGAAGCATGTTGGCCGGCCGATGCCCAACGTACCGTTGCTGGGAGGCTTTGCCGCCATATCCGGCATCATTCGTCTCGAGTCGGTCATCAAGGCCATCAACGACAAGTTCTCCGAAAAAATCGCCGCTGGAAATATTGCCGGAGCTTCCGAAGCCTACGACATCGTGCGCGCAGAGATGGAAGACGCGAGCCGCAAGGAGGAAACCCATGCTTAAACAGTGTGAAGGTTCCCATGCCGTCGCAGAGGCAGTCGCCCTGTGTCGGCCAGAGGTGATCTGCGCCTATCCGATCTCACCGCAAACACATATCGTCGAGGGCCTTGGCGAGATGGTCAAGTCGGGCGAGTTGAGCGATTGCGAATTTATCAATGTCGAGTCCGAGTTTGCCGCCATGAGCGTCGCCATCGGTTCGTCCGCCGCTGGCGCCAGAACTTATACCGCCACCGCGTCTCAAGGTCTGTTGTTCATGGTCGAGGCGGTGTACAACGCCTCGGGGCTCGGTCTGCCGATAGTGATGACGGTGGCCAATCGCGCCATCGGGGCACCGATCAATATCTGGAACGACCATTCCGACTCGCTGTCGCAACGCGACTGCGGCTGGATACAACTCTTCGCGGAAACCAATCAGGAAGCGCTCGATCTGCACATTCAGGCGTTCAAACTGGCTGAAGAACTGTCGTTGCCGGTCATGGTGTGCATGGACGGTTTCATCCTTACCCACGCCTACGAACGTGTCGATATACCGACACAGGAGCAGGTCGACACGTTCCTGCCACCCTATGAACCGCGCCAGGTACTTGACCCTGCCGAGCCGGTATCCATCGGCGCCATGGTCGGGCCTGAAGCCTTCATGGAAGTGCGCTATCTCGCTCATGCCAAGCAGATGCAGGCACTGGAACGCATTCCGCAACTGGCGGAGGAATTCAAAAATGTCTTTGGCCGCGATACCGGTGGTTTGACTCATACCTACCGCGCCGACGATGCGGAAACCATCGTGATCGCCATGGGTTCGGTGCTGGGCACGATCAAGGACACCGTGGATGATTTGCGAGAGAGCGGGCAAAAGATCGGGGTACTGGGCATCACGTCCTTCCGTCCCTTCCCGCTTGCGGCCGTTGCGGCGGCGCTGAAAAACTGCAAGCGATTCCTGGTTCTGGAAAAGAGCCTGGCCGTCGGCAGTGGCGGCATCGTCGCGACAGATGTACGCATGGCCGTTACCGGCATGGGACTCAAGGGCTACACGGTCATTGCCGGACTGGGAGGGCGCTCAATCACCAAGAAGTCGCTTGCGGCGCTGTTTGACAAGGCCGGCCGCGACGAACTGGAACTACTGACCTTCCTCGATCTCGACTGGAAAGTGGTCAATCGTCAGCTTGATCGCGAAAAGCGGACCCGACGTTCCGGACCCGCAGCCGAAAGCATGCTGCGCGACCTGGGCACCGTCGCCTCGAAAATAGCCTGACCCGCGGAGACCGCCATGTCATTGCAAACTGTCAAGTTCTACCAGACCGGCACCTTCACCGTCGGCAATCGTCTGCTCGCCCCCGAAGAGCGCAGTGTGCAGGCCAACATGCAGCGCACCAACTCGCTCAATTCCGGCCACCGGGCCTGTCAGGGCTGTGGCGAGGCACTGGGTGCGCGCTATGCGATCGACGCCGCAATGATTGCCAGCAAGAAACAGCTGATTGCCGCCAACGCCACCGGTTGCCTTGAGGTGTTCTCCACCCCGTATCCGGAAACCTCCTGGCAGATTCCGTGGATACATTCGCTGTTCGGCAATGCCGCTGCTGTGGCGACCGGCATCGCAGCGGCTATCAAGGTGAAAAGACAGAAAGGTCAGGGTGGCGACATTCGTGTGGTTGCACAAGGTGGCGACGGCGGCACCACCGATATCGGCTTTGGCTGCCTGTCAGGCATGTTCGAGCGCAACGACGACGTGCTCTATATCTGCTACGACAACGGCGGTTACATGAACACCGGCGTGCAGCGCAGCTCGGCGACGCCCTCCGCAGCACGCACTGCGACCACCATGCCACTCGGCCCCGAACCGGGCAACCCGTTCGGTCAGGGCAAATTCGTCCCGGCCATCGCCATGGCGCATGAAATACCCTACGTCGCCACCGCCACTGTGGCCGACCTGCGCGACCTGGAATACAAAGTCACCAAGGCAATGGGTATTCGAGGTGCGCGCTACATTCATATTCTGGTGCCCTGCCCGCTTGGCTGGGGCACCGCCTCGCACGACACCATTCGCATTGCCCGACTGGCGAAGGAGACCGGCATTTTCCCGGTGTTCGAAGCTGAATATGGCGAAGTAAAGTCGGCGCTGGAGATACGGCGACCGCTTCCCGTCGAGGACTATTTACGTCCGCAAAAGCGCTTTGCCCACCTGTTCGGAAAAAGTCCGGCGGTGGAAACGATTGCCCGAATTCAGGCGCAGGCGGACAAGAACATTCGCAGATACGGTTTACAGGCCCGCAAAGGAGGCCTCAAAAATGGATAAACCATTTGCCATTACGCTGAATCCCGGTTCATCACTGGCCAATCACACCGGCTCCTGGCGAACGTCACGCCCTGTATACCTCGATCGTTTGCCGCCTTGCAACCATCAGTGCCCGGCGGGTGAGGACATTCAGGGCTGGTTGTTTCACGCCGAGTCCGGCAATTACGAGCAAGCCTGGCGGCACTTGACCAAAGACAATCCCTTTCCTGCAACCATGGGGCGCGTCTGCTATCACAGCTGCGAAGACGTCTGCAATCGCGCCAAGCTGGATGCGCCTGTCGGCATTAATTCCGTGGAACGCTTTCTTGGCGACGAAGCGATCAGACAGGGCTGGAAACTCGTACCGCCCACAAGCGAAACCGGCAAGCATGTGCTGGTCGTCGGCGCCGGCCCCTCTGGAATGTCCGCCGCCTATCATCTGCGCCGGCTCGGTCATCGCGTCACCGTGCACGACGCCGGTCCCTTCATGGGTGGCATGATGCGCTTTGGCATCCCCAAGTACCGGCTGCCGCGCGAAGTGCTCGACGCCGAAATGCAACGCGTGGTTGATCTCGGAGTCGAAGTAAAGCTGAATTCGAAAATCGACAATATTCTCGCCAGCATGCAGGCCGGGAAATTCGACGCGGCTTTTCTGGCCGTCGGAGCCCATATCGGCAAGCGCGCCATGATTCCAGCCGGTGACGCTGCAAAGATTGTCGATGCGATCTCTGTGTTGCGCAGTATGGAAGGCCAGGACAAGCCAATGCTCGGGCGCCGAGTCATCGTGTATGGCGGTGGCAATACCGCAATCGATGTCGCCCGAACAGCCAGACGCATGGGCGCAGAGCCCATCATCGTCTATCGCCGCACCCGTGAAAAAGCACCTGCTCACGACTTTGAAATCGAGGAAGCGCTACAGGAAGGCATCATGGTCAAGTGGCTATCGACCATCAAACAGGCCGGTGAGAGTTCCATCACCATCGAAAAGATGGCACTCGATGACAAGGGTTTCCCGCAACCCACCGGCGAATTCGAAACCATGGACGCCGATTCGGTGGTACTGGCACTGGGCCAGGATGTCGACCTGGGCTTGCTGAACGACGTCCCCGGGCTGGAAGTCAGCGACGGCGTGGTCAAAGTGGGCAGCAACATGATGACCGGCCATCCGGGAATTTTCGCCGGCGGAGATATGGTACCCGCCGAACGCAATGTGACCGTCGCCATTGGTCACGGCAAGAAAGCCGCAAAACACATTGATGCCTGGCTCAAATCATCGGCCTACGAGCCGCCGCCCAAACACGAACTGGCACTTTTTGAACGACTCAACACCTGGTACTACGCCGACGCACCAAAAACCGTGAGACCCATGCTCGACATTATTCGTCGCCAGTCCACTTTTGATGAGGTGCAGGGAGGCCTGGACGAAACCACCGCGCTATTCGAAGCCAGGCGATGCCTGTCCTGTGGCAACTGCTTCGAATGCGACAACTGTTACGGTGTATGTCCGGACAACGCGGTCATCAAGCTGGGTCCGGGCAAGCGCTTCGAATTCAATTATGACTACTGCAAAGGTTGCGGCATGTGCGTCGCGGAGTGTCCATGTGGCGCCATCAAGCTGGAAGCCGAGGAGATCTGATCAGGATTTGAAATAGTCCGAGTCCCCATTCTTGAGTGGGTTATAGGGGCATTCCCGGGTTGCGTCAGCCAGACTGACGGTTCGATCAAGCGTCACCAGGCCTTTGTCGGCGCTAAGCGCCGCCTGTTGCGCCGGAACGCCTCGCAGCAACAATCGTCACCCCCTCGAATTGCGGCACGATTTCACGCCAACCTAATGCGCAAGGCCTTTCTATCATGCATACTAAAGATATAGATTCTCGCAGCCGTTAAAAGAGTTGAGCGGCCGCGATGCGGGAAGGGCTCGGTTTATCTGGAAAGGAACCAACATGTTCGGAAACGGAAAGCACAAACAAGAAATTGCCGAACTCAAACAGCGCTTGCAGGATCAGGAAGCCGCTATCGCCGGCGAACGCGCACGGCTGCAGGAGGAGCGAGCGGGTATTCAGAACGTGTTGACCCGGGTGGAAGCCCAGCTTGGCTTTCACACCGGACTCTTTGACAATTTGATGGTCTTTGTTGAAACCGCTGCCGGCTCACAGCAGTCGCTCGCGCAGCTGGCAAACGCGATGAAGGCCGAGGCTGCGTCTGCCGACAGCGCGTCGACGCAGGCATCCGCAAATCTGGCAGCGGTCAATGCCGTTTGTGACAACGTTCGCGCCATGACGACCAATACACAGCAGGTCAGCGAGATCGTCGGTCAACTCAGCGACCAAGCCGCCAAAATTGGCGGCATCGTAGGATTGATCAAGGAGATCGCCGATCAGACCAATCTGCTGGCACTGAACGCAGCCATCGAGGCGGCCCGCGCCGGCGAGCAGGGACGCGGCTTTGCGGTAGTGGCCGATGAAGTACGCAAACTGGCCGAGCGCACCGCCGGGGCCACCGCTGACATTTCAGCGTTGGTTACGACCATCCAGGAGGTCACCAAAAACGCGACGGGTGCCATGGAGGTCTCACCGGAGCAATCGAAGACTTTCGAAAATGACGCCGAAGTGGCCACCGGCACCATGCACACGCTGATAGCAACATCGCACAAGGCACGCTCCACCATCCGCGGAGCCGCACTGCGCACATTTGTCGAAGTTGCCAAGATTGACCACCTGATTTACAAACTCGAAATTTACAAAGTCCTGATGGGACTCTCGCCGAAAACCGCAGAGGATTTTGCCAGCCATACGGCGTGTCGACTGGGCAAGTGGTACTACGAAGGCGATGGTCGCGACAGCTTCTCCAAATTGATGGCTTACAGCAGAATTGAGGTACCGCACAAACAGGTGCATGTGGCCGGCCGCGATGCCGTCAGCCACTATCGGTCCGGCCGACACCAGGACGCCGTGATCAGCGGCAATGCCATGGAACAGGCCAGCACCCAGGTGCTGCATGAACTCGAAAACCTCGCCTTGCAAGGTGAAGCCGAAGCGAACGAAGAGTAAGCGCAAAGCAGGCTGCGACAGACGGCGTTCACGCACGCCGATGCCGTCAGTGCACCTATGGAAACAACGGAAGGGAGCCTTCGATTGAAGTTTGCGCTGACCGGTCAGGTATCAGGCGCAGGATGAAGGCCCCTGTCGTAGAGCCTTTGTCGGCTATTGACTACGACCTGCGCAACGGCCGCAAAACCAGCCTTGAATACACCGAGTCGATGATTTCCGCTTCCCGCGGGTTCAGGGAAAAAAAGCCGTAACGGCGCCACGCCCGAATAGCGCTTCGAAGTTCATGGAAGGAAATAGGATTGCTCATTGCGTGCCTCCTGTCTCGGTCATGCCATCAAGAACACGGTAAAACAGAAGCGATCATCTCCGATTCGGTCTGCCCGAAAAGGATGGAACGCCAGTAAAGCAAGCTTTGCTTGTGTCCATTCGCCAACATCGGTTTCTGATGCAACCAGGCAGCATCGTTTCATATCGAAAGAGTCGCCGATACAAAAATCACGACCGGTAAACTCTCGGATTTCGATGGCTTGCAAACAGCGTATCCGATATCAAGGCAGCTTTCCGACGGCGGCACGTCCCGCCTTCACTAGAGCTAGACGCAGCCGGTGGGCTTGGGCATGCCGGCGTAACGTGCCGCCTGTTTGGCGGGGCCGTAGGGAAACAGGTCAAACAGGTATTTCTTGTCGCTGAACTGATCGCCGAGCGAATCGCCGATCAGCTTTGACATCACGCGCAAATTGGGAGCCGTGCCATTTTCTGCGTAGTACTCGCGGATCCAGCGCACTACCTGCCAGTGCTCGTCGGCAAGTGCGAGTTGATCGCGTTCGGCGAGAAACTGCGCCACGTCTTCGCTCCAGTCGTCGAGCGAAGCCAGGTAACCCTCCGCATCGGTTTCTATTTCACGTCCATTTACGTTGATCATTTTCATCTCTCTGTTCTTGGGGTTGGGGGTATTACTTGAGTATTTTTGTCGGATTATAAAGCAGCACTGCGGTGAACCTCATCAATGCTCTTGAGCCCTCAATCGCCCGCCTTTATCACGGTTTCGGCCCAGTCCGACCAAAGATACGGGCCACACCATTGTGGACGCCCACGTCTCAAATCCGGATAATCCGACAGGTTCCGTTTGTCCATGACCGGCTAGGGGCTACTCCCCCCGGCGTCGGTCGATTTTTTTCTTTTTGCGAGAGATCATCATGGCCGCAGTCATGCCACAAGCTACCCGTTCCCCGGCTCCGCCTCCAGCCGCCAGCCGCCTGCTGCTTTCCGGCAACGAAGCCGTTGCCCGCGCCGTGGGGGAATCCGGTGTGAGTGTCGCCCCCCCCTACCCGGGCACGCCGGCCACCGAGATCATCGAATCGCTGGCGCGGTATCCCGATCTGCACGCCGAATGGTCGGT
>JAIPCS010000047.1 GCA_021738105.1 Sulfuritalea sp.
CCCCCCGTCCCCCGCCCCAAGGGCGGGGGTGACGAAAGTTTAGGCGCTGTGCGCCTTCCATATTTTTGACTTGCTGCCCCCTTGGGGCGGCCCGGCGGAGGCAGATTGAAATGGGCGCTTACGAAACACAAGGTTTCAAAATGGACAACAGCGGCAAGCGGGTCGTGGTCGATCCGATCTGTCGCATCGAAGGTCATCTGCGCGTCGAGGTGAACCTCGACAAGGACAATATCATCCGCAACGCGGTTTCCACCGGGACCATGTGGCGCGGCCTCGAGGTGATCCTCAAGGGACGCGATCCGCGTGACGCCTGGGCCTTCACCGAGCGCATCTGCGGGGTCTGCACCGGGACGCACGCGCTGACCTCGGTGCGCGCGGTGGAGGACGCGCTGAACATCAAGATCCCCGAGAATGCCAACACCATACGCAACATCATGCAGCTCAATTTGCAGGTGCATGACCATCTGGTGCACTTCTATCATCTGCACGCGCTGGACTGGGTCGACGTGGTGTCCGCCCTGAAGGCCGATCCGAAACGGACTTCCGAGCTGGCGCAGTCGATCTCGAGCTGGCCGTTGTCCTCGCCGGGCTATTTCCGCGATTTGCAGAACCGGTTGAAAAAGTTTGTCGAGTCAGGTCAGCTCGGCCCCTTCGCCAATGCCTACTGGGGCAATCCGGCCTACAAGCTGCCGCCCGAGGCCAATCTGATGGCGGTGGCGCACTATCTCGAAGCCCTGGATTTCCAGAAGGAAATCGTCAAGATCCACACCATCTTCGGCGGCAAGAATCCGCATCCGAACTGGCTGGTGGGCGGTGTGCCGTGTCCGATCAATGTGCACGACACCGGTGCGGTCGGTGCCATCAACATGGAGCGCCTGAACCTGGTCAAGAGCATCGTCGATCGCACCAAGGAATTCGTCGACAAGGTGTACATCCCCGACTTGCTGGCCATCGCTTCCTTCTACAAGGGCTGGCTCTACGGCGGCGGCCTGTCGTCGAAGTCGATCATGTCCTACGGCGATATTCCGCAACACGCGAACGATCATTCCACCGCCAACCTGTTGCTGCCGCGCGGCGCCATCATCAATGGCGACCTCTCGAAAATCCACGACGTGGATCTCAAGGACCCGGAGCAGATCCAGGAATTCGTTACCCACTCCTGGTACAAATATGCCGACGAAAGCAAGGGGCTGCATCCGTTCGACGGGGTCACCGAACCCAACTACAAGCCGGAGGGGCCCAACTTCAAGGGCTCGCGGACCCGGATTGAGGCACTCGACGAGTCGACCAAGTATTCGTGGATCAAGGCGCCGCGCTGGCGCGGTCATGCCGTGGAAGTCGGTTGCCTGTCGCGCATGGTGCTGGGCTATCTGCAGCCGAAGCAGTTCCCGGTGATCAAGGACACCATCGACGGCGTGCTGAAACATCTCGACATACCGCTGACCGCCTTGTTTTCCACCCTCGGGCGTACTGCGGCGCGTGGCATCGAGGCGCAATACTGCGCCGACCTTCAGGTGCAGCAACTGGACAAGCTGGTTGCCAACATCAAGGCGGGGGATTCGACGACCGCCAACATCGAAAAGTGGGAACCCTCTACCTGGCCGAAAGAGGCCAGGGGCGCCGGCTTTACCGAAGCACCGCGCGGAGCACTGGGCCACTGGATCAAGATCAAGGACACCAAGATCGACAACTACCAGTGCGTGGTGCCCACGACCTGGAACGGCAGTCCGCGCGATGCCAAAGGCCAGATCGGTGCTTTCGAAGCGTCGCTGATGAACACGCCGCTGGCCAAGGCCGATGAACCTCTGGAGATTCTGCGCACCCTGCATTCCTTTGATCCGTGCATGGCCTGCTCGACGCACGTGATGGCGCCGGACGGACAGGAAATGACGTCGGTGAAGATTCGCTGAAACCTGATCGAACACTGAGGAGGCAAACATGCTCTCGCAACAAGACATGCTGGAAGCCGAACGCCTTGGACACAAGGTGCGTTCGATCTATGTGTATGAAGCGCCGGTGCGCCTGTGGCACTGGATCAATGCCCTGGCGCTGGTGGTGCTGGCCCTGACCGGCTATTTCATCGGCCAGCCGCCACCTTCCCAGCCGGGCGAAGCCTCGGACAGTTTTCTGTTCGGCTACATCCGCTTCGCCCATTTTGCCGCGGCCTACGTCTTTGCCGTTGGCATTCTCGGGCGCATTTACTGGGCCATGGTCGGCAACCACCACGCACGCCAGATCTTCATGTTGCCGATCACCAACATGCAATGGTGGAGTGAAGTCTTCTACGAATTGCGCTGGTACATGTTCATCGAGAAAACCCCGAAGAAATACGTCGGGCATAACCCGATGGCGCAGTTGATGATGTTCTTCTTTTTCACCCTGCTGGCAACCGGCATGTTGTTCACCGGCTTTGCCCTGTATGGCGAAGGCGCAGGTCTGGGCTCGTGGCAGGACCGGCTCTTCGGCTGGGTGATTCCGGCCCTCGGCGGCTCCCTGCAAACGCACAGCCTGCATCGACTCGGCATGTGGATCATGACCTCCTTCGTGATGATGCATGTCTATGCCGCCATCCGCGAGGACATCATGAGCCGGCAGTCGCTGATCTCGACGATGATATCCGGCTGGCGCATGTTCAAGGACTGAGAATGGACAGCGACATTTCCTGCGACGTGCTGGTGCTCGGCATCGGCAATCTGCTCTGGGCCGACGAGGGTTTTGGCGTGCGCTGCGCCGAGAAGCTGGCGGCGGAGTGGACGCTTCCGCATAGCGTCAGGGTGATGGATGGCGGCACACAAGGTCTCTATCTCTTGCCCTATGTGCAGTCTGCGCGGCGGCTGATTGTTTTCGACGCGATTGACTACGGTCTGCCGCCGGGAACCATGAAACGGGTCGAAGGTGAGCAGGTGCCGCGTTTCATGGGTGTCAAGAAAATGAGCCTGCACCAGACCGGATTTCAGGAGGTCATCGCCGCCGCCGATCTGACCGGGAAACTGCCGGAGCAGTTGCTGTTGATCGGCGTCCAGCCCGAGGAACTCGACGACTATGGCGGCAGCCTGCGCCCGCTCGTCAAAGCCCGTCTGGACGACGCTGTTGCCATGGCCGTGGCGGCTTTGCGCGATTGGGGCTACGCGATCGAGCCGGGCAAACAAAAAGTCGGCGCTGGCGATACGGCGTTGACCATGACGGCCTACGAGTCGGGGCGGCCCTCGGCCGAGGTCGCCAGCCGCATTGGCGATGCGCGCTTTCTGACGGCCTGAGCATGTGCCTTGCCATTCCCATGCAGGTGATCCGGATGGAAGGTGTCATGGCGCTGTGCGCGGGGCAAAACGGTGACGAACTCATCGACACGCTGCTTACCGGGCCGCTGCAATCCGGGCAATGGATACTCTGCTTTCTGGGTGCGGCACGCGAGGTGATTGATGCCGGGCGGGCCGTGCAAGTGCTCGGCGCACTGTCCGCGTTGCAGTCGATTCTTGACGGGGGCGAGGGTATTGACGCGGTGATCGACCATCATTTTCCGGATCTGGTCGGGCGCGAGCCGCAACTGCCGGACTATTTGCGATCCACATCAACCACTGGGAGCGAGCAATGAATACTTCATCACCCAATCTGGACCGGCTGGCGGAACGCCTGGAGATTTTGCAGGCGCGGCATGACTTCACACTGCTCGACGCGGCATCGTTCGACGACTTCATTGAGGCGTCCGGCGCCACACTGATCCTGCTCGCAGAAGATCCGGCCAAGGTGCCGGAAACTTGGGACCTGACCATCATCCTGCCGGAAGCCGTGGCGCGGCTGGAATCTCCCGTGCGTGTCGGCGTTCTCGCACCGGAAGCCGCTCGCGTGATCGCGGCGCGCTATGGCATTCGCATCTGGCCGGCGCTGCTGGTACTGCGCGACGGTGCCTACCTCGGCACGGTGGAGGGCCTCAAGGACTGGAGCGCCTACGTTCGACTCATTCCCCAGTTGCTCGCTGGCGAGCCTTCGCGTCCCCCTGGAATCGGCATTCCACTTCGGGATGCGAACGCAGCCAAAGCCTGTCACTAGAGGAGTTACAAATGATGAGTTTTCCCATTCCGGTTGTTCCGTTCATGCCCAATATCGGGCCAGGATCCCAGCCGCTCGACGACGAGATATTGAATACGCTTGATGTGCCGCGCGAAGTTCATTCTTTTCGAGCTCCGGTGACGGAGCTGAATGCACCGCCTGAAGTGGTTGCGGCAGCCATGAATTTCCTGCGGCAGTTGTTGGCAGCGATGAAGGAAACTCCCTATGGGGCCGGCCAGGTAGTGCGCTTTTCGCTATTGGGCTACGAGCCCGCGGTGGTTGCCGAAATCAATGCACTGCTAGGAGAAGGCGAGGTTAGCGTACTGACCGCCGGTAGTCTGCGTGCGCAGGAAACCGCGTTCACCGGCGTTTGGCGGGTCCGCGACGACGGTATCGACATCGTGGAGGCGAGCCCATTTCCGCTGGCCTTGCGAGCGCTGGCATTGGCACGGGAAGAGACCGCTGTCGCGCCCGCCGTGGAGTCGCCGGTCGAATTGATGAACGCGCCGGCGCTGCTACACGAGATTCGCAGTCTTTCGAGAATTTGGAGAGTCGGTCGCGAGGCTCAAATTATCAATCTCTCATTGCTTCCCGCGACGCCCGACGATCTGGCGTGGCTTGATCAGCAATTGGGTCGAATTTCGTTCTCCATTTTGTCCCGTGGCTTTGGCAACTGCCGCATTACCGCCACGGCGCTGCCCTACGTCTGGTGGGTTCAGTATTTCAACAATATGGAAAAGCTGATTCTGAATTCGATCGAGATCATCGATCTGCCTGCTGTGGCGCTGGCGGCGGTCGAGGACTACATGGAGACCACCACCCGGCTGGCGGAGTGGATCGAGTCGCTCGAAAGCGCCCTGTGAAGATGCGGTCGTGAGATTTCTCGAAGGCTCTTTCGAGCGCACCGGGCACGAGGTGGTGGCCGACCCGATGGCCAGCTTCGAGTGTGGTGTGTGCTGGCGGGTCTACGACCCGGCGGAGGGAGATCCGATCTCCCAGGTGCCGGCGGGAACGGCCTTTGCCGATTTGCCCGAAAACTGGGTGTGTCCCGGCTGCGAAGCGGCGCGTCAACGTTTTCTGTTGCTGGACAATGGCGTTTGACGATCCGGTGGCGGGACTGCTTGCCGCCTTCGAACGCATCGCGGCAACGCGCATGGCCGGGCTGGCGATGAACAATCCCGCGTTGCGGGTGGCTGCCGTCGGCTTTCGGCCGTGGCAGGAGGCTACGTTGGTCGGCGTGCTGATTACGCCCTGGGCCATCAATCTGATTGTGCTCGGCAGCCGCAGGAGCGATAGCCTGCGCCTCACCGCCGATCGCCGTCAGACCTGGGAATTTCCTTCGGGGCGCTACGATTTCATGGGCGGCGACGAAGCCGAATCAGGGGCCTATCAGTTCTGTTCGCTGTTTTCGCCGGTTGACGAATTCACCGGGCAGGCGATCGCTGAAGCCACGGCTGCCGACATCATGGATGCGCTGTTTGTCGATGCATCGGTCGAGGCGAAGGATCGACGGGAAATGGCACGGCTTGCCGGACGTTCGACGCTGCATGCAGAAACATCCCGAAGAGTGTTTCTGCGAGGGGTTTTTTCGGGCCTGAAAGGCTAAACTCCGGTATGCACGAAATGTCGCTCGCCGAAGGGATATTGCAACTGATCGAGGACGCCGCGCGTCAGCAGAAATTCGCAAGAGTGACGACGGTCTGGCTGGAAATCGGCCAGCTTTCCGGTGTCGAGGTTGAAGCCATGAAGTTCTGCTTCGATGCCGTTACGCGTGACAGTATTGCCGATGGCGCGCGCCTGGAGATCATCGCGCTGCCGGGCACAGGTTGGTGCATGGCCTGTTCGCTGACAGTGCCGATGACGGAAGTATTTGGCGAATGCCCGCAGTGCGGCGGTTATCAGATGCAGGTGACCGGCGGTACGGAAATGCGGGTCAAGGAACTCGAAGTTGTTTAGTCAACAGGCGGCCAAGTCATGACGAATCCTGCAAAGAATTTCGAGCGAAACGAGCTGACCGGTAGCCCCGCCCTGGGGCGGGGATGGGGGTGGGGGGCCTTCAATTCGCCGTTCCGGCCAGGCGGCAAGAATATTGATCGAAGCCTTCCCTGTTGGGTTCGGGATTGGCCGGTTTAGGAGGAAAACTATGTGCACCACATGTGGCTGCGGAACGGATGAAGTAAAGATTGATGGCGATAGCGCGCATCATGATCACGACCATGTGCATGCCGACGGTACTCGCCATAGCCACGACCACGATCATGTCGCAGGTGATGCCCACGACCACCCGCACGATCACTCGCATGACCACGGGCACGACCATTCGCTTGACCACCAGCACAGTCATCGCTACGCGCCCGCACATTCACACGCGCCGGGAATGAGCACCAAGCGCATGGTGCAGATCGAGCAGGACATCCTGTCCAAGAACAACGCCTATGCCGATCAGAATCGCCAGCGCCTGGCGGAACGCGGCATATTCACGCTGAACCTGGTGTCCAGTCCGGGTTCGGGCAAGACCACGCTGCTGGTCAAGACCATCGAATTGCTCAAGGGCCGGCGGCAGGTGACCGTGATCGAAGGCGACCAGCAGACCAGCCAGGATGCCGAACGCATTCGCGCCACGGGTGCGCAGGCTGTGCAGATCAATACCGGCAAGGGTTGTCACCTCGACGCGCACATGGTGGGCCATGCCATGGAAAAGCTTGAACTGCCGGAGGACTCGCTGCTGATGATCGAAAACGTCGGCAATCTGGTGTGCCCGGCCGCGTTTGATCTCGGCGAAGCGCACAAGGTGGTGATCCTTTCCGTCACCGAAGGCGAGGACAAACCGATCAAGTACCCCGACATGTTCCGCGCCGCAGATCTGATGCTGATGAACAAATGCGATTTGCTGCCGTACCTGAGCTTCGACGTGGCGAAGGCCATCGAATTCGCGCGCCGGGTCAACTCAAACATCGAGGTCATTGAGGTATCCGCCACTTCCGGTCAGGGCATGGACGACTGGCTCGATTGGATAGAAGCCGGTGCGGTGAGGACGCGTGGTCAGAAGCAGGAGACGGTCGAAGGCCTGAAGCGTCGTGTGGCCGAATTGGAAGCGCGCCTTAATCAGGCGGGCTAGCCTTCCTGTCATGACAGTGGCCCGCCGCATTCGCGTCACCGGCATCGTCCAGGGAGTCGGCTTCCGGCCGTTTGTCTGGCGATTGGCGAGCGAGCTAGAACTGAGCGGCTGGGTGCGCAATGATGCGCTCGGCGTCGAGATAGCCGCCGAGGGCGCCGAGGCTCAGGTGGCGAAACTGCTGCAACGCTTGCGGATCGACGCACCACCGCTGGCGCGGGTCGACGCGGTGGAATCGGTAGATACCGTACCCGATGGTTCCAGAGGATTTGCCATCACCGGTAGCGCCGGCGGCCGGGCGAATACTGCGATCGGCCCGGACATTGCGGTGTGCGCAGATTGTCTGGCCGAACTGTTCGATCGCAATGGGCGGCGCTGGCGACATGCCTTCATTACCTGCACCCATTGCGGCCCGCGTTATACGGTGACCCGTGGCTTGCCATACGACCGGGCCCGCACCAGCCTTGCGCCGTTTTCGCTGTGTTCCGCTTGCGCCGTCGAATACGGTCGTCCCGACGATAGGCGCTTTCATGCCGAGACCACGTGCTGTACGCATTGCGGCCCACGCCTGAGGCTAATGGATGCGCAGTGCAATCTATTGCCTGGCGATCCGATTGCAGAAACACTGGCCCTGCTGCGAGCGGGCTCCATTGTCGCCATCAAAGGTCTGGGAGGATTTCATCTGGCCTGTGATGCAAAGAATGGCGAGGCTGTGGCGCGTTTGCGCAAACGCAAGAACCGCGAAGCCAAACCCTTTGCGGTAATGGCTGCCAACGCGGTGAGTCTGGCCGCGTATGCCGATCTGACGGAGAAGGAGCGCAGCGTTCTCGAAAGTCGCGAGCGTCCGGTGGTGGTGGTGCGCAAGTGCACAGGAAGCGAAGAGGCCTTGCCGGGAGTCGCGCCAGGCCTGATCTGGCTGGGCGCCATGCTGCCGACTACGCCCATCCATTTTTTGCTGTTTCACGAGGCGGCCGGTCAGCCCGCCGGGTGCGAATGGCTGACAGTGCCACAAGGCCTGGTGCTGGTGATGACCAGTGCCAACCCGGGCGGCGAGCCGATTGTGCGCGACGACGACGAGGCGCGTGTGCGTCTTGGGGGTATTGCCGACGCATTTCTTGAGCATGATCGGGACATCGTCGCTCGATGCGACGACAGCGTGGTGCGCGTCATCGGCGATACGGCGCATTTCATCCGTCGCAGTCGCGGCCACGCACCAGCCGCACTGCGTCTGCCACGCAAAGGCCCTGCAGTACTGGCCCTTGGCGCCTATCTGAAAAATGCAATTTGCGTCACTCGAGGCGACGAGGCGTTCCTGTCGCCGCACATCGGCGATCTGGACAATGCTGCGACCTGCAATTTTCTCGACGAAACCGTAGCGCGCATGCTCGATTTGCTCGAAGTACAACCCGATGCCGTTGCCCACGATCGGCATCCCGATTACTACAGCTCCCGTGCAGCCGCAGAAATTGCCACACGTCTGGGATTGCCGCTGATCCCGGTACAGCATCACCATGCCCATATAGCGGCCGTCTGCGTCGAGCATACGCAGCAGGCGCCGGTGCTGGGTCTGGCGCTCGACGGCGTGGGTCTGGGTGACGACAATACGGCCTGGGGTGGCGAATTGCTGTTGCTCGATGGCAAGCGCTTTGAGCGCTTGGGTCATCTGCGCCCCTTGCCCTTGCCCGGCGGCGACAGCGCGGCGCGGGAACCCTGGCGCATGGCCGCGTCTGCGCTCAACGAGTTGGGACGCAGTTCGGAAATTCCCGCGCGCTGCCAAGTGCCTGGGGCGGCAACTGTCGCCGATATGTTGGTGCGCAACCTCAACTGTCCACCCAGTTCAAGCATGGGCCGCGTGTTCGACGCCGCTGCCGGATTGCTCGGGCTCAGTACGCGTATGAAATTCGAGGCAGAAGCGGCGATGCTGCTGGAGCAGGCGGCAAGCCGTTACATCGAATGCGCCGGTTGGCCGTTGCTGAAAGATCAGGACTGGAACATTGTGCAGGAAGCCAGCAGCGGGAATCGTCTCGATCTGCTGCCCGCGTTGGCAAGACTGCTGAACGCGGATGACGTGGATCAGGCTGCCGCTCATTTTCACGGTACGCTGGTCGCGGCGCTCGCGGATTGGATCGGACAGGCCGCGAGCAGTCAGGGTATTTCGACGGTCGCCTGGAGTGGCGGCTGTTTCATCAACCGCTTGCTGTCGCTTGGACTGCGCGAGAAGCTCGAGCAGCGCGGCTTGCGCGTGCTGACACCGGTTCGGCTGCCGCCGGGTGACGGCGGCATCGCCGTCGGTCAGGCATGGGCCGCACAGCAATTACTGGAAAGCTGATCATGTGCCTCGCAATTCCCGTCAAGGTGGTAGAACTCGGCGCTGGTGACACGGCGATTGTCGACCTGGGCGGCGTCAAGAAAGAGATTTCGCTGGCGCTGCTAAGTGGTGTGAATGTCGGCGATTACGTGATCCTGCATGTCGGCTATGCCTTGACCAAACTCGATCCTGAAGAAGCTGAAAAGACACTGGCGTTGTTTGCCGAATTGAACGAGTCAGCGCTGGTCGGGGAAAACGTAGCACAGTGAAATACATCGACGAATTCCGCGACGGCGAGTTGGCGAAGAATCTCGCGCTTAGCATTACTGCGGAAGTCCAGCCCGGTCGCAATTACAGCTTCATGGAGTTCTGCGGAGGACACACGCACGCCATTTCGCGCTACGGCCTCTCCGACTTGTTGCCGTCCACGGTGCGCATGGTGCATGGTCCGGGCTGTCCGGTGTGCGTACTGCCCATCGGTCGCGTGGACATGGTGATCAATCTTGCGCTTGATCACGGGGTGATTCTGTGCACCTACGGTGACACGCTGCGCATCCCAGCCTCAGACGGACTGTCGCTGATGAAGGCAAAAGCGCGCGGAGCCGATATACGCATGGTGTATTCGACCATCGACGCGTTGCAGATCGCTCGTGACAATCCAGATCGTGAGGTGGTGTTCTTCGCCATCGGTTTCGAAACCACCACGCCGCCGACGGCGGTGGCGATACAACAGGCTGACGCTGAAGGATTGAAAAATTTCAGTGTGATCTGTTGTCACGTGCTGACGCCATCGGCGATCAGCAATATCCTCGAATCGCCCGAGGTCAGGCAGTGGGGCACGGTGCCGCTGGACGGCTTCATAGGCCCGGCCCATGTGTCCACCGTGATCGGTAGCCGGCCCTACGAGTTCTTCGCCGAGGAATATCGCAAGCCCGTGGTCATCGCCGGCTTCGAGCCGCTGGACGTGATGCAGGCCATCTTGATGCTGGTACGGCAGGTGAACGAAGGACGCGCCGAGGTAGAGAACGAATTCTCGCGCGCCGTCAGCCGCGACGGAAACCTGAAGGCGCAGGACCGAGTTGCCGAGGTATTCGAACTGCGCCGCGAATTCGAGTGGCGCGGTTTGTCGGTGGTGCCCTATTCGGCATTGAAAATCCGCAAGCAGTACGAGGCTTTCGACGCCGAGCGTCGCTTTGAAATCGACTACCAATCGGTTCCCGATCACAAGGCCTGCGATTGCGGCGCGATCCTGCGTGGTGTGAAAAAGCCGCAGGACTGCAAACTGTTCGGCACCGTGTGCACGCCGGAAAACCCGATCGGTTCCTGCATGGTCAGTTCCGAAGGCGCCTGCGCTGCACATTACAGCTATGGGAGGTACAAAAATGCATGAACCACAGAGACACAGAGGCACAGAGAAAATCAGAAATAGACTCAAGCCATTGCTGTTCTCTGTGCCTCTGTGCCTCTGTGGTGAAAGGGTTTCAAGTGTCTGAAGTAAAGCGCGGTTACGTCAAGCCGCTGGACTTGAAGCAGGGCCGGGTCGATATGTCGCACGGCTCGGGCGGGCGCTCGATGGTGCAGTTGATCTCGGAGCTGTTCGCCAGGCATCTGGGTAACGAATACCTGGGCCAGGGCAACGATGGAGCCGTATTGCCAGCGCCGAGTTTTGAAGGTCGGCAGGGACGGCTGGTGATGTCCACCGACTGTCACGTGGTATCTCCGCTGTTCTTTCCCGGCGGAGACATCGGCAGCCTCTCGGTGCATGGCACGGTCAACGACGTGGCGGTGATGGGGGCGACGCCGCTGTATCTGGCAGCCGGATTCATTCTCGAAGAAGGCTTCCCGCTGGCCGATCTGGCGCGCATTGTCGAATCCATGGCGCGTGCCGCGACGGATGCCGGCGTGCCGGTGGTGACGGGCGACACCAAGGTGGTTGAACGCGGCAAAGGCGATGGAATTTTCATTACCACCACGGGCGTCGGCATGCTTCCCGACGGCGTCGAGCTTGGCGGCAACAGGGCGCGCGCTGGTGATGTGGTGATCGTGTCCGGCTCGCTGGGTGATCACGGCGTGGCGATCATGAGCAAGCGCGAGAATCTCAGCTTTGATGCGCCGATCGAATCCGACAGCGCCGCCTTGAACGGGCTGATCGCCGCGATGCTCGCGACCGGAGCCGATATTCGCTGCCTGCGCGATCCCACGCGGGGTGGACTGGCGGCGACCCTGAATGAAATTGCCGGGCAATCCGGTGTCGGCATGATGCTTCACGAAAAGGCCATTCCGGTGAAACAGGTGGTGGCGGCAGCTTGCGAATTTCTCGGCCTTGACCCGCTGTATGTAGCCAATGAAGGCAAGCTGATTGCGATTTGCTCTGCCACTGACTCCGAGCGACTCCTGGCGGCGATGCGTGCCCATCCACTGGGACGCGAAGCGACCCAAATCGGTGAGGTGCTCGCCGACGATCACCATTTTGTTCAGCTCACCACGGCTTTCGGCGGCAAGCGCATCGTCGATTGGCTAGCGGGTGATCAGTTGCCACGAATCTGCTGATGAGAATCCTACTCCTCACCCACTCGTTCAACAGCCTGTCGCAGCGCCTCAGCGCCGAACTGCAACGTCGCGGGCATGAGATTTCCATCGAGTTCGACATCGCCGACAGCGTGGCTGAAGAGGCGGTGGCGCTGTTCAAGCCGGATCTGATTGTCGCGCCCTATCTGCGGCGGGCGATACCCGAATCCGTCTGGCGCAATATTGTTTGTCTCATCGTGCATCCGGGCATCGTCGGCGACCGCGGGCCCTCCGCGCTGGACTGGGCGATACAAGCCGGCGAGGCGGAGTGGGGTGTCACCGTGCTGCAGGCCGAAGCCGAAATGGATGCCGGCCCGGTCTGGGCCAGTGCGCATTTTCCGCTGCGCAGCGCGAAGAAGTCGAGCATCTATCGCAATGAAGTCACGCAGGCCGCCACGAAGGCGGTGTTGCGGGCAGTGGAGCGCTTTGCTGGTGGTGATTATGTGCCGACGCCGCTCGCCGCATGCGCCGAGGCTCGTGGCCAATTGCGACCGCTCATGAAGCAAAGCGATCGAGCCATCGACTGGCAGCACGACGACACGGCGACCGTACTGCAAAAAATCAATGCGGCCGATGGATTTCCCGGCATTGCCGACAGCCTGTTTGCTCAGCCCTGCCATATTTTCGATGCATGGCCAGAGCACATCTTGATCGGTAATGGCGCTGCCGAACCCGGCAGCCTGCTGGTGCGGCGCGAAACCGCGGTGTTGAAGAAAACCACGGACGGCGCCCTCTGGATCGGCCATGCCAAGCGCGTCGGTGGCTTCAAACTGCCGGTGGCGTTGGCCTTTGCAGATGAGTTTGCCAGCCTGCCTGAGATGCCGCTGGAAAACTGGTGGCGTGTTGCCGAAGAAAGCTGGCAGGACATCGCCTACGAGGAAGCCGGCGGCGTAGGCTTTCTACAGTTCGAGTTTTACAACGGCGCCATGTCCAGCACGCAATGCCAGCGCCTGCGCAGTGCCTTGGCTTGGGCCAAACTGCGCCCGGTGAAGGTGCTGGTGCTGACCGGCGGAGCGGATTTCTGGTCCAATGGCATTCATCTCAATGTGATCGAAGCCGCCGAGTCGCCCGCCGACGAATCATGGAATAACATTAACGCGATGAACGACCTGGCCCTCGAGTTGATCGAAACCGATGAGCAGATCACCATTGCCGCGCTGGCCGGCAATGCCGGGGCGGGAGGCTGCTTTCTGGCGCGGGCCGCCGATCAGGTCTGGGTGCGCGAAGGCGTATTGCTCAACCCGCATTACAAGAACATGGGCAATCTTTACGGCTCAGAATACTGGACCTACCTCTTGCCGCGTTGCCTTGGTGAGCCGAGCGTGGGCGAGAAAAGCCGCGCCATCATGCATGATCGTCAACCATTGACGGCACGGCTAGCGGTCGCTGGAGGCTTTGCAGATGTCTGCCTGACGGAAGACAAGCAGGCCTTCCGCGTTGATGTTGCGCGCCGTGCTGCAGAGATTGCCGCTGCCGGCGATCTGGCCGATCAATTGGCCGCGAAGCGCGCGCATCGCGCGCGGGACGAAGCTGCGAAGCCGCTGGCCATGTATCGGGAAGAAGAGCTGAGTCACATGCGACGCAACTTCTACGGCTTCGATCCGAGCTATCACGTTGCCCGGCATCATTTTGTGCGTAAATCGCTGGCCTCCTGGACACCTCGCCATCTGGCGCACCATCGCGACATCGGTTGGAAGGTCCCGGAATGAATCAAAAAGCCAACAGGTTTTCATGATCAAACCTCTTGCTCCTCTAACGGTCCTCGTTGTCGACGACGAGCAGCGCTCGCTGGAGACGCTGCGCCGAACACTCGAAGAGGATTTCACGGTGTTGACAGCTGCTTCCGCCGAGGAAGGTGAGCAAGTCATGAGCCGCGAGTTTGTGCACATCGTGCTCTCCGATCAGCGCATGCCGGGAAGTTCAGGTGTTGAATTTTTGCGCCGCGTGCGCGCACAATGGCCCGAGACGGTGCGCCTGATTCTCTCCGGCTATACCGAAGCAGAGGATATTATTTCCGGTATCAACGACGCCGGTATCTGGCAATACCTGTTGAAGCCCTGGCATCCCGATCAGTTGTTGTTGACGTTGAAAAGCGCCGCGGAACTATGGCGCCTGCAACAAGAGAATCAGCGTCTGTCGCTGGAACTGCGCGACAGCCCCGAGCAGCTGGTGACGCGGGTTGCCAGTCGGCGTGGCAAGCTGCGCGCGCGTTCGGGTTTCGATCGTCTGGTGCGCGCGGCCGATAGTCCGCTCAACGAAATCTGCGAGCTGGCACAGCGCATTGCCGGGCACGAGCTTTCGGTGCTGGTCACCGGCGAATCCGGTACCGGCAAGGAATTGCTGGCGCGCGCCATTCACTACGCCAGCGAGCGCGCCGAGCGGCCGTTTGTGGTCGAGAACTGTGGCGCGATGCCCGATACACTGCTCGAAGCCGAATTGTTTGGCCACAAGCGCGGCGCCTTCACCGGCGCCCATGAAGATCGCATCGGTCTGTTTCAGCAGGCCGATGGCGGCACCTTGTTTCTCGACGAAATCGGCGACACCTCACCCGCGTTCCAGGTCAAACTTTTGCGCGCCCTGCAGGAAGGCGAAGTACGCCCGGTCGGTAGTCCGCGTTCGGTGCCGGTGGATGTACGCATCATCGCCGCGACCAATCGCGATCTTGAAGCCGACGTGGCCAGCGGTCGCTTCCGACAGGATCTCTACTACCGGATCGCCGCCATCACCTTCAATATGCCCAGCCTGCGTGAGCGACCGCAGGACATTCCGTTGATTGTTGACGATATGTTCAAAAAGTCGGCGCTGGCGGGACGGCGACTTTCTGCCGATGCGATGAAGTGCCTGCGTGCGCACCGCTGGCCGGGCAATGTGCGCGAGCTGCAAAACGAAGTCTTGCGCGCGCTGGCGCTGGGTAGCGGCGATTCGCTTGAAGCGACGCTGTTTTCGCCGCGCGTGCGTCAATCACCAATCCTTGCCGGAAACCGGTCAGCGGCAGACGAGGAAGGGGTGACGCTCAAGGAAAGGCTCGATAGGCTTGAAGGGCAGGTGATTGCCGAAACATTGCACAAACATCGCGGCAACAAGACGCGCGTGGCCGAAGAGCTGGGCCTGACGCGGGTTGGTTTGCGCATGAAGCTTGCGCGACTGAACATTGGAGATGCCGAGTCATGAACGTACTCTGGCTTCAATCGGGTGGTTGCGGCGGCTGCACCTTGTCATGGTTGGGGAGCAATCACGGCTCACTGTTTCGTGAACTGACCGATGAAGGTATTGAACTCCTGTGGCACCCGAGCCTGTCCGAAACGGGCGTGGATGAGGCGCGCGAGTTGATCGAGCGCTGTGCCGATGGACGCACCGCAGTCGACATTCTGTGCATCGAGGGCTCGCTGCTGCGCGGACCGCAGGGCACAGGTGGCTTCCATCGCTTTGGCGGTGGAGCGCTGCCGATGATCGATCGAGTGCGAAACATTGCGGCGCGAGCGCGTCATGTCGTTGCCATCGGCAGTTGTTCGGCCTGGGGCGGTATTACCGCCGCCGGCATCAATCCGACCGACGCCTGCGGCCTGCAATACGACGGCGAAGCCTCCGGCGGCTTGCTCGGGCCGGACTTTCAGGATACTGACGGCTTACCGGTCGTCAATGTGGCGGGCTGTCCGCCCCATCCCGACTGGATTACCGAAACGCTGATGGCGTTGGCACGTGGCAGTCTCACCGCAGAACAGCTCGACGATTTTGGCCGGCCGCGCTTTTTTGCCGATCAACTGGTGCATCACGGTTGCACGCGCAATGAATATTACGAATTCAAGGCCAGTGCCGAAAAGCCTTCGGATCAGGGCTGCCTGATGGAGAATCTGGGTTGCAAGGGCACCCAGGCGCATGCCGATTGCAACCAGCGCCTGTGGAACGGCGAGGGCTCCTGCTTGCGTGGCGGCTACGCTTGCATCAGTTGTACCGATCCTGGCTTTGAAGAACCGGGTCACGCCTTTGAGACCACGCCCAAGGTCGCCGGGATTCCGATCGGTTTGCCCACTGACATGCCCAAAGCCTGGTTCATCGCGTTGGCGGCGTTGTCAAAGTCGGCAACGCCGGAACGCGTGCGTGAAAACGCCACCGCCGATCACCCTGTGCGCGCACCCACCGTCAAGCGCAGCAAGCGATGAACGCGCGTCGCGTTGTCGGCCCCTTCAATCGCGTTGAGGGCGATCTTGAAATATCGCTCGACATCGCCGACGGCCGCATTGCGGCGGCCTATGTCAATTCACCTATGTATCGGGGCTTCGAACAAATTCTGCAGGGCAAACTGCCGGCCGACGCGCTGGTGCTGGTGCCGCGCATCTGCGGCATCTGTTCTGTTGCGCAGTCCGCTGCCTCTGCACTGGCACTGGCCGACGCGGCCGGCATCGAGCCGCCACCGAACGGCCGGCTGGCTGCCAACCTGACATTGGCCACGGAAAACCTGGCCGATCATCTGACGCATTTTTATCTGTTCTTCATGCCCGATTTTGCGCGCGCCGACTATGCAGGTCGACCCTGGCATGCCTCTGCGGTGGAACGTTTTCGCGCCACCATAGGCAGCGCACCCAACCAGATGTTGCCGGCGCGCGCGCACTTCATGCAGATGATGGGCCTGCTCGCCGGCAAATGGCCGCATACCCTGGCCGTGCAACCCGGCGGCTCGACGCGGCCGCTGCAAAGTTCGGAGATATTTCGGCTGCATCGCCTGCTGCGTGAGTTTCGTGTATTTCTGGAAACCGTGAGCTTCGGCGCAAGGCTGGAAGAACTCGCCGCGATCGGCAGCCGCGCCGAGCTTGACGCCTGGCGGGCGCAACCCGGTGGCGGCGACCTGCGCAGCTTTCTCGACATCGCTGAGGATCTTGATCTGTGGCATCTCGGGCGCAGTACGGACCGCTTCATGAGCTACGGCTGCTATCAGGAAGAGGGGGGGCGACTGTTTTCCGCCGGTCTTTGGCACGGGGGCGTGGTCGCTTTTGATACCACCCTGATCAACGAAGACACCACCCACGCCTGGTACGCCGCCGCAGGGCTGCCACAGCATCCGGCGAGCGGCAGCACGCTGCCGGTGGCGGAAAAGCCGGGTGCCTATTCGTGGTGCAAGGCGCCGCGACTGAATGGACAGGTGGTCGAGACCGGCGCGTTGGCGCGACAGGTAGTTGCGGGACATCCGCTGGCGCGGGACATGATTGAAGGCGAGGGCGCCAGCGTTGCCGCTCGCGTTGTTGCACGTTTGCTGGAACTGGCGGTAGTGCTGCCGGCGATGGAGCGTTGGCTGAAAGAGCTGAGGCCGGGCGAGCCCTGGTGTATCTCTGCACAGGCGGCCGATGAAACCTCTGGCGTCGGCCTCATCGAGGCCGCACGTGGCTCCTTGGGGCACTGGATTACGGTGCGCCGTGGCCGTATCCACAATTACCAGATCATCGCCCCGACCACCTGGAACTTCTCGCCGCGCGATTCAAACGGACAACCCGGCGCGCTGGAACAGGCACTGGCGAACTTGCCCGCCAGTGCCAGTGATCCCTTGCCGGCAAGCATCCATCACGTGGTGCGCAGCTTCGATCCGTGCATGGTGTGTACGGTGCATTGA
>JAIPCS010000048.1 GCA_021738105.1 Sulfuritalea sp.
CAGGGTTGCGTCGGGCGAAATAACTAGGTCAGCGTCTGTGGAATGGGTAATAGTGTCTGTGGTCGCGTTCAAATGAACTCCTGAATCGGCCTGCCCCTCGCGGGGAACCGGTTCAGGCGGCGAAGCGCTTGAGAGAGAAGCGGCAGGATGCCGAATTTGGCGCCAACCGGCAGGGCGCGCATGGACTGTATTGTATTACAGTCAGCTTCCGTCCGCTCTGCGGGTCATATTCGAGCCTATTTGAACAAGCCTTTGACGGCCGCACCGGCTTTGCCGAGCGCCTCGCTCGTTGACTTCATCATGCGGGCGAAGCTGAATGCACTCGTCAATCGACCGAGCCAACGTCAGCGCTGACTTGCGTCATTTTTCTTCCATGGTCGGCTATGGCGCTCTTGATCAGGTCGTCAAAACAACGGAAAGCCAGAACAGTCCGGCGTCGATGACGGCGACAGAGACAATTGGAACCACGATGAGTTTTTTCATCATGAGGTTTTCAAAAGTTTCAGGGTGGCTTCAAACAGCGGTTGACTGGAATCACCCAGTGCTTCGACGGCCGTCAAGTGATGTCGGCCGGGTAGCGGAACATCTCTAAAAAAGCAATGCGGCCAGGCCTCGGCAATGAGACGGTTTTGTCGCTTGAACTCGGCACTTTCGTCTTCACCGACAGCAGTGACCAAACGACTGGCAACTTTCGGCAGGTAGCGATTCGGGCTGACAGTTTGCGCCTGCATGCTGTTCAGTTTTATATCTTTGCGCAGAAATGGTGCGCGCGCGAGCGGCTGCAAATCATAAAGCCCCGAAATGCATACGGTGCCGGATAGCAAATTGGAAGGAAGATCCTTCGACCAAGTTGACCAGTCGGCCGCCAGCATCATTGCGGCCAAATGCGCACCGGCAGAATGCCCGGCTACCACGATCCGCCGCCTGTCAATGTCGAATCGGGGTAGATTGCGATACAACCACGAAAGTGCGCGCAGCATCTGCAGGACCATTTCCTTCAACGAAGTCTCAGGGGCCAATCCATAGTTCGGCATGGCAACGGCAACTCCTGCTTGCGCAAAAGCCGGTGCGAGAAAGGAAAAGTCCTGTTTGTCCAGCGCGCGCCAATAGCCACCATGAATGAATACCAAGAGTGGCGCGTTGGATTTGTTTGTCAGGAAAAGATCCAAGGATTCTGCCGGTGATGGGCCAAAGCGCAAATCCGGCTGGTATTGCAGACAGTTACGCGCGAGTGCGGACTTCTCTCTCCACCGGTCAAATATCTGCTGATGATCCGGGATTGCCGCGCGAGCGTTATATTCTTGATCGAGTTGTTTCGGTGTCAACATTTTCGAGTCCAGCGCGATATCGTCCTGATACCAGAGAATAGCGCCATCAAGGTTCGAAGTGTTTAGCGCCAACCGAACTCATCTGTTTCGATCATGACTTTTTTGTTCCCCGGTTTATTCCGGGGGCACGTCGCCCAACGAGACCGACACTGACCAATCTTCAGATTTTTCGTTGCAGATTTCCAACCGAGTGACTTATCGGTGACACATGTAGCGCAATTGAATTCAGAAAATGTTCCGGAAACGGAATGTTGGTGCCTGGCTAACTCCTGATTGCTCTTTTCGCGGGAGCAGGTCCCGGTCTGCTCGACGATTGCTTTTGTACCGGAGTCTCGTTGGCTTGCGCTGGTTCCGTCGGCTTGACACTGCTTTGAGGCAGAAGTTTTGGCTGGGGCTGGGCTTGCGGCTGCTGCATCTTGGGTTCTGAGTTCGCGATATCCAGATTGTTTTCGCGCATATAGACATCCATATCGCGCCAGCCTGAATAAATTGCCGCTTTCGGTGCTCGCCTGTTGACCTGATAGCAATCTTCAAGTCCACGACCGGCCTGGCGGCAACCACCCCCAATCGCCTTGCCTTCCTCTTCGTCGCGCGCCATCTGAGCGGCGGGCGTCTCCAGACCAAGCTGTTCACAGCCGGTTAAGGCTGGTGTCAGGAATGCCAGGATCAGACCGTAGGAAAGCTTCATATTCATCGCGTACGTTGATTGAAAAACCAACTCCGTTGAAAGCAGCGCCATGTTACATGGTGTCCTGCAGGAGCTGAAGTCCAATTCCCTATCCAGCAGTTGCCAAGTGCAACGGCCGGAGCCAACGCGGATTGTACGGCAGAATTTTAGTGAGTCACGCCGCTTTCAACTACGCCGGTTTCTTGCTGGTGATCTGGGTTGCGCTTGTTTTTAGCGCAGCAAGCAGTTCGTAAAGCTGGTTACGCTGCGTACCACTCATTCCGGCAAACAGTTCAACAATCCAATCTTCATGCGCCTCAGCCATTTTGCGAAAGCTGCGACGACCTTCGGGTGTGAGTTTGACAATATAGGCACGCCTGTCCTTGGGGCTGTCTTCGCGAACCACCAGCCCTTCTGCGACCAGTTGATCTGTAATGCCGGTCACATTGCCGCCCGTGACCATCATTCGCTTGGAAAGCTCGCCCATTTTCAGCCCCTGCGGAGATCGCTCAAGCTGGGCCATCAGATCAAAGCGCGGCAGGGTGATATCAAACTCGGCGCGCAGACGCGATCGAATATGGTTTTCGATCAGGTTGGTGCACGCCAAGGTACGCAACCACAATCGCAGGTCGGGTGCGTGCTCGGACGTGGCACGAGTTTCAGTATCGGACGCGGTCGCGGCGGATTTTTTGGACATGTTTTTGAGGGGCGCTTGCCGGGAAGCGCGATCTATTTATATCAAGGCCTAAAATATCAAAAACGGCTGCTTTCCGCAACGTATGAATGCTGATTTTCCGGATTGGCTGTTCGAATCAGACAAAATCCGGATTCAAGACAGCGCGCAGTACTGTTTGGGGTTCCTCATCACGGGTTCGATTCGAAAACCACCAAATGCCGCCTTTTTTTACAGACCAGTTGTCTTCGGCTCCCCCAAGCAGGAGCGCTGCAACGCGCCCCAGGGTCGGTTGATGCCCGATGATCACAATGGCACCGTTGTGATTCGGCCAGTCGGCGACACGGAGCACATCTTTGACTGACGCACCGATGCCAAGTGCGGGTTCGATCTCATAGGGCAAGTCAAGTGCATGCGCTGTTTGCTGCGTACGTTCCGCAGGGCTGACGAGCACTTTTTTTTTGCGGGGAAGGTGCGAACATAACCAGCGGGCCATTTGCCTGGCTTGCTTTTCGCCTCGTGTCGTCAGACGTCTTTTGTAATCTGGTAGCGTGGCACCACCTTCTTCCGCTTCTGCATGACGCCAGAGTATCAAATCCATTTTTGTTCCTCCATCGACGGACTGTTGCCCGATTCAAGAATATTGCGCAGGCCTTGCTTTCGTATCGCGGGCATTCAGTTTTGGCAAACGTATATGTGAGAGACGAGGTTGTTCCCGCGAGATGGCTTTTAACAGTTTTGCATAGCGTGGGCCATGCCAGCCACCGATCAGCGTCACCGCTTCGCGAAGTCGCGGGTCGTCACCGGCGCAATCCATCAGTAAAGCACCTGCATTGGTGAGGTCGTTGAGTTGTCCCAGACAATCCTGCATCGAAACCAGTTGGCTCAGCGTACGCTGCAAAGGCCGTCGGTGTACCAGTGGCGAAAAGAACTCCAGTGCATAGCGCAAGCGTTTGATACCGATGCGCATGGCGTGGAGAGACGCCGGGTCTTCAATGCTGGCGGCTTTGGTCAATCGCCGCATTTTTCGTCGCAAGCGATGCAGACGCTCCGAGGCAAAGTGCTTCAGATCGACGTTTGTCGCGCTATTGGTGACTGTGACGTGTAATGCTTCGAGTGCAATCAGCAGCGTGAGCCCATAAGTCGGTGCCGCAAGCACGGAGATCGCTTCGGTACGTGATGCGTAGCATCTGTTGGTTATTTCGCTGGCGATCGCAGGAAGTCGTGGTTCCTTAGGTAAGGCAGTCAGTACCGGACCGACAATTTCGGAGAGCAGTACATCGAGATCCCGAGTGCGGCCTAAAGGTCGCATCAAAATCGAGAGAGGCTTACTCAGAGAGGTCACCAGCTGCTGGGGGAGTACCGGGGTAAAGAGACGCAAGGCGGCTCGAAACCGACGTGTGGCAACGCGCATCTGATGAATGTATTCCGGGTCGTCGCTGCTTAGCGCGCCAGAATGATTCTGTTGTAAATGTTCGAGGCACGACAATGCAATTCGGCGAAAAGCCTCAATCGGCTGAATTGATGCCTGCAGCGCGATGCTTTCCGCCCTGAAGGGCGCTAGTGGTGTAGCGGCATGCAATCGGTATCCGCGTTCGGCTTTTGACAGTACCGATGGCACAAGCGCGACGGTTTTGGCGAGTTGGTTTGCGAGTTCGAAAATCGCGTGAATCGGCGCTTCATCGAGTTCCAGTTCAACTTCAGAAATGATCTGACGGCGGCCGTTGGCGATCACCCAGCCTCTGTCCAGAGTCATCAAAACCGCGCCAGGGGCGGCATCAAACCGCCACGTGGTGCGTCGGAAGCGCGTTTCGCAGATCGGAACGATGTGCTTCAGCAGTTTGGGTTGTTGCAGCCATTCGCGTGCGGCTTGATGGTCGATCTGGGAGAAATCGAGCTGGCCGGTGTAAGGGATTTCCCACTCGGGGCGAGTGCTGAGTCCTGCGGAGGAATTTCCAGCCAGTTTTACTGTTTGCAACCAGTCTCGCCCCTGTCTACGCAGACGCAACGCGATACCCTTTCGGCGCAAGGAAAGGTCAGATGTGTCGTAGTAAATGTTGTCGAGGTTTTCGGTACGACGTTCGGTCGCCTGCTTCAGCAATGGATGACGCAGGAAGCGTGACTGATGAACCTCGGCAAGAGCCAGTTTGAGTTCGATTTCTTCAGCCATGATTATTTCCGGATAAGGATGCTCAATTATCCGCCATCCGTATTTCAGAATTTTGAAAAGTTGCCGGAAGCGCGTTACTCGTATCGCAGCGCTTCAATGGGCAGCAGTTGCGACGCCTTTTTTGCAGGATAGTAGCCGAAAAATATTCCGACGGCGCCAGCGAAGCCGGCGGCGAGTACGATTGATCCACTCGAAAGCTCGGTTCGCCAGCCGGCGAGTTCAGCAATTAGAGACGCGCCGCCGACGCCGAGCAGAATTCCTATGGCACCGCCAATCAAGGAAAGTGTGACGGCTTCGACCAGAAACTGGGTCAGGATATCTTTGCCGCGGGCCCCGACCGCCATGCGCAAGCCGATCTCGCGGGTACGCTCGGTAACCGAGACCAGCATGATGTTCATGATTCCGATACCGCCTACAAGCAGCGAAACCGATGCAACGGCAGCCAGCAACAGCGTCATCACTTTCGAAGAGGCTTCCTGGGCGGAGAGAATCTCGGACAGGTTGCGTACGTAGAAGTCGTCGTCCTGACCTTGTTGCAATCGGTGGCGCTGGCGCATCAATTCGCGCATGTGGGCTTCTGCTTCGTCCATATTGGCGCCGTCCCTGATCTTGACCATGATCGATCCGACATTGCGACCCGCAGCATACCGGCTGGATCCAAGGACACGCTTTCTCGCGGTGCTTATTGGCATCAGAAGGATATCGTCCTGATCTTGTCCCATCATGTTCTGACCTTTGCGGCCGAGCACTCCAATTACGGTCAGCGGCACTTTATTGACGCGGACCACCTGATCGATGGGATTGGAATCACCGAAGAGATTCAACACTACGGTCTGGCCAAGCAGCACCACCTTGCTGGCGCCGTTCAACTCAGCCTGCTCGAAACCACGACCTTCTACGATAGGCCATTCACGCACGGTGAGGTATTCCGGCGTGGTGCCGTAGAGGGTGGTGGACCAGTTGGTGTTGCCGATCACGACCTGGCCGGATCCTCTCAGACTGGGTGCCGCTGCATGAACCTCGGTGACTTCCCGATTCATGGCATAGGCGTCATCCTCGGTGATTGTGGGTTGCGAGCCGGATCCGCCACGTGCCCCGCTGGAGGTGGTCGATCCATTGAGAACCAGAATGATGTTGGAACCGAGGCTCTTGATCTGTTCTTCAACTCTAGCCTGAGCGCCATTGCCAACCGCAATCATGATGATCACGGCGGCGACGCCGATAATGATGCCGAGCATGGTCAGCGCCGAGCGCATCTTGTTCACCCTCAGTGCCAGCAGGGCGATCTTGAGAGTTGCCGCGAAATTCATTGGAGAAGGGCTGCCGCGTCATTGGCGACATTGGCTTTGTCTTCGACGATTTTGCCGTCGCGAAAACTGATGATGCGTTTGGCGAAATGGGCAACATCGTTTTCGTGGGTCACCAATACGATGGTAATGCCCTCGCGGTTGAGTTGCTGCAGTAGCGCCATGATCTCTACACTGGTGTGTGAGTCGAGCGCACCGGTGGGTTCATCGGCCAGCACCAGTTGCGGATTATTGGCCAGCGCACGGGCTATGGCGACCCGTTGCTGTTGCCCCCCGGAGAGTTGTGCCGGGTGATGGTCCATGCGATCAGCGAGGCCGACCTGGGCGAGGCGCTGTTCGGCGCGCTGCTTTCGCTCCAGCGGCCGCATTCCGCGATAGAGCAACGGAAGGGCAACATTCTCCAGCGCAGAGGTGCGGGCGAGCAAGTTGAAATGCTGAAAGACGAAACCGAGCTTGCGGTTTCTAACTCGCGCCAAATCATCACCCGAAAGCTGAGAAACTTCCTGTCCGCCAAGCCAATAGCGTCCGGTGCTGGGATGATCGAGGCAGCCCAGCAGGTTCATGAAGGTGGACTTTCCTGATCCGGAGGGTCCCATGACGGCGACAAACTCACCGGCAGCAATTTCAAGACTGACGCCACACAAGGCGGGTACCACCGTGCTGCCCATGCGGTACTCCTTGGCGAGTTCCTCGACCCGGATCAGCGCTTCCGTCATGAGCAGATCAGAACAGGCGCGGACCGGGCATCCCGGATGATTTTGTGCCATTGGTGGATTGCATGCCTACAATGACCTCGCTGCCTTCCTTGATGTCACCGGATGCGATCTCGGTCATGCTGCCGTCGGTAAGCCCGAGGCGAACTTCGATCGCTTTCGGTTTGCCATCGGTGGCGACAACCCAGACACGTCCACTACCGCCGCCGCCGCCGGCGCGAGCAGCCTGGGCCGCGCTGGCCATTTCATCGTAGAGTTTCTTTTGCTCAGGAGTGAGAATGACTGAAACTTTCTCGCGAATCTCGGCACGATTACGTTCCTGCGCCTTGGATTTTTCTGCATCAGGCAGGTCGCGTGCTGCGCGAAACTTGTCGCGCATGCCGGCAAAAATGGAGTCAAGTTTGCCCTGCTGATCATTGTCGAGTTTAAGATCGGCAACCAGTCGTTCGCGCAACTGGGCAAGACTGCCCCGACCACTAGACGCGTTGTTGCCAGCGTTACTGCCACTAAAACTCGGCGTTGGTGACACGGCGGGAGTCGCACCCTTTTCGTCAGTTCGACCGGGTGGGCGAAAGCGTAGTGAAGCGTTGGGCACCTTGAGTGCTCTTTCCTTTTGCGCCGTGATGATACGCACATTCGCGGTCATGCCGGGAAGCAACGTGAGCTCCGGGTTATCTGCTGAAACCACCACGGTATAGGTGACGACATTGGAGACTACGGTTGCCGCCTTGCGCACTTGCATGACTTCGCCTTCAAAGTGACGGCCGGCAAAAGCGTCTACCGTAAAGCTGGCCTTTTGGCCCTTGTGGATACGTCCGACATCTGCTTCGTCAATCGAAGTTTCCACTTGCATGTCGGACAGATTTCTGGCGATAACAAACAACTCGGGAGACTGCAGACTGGCGGCAACAGTTTGTCCCGGTTCGATACTGCGCTTGACCACAATGCCATCAACAGGGGCTTTGATGGCAGTGCGTTCGAGATCGATTCGCGCTTGCGCCAGTTGTGCCTGGCGCTGGCGCACCTGCGCCGAGCTGTTTCTGGCTTGCGCTTCGGCGACCAGGACGGCGGCACGGCCGGCGTCATAATTCGATTGCGCCTTGTCGCGTTCAGCCGATGACAGAAAATTTTTCTCGACCAGCAGCTTTTTGCGTTCAAAGTCACGCTGCAATTCAGCCAGATTGGCTTTGGCGCGCATCACTTCGGCTTGCTGCACGCCAAGTGCCGCTTGAGTCGCCTCGACATCGGCCTCAGCCTGTCGCACTCTGTACTGAAATGTTTCCGGATCGATGCGAGCAATCAACTGGTCTTTTTTCACCGGCGAATTGAAGTCGACCAGGATTTCCTTGATTTGCCCCGACACTTGAGAACCGACCTGCACCGAAACCACCGGGTTCAGGGTACCAGTAGCAGAGACGGCCGATGTGAGCGGGCCGATTTCAACCTTGGCAAGTTTGTAGCGCAGGGTATCGCTCGCGCCAGAATACGAGCGGAAGGCGAAGCCGCCGGCAGTGGCCAATGCCACGATTCCTGCCAGGATATACATTGCGCGTTTATTCATGGCCGGATTCTATAGGAGGGCGCACGCTCGCAACGTCTCGAAACGCAAGCAAATGTAAGCAAAAGCGTTGCGGCTAGTCGGCAATGGTGAAGCTGATCTCCTTGGCCAGCGATCCGTGATTGAAGTCACCCCACTCGGGGTCCCCATCGATGTTTCTTGCGTGAATGCGCCATGTATAGCTACCCCCGGGCTTAAGCAATCCCGGAGGTAGCTTGAAAAAATTGTCCTTGATAATTTTGGTTTTCAGCAAATAGCGTTCGCTTTCCCACTCATCGCGCAGATACACCTGATAGAAGGCAGCACCGGGAACAGGATCCCATCGTAGTTCAGTCGGCATGGGAATATTTTCAGCGCCAGCCGGTGGCTGCGGATTGCTTGCAAACGGTAATAGTTTACGAAGAACATGGTCGCGGGCTTCAAATTTTCTGCCATCTTTCATGGTGATGCGGGCGCTGTACCAACCTTCCGGATTTTCGTTGGGTATCCCAAAGTGAGCTATGAGCACCCGCTTTTCCTCCTTGCCCGGTTCATCGACGACGCGATAGCGTTTTGGGTCGAACAGTCCCATGGTGCTTCCATTCGGGGTGAGTAGTTCTATGCGGGCGATATCATTGAAATGTTTGGTGGAGAACAAGGCCATTAGAAACAGTGGCTGATCCGGCCAGTTGCAGACGTGGATGTCAAAAAAGCCGGCCTCGGTATAGTGCGGATCCTTGTCCGATGTGGCGGCGAAAACCTGCAAGGTGAGAACGGTGAGGATTCCTAGCCCCATCACACGGAAGCAAGACAGTTGTTTCATGGTTTCTCCTTTTCAGCATGCAAGGCATCGTTCGCATTGCGCAGGCGCAGGCTCATACCGTGAAGCAGACCCAAGGCAATGTGCGGGTACGAAAGCAGCAAGTCGTGAAGTTTGTCGCGGTTCAGCGATAGCAGTTCGACATTTTCGATCACGCGGGCTGTGGCCGAGCGGGGCTGACGGTCAAACAGGCCCATTTCGCCAAAAGCCTCTCCCGGCCCAAGAGTGCTGGCAACGTATTCACTTTCGCTTTCACTATCGAGCACGATCTCGATGAGTCCCGAGCGTACGATATACATTCGGTCGGCGACGTCTCCGCGACAGAAAACTTCCTCACCAGCGACATAGACCTCGTCTCGCAATTGTTCGGCCACTACGCGCAGGTCTTCGAGCGGCACCGCGGCGAATACTCGACTTTTTTTCAGCAGCAACAGGTGTTTGAAAAATCCATCCATCAATAACTCCATTGCGCCGCACAGGACGCTAGCCATACATCTTTGCCGTTGCGAAGCTTTGTGATTGCGCTGGCCAGACTCGGTTCAGCCTGCTGTGCCATGTTTGCGGTTTGCGAGGAGAACAGCGCGTGCAGGACGAGTCGTGTGGATTTATCGGCAACCAGGGCGATGGCCTCATTGCAGCGGGCCCTGAGACGCAGGTCCGTGCTGTCGAGGGCCGCGTACAGCGTTCGCGCGAGATCCTGCAAATGACCGTGGCCGAGTGCGACAAAGCCCAGCCGGCGCAGGTCGAGTGCGCGTTCATTGAGCGCCGTTTGCAGCAGTTCGCCTGCAGGGTCGACCACGGCGACGAGTCGTTGCGAGATCCGGGTGTATTCGGCAGCTTGCTGCGCATAGCACTCGGCAAACGCTCGCATTGCGCTGCTATCCGACTGCGTGGCAAGAATGTTCAGCGCGCATTCCTGTCCGCGCGGTCCCAGCGAACCATCCTCGAGCGATCTTTCAATCAGGTGCCGATAGCTCTCGAGGTTCTTTACGCACAATGCCGCCGTCGCGCCAGCGCCGACTTTTGGATGCGGGGTATTGAGAAGACGCAACAAAAGCGGAAACTGTTCTGCCTCTGGTAATCGGGTGATTACGGCAAGTAGTGTTGCTTGTCCCGCTGCATCGAAAGTGACCGGCAGGAGGTGGGCCAGGTCGGCAGCCAAGTCCGCTGGCAAGATCTGCTGCTGCGCGGCAATAGCATCCAGTAGGGATGATGTGGCGTCGGGGGTGTGCGCAGCCTTTAGGGACTCGAGCAGCAAGGGCAGTGCCGCCGGATTTGGTGCGAACCTGAGAACAGTCAGAATTGCGCGGCGAAGGGCAATATCGCCTCTCATCAGATCCTCACGCAAGCTCTGCAGAGCATCAGGGTCGGGATTGTCCGTTAGCATGGCTACCTTGCGGCAGGCGATCAGACGCGAATGGCTTTGGCTTACGGCCGGGCTGATACGATCCCAGGGAAGTGGCCAGCCGTGACGTAGCCCGATTGTCAGCGCACTGGCCTGGGAATGTATGTCGCCGGCGAGCAGTGTGGCATAGAGAATGTCGCGCTGATGCGCTTCCAATCTTGGCGCTGCAGCATGCGCCAGGCGGTCGCGCAGCGGCACCGGCAGTGTTGACAGACGGTTCAGGATGGGTTCGATCGCAATTGTCGGGAAATGCGCGAGGAGGACCCGGGCTGCATTTTCCACGCTAGATAGATCCTCGGTCTGAAGCTGTCGCAGAAGTTCGTCGGCCAGTCGATTGTCTCCGCGTTGGTTCCAGCCGGAAAAACTCTCGGGGGCAACAAAGTGGCGTTCCCTCAGGGTATCCAGCAGCGCTAAGCCATACGCCCGATTCGCGCGCCACGAGTACCAAAGACACAGCAACGCTGTCCCTATTCCGACCAGGGTGATGGCGGTAGTCGACACCTGCAAAAAATAGAGAATCAGACCGGAGCAGATCATACCCAGCGGGATCATGATTACCAGGGCCAGGGCTCGAGCGCGGCCCTGCATGGTGTCCGGCAGCGCTTGCAGCATCAGCGCTCGCACCGGATTGCGCACCGCGGCGAGCAGCACATAGCGGTTGTAGGCGGCGGCTGCGGCGGCGGTCAGCGCCCACGGTGTCAACAGGGCCAGCAGCGCGCTTAGCAGTGTTAGGGGGAACACCAGATTCATTGCCCTCAGTCCGAAGCGTCGAATCAAGGCCGGCATCAGCCCTGATTGCAACAGGAAGGCACTGGCACCACTCACCAGAATGATCAGGCCGTACGTCTCGGCGAGCTTGTCGGCATCGGAGAATGCCCGCGCGAACGTACCTTTGAACAGGTAGGCTGAGATGAACAGCCCAATCAGAGCGAACAACATCGCCAACGATGTGTACGCCAACAAGGGCGAGCGGCGCAGGAACTGAGCACCCTGGTGCAACTGACGCAAGGTTTGCGCCCAGGGTCGACTACGCGGTGCCGCACGAAATCTCCCAACCTCGCTGCGATGTCGGAGCAGTATCAGTACCAGTGCCAGGCCGATGAACAGGGGCCACAGTAACACGATGAAGTCCGATCCCAGGCGCGGTGCGAGCAGAACCAGGGCAATGCCGCCGAGCATTTCACCGACCGGACTGCCAGCGGTGGCTATGGGCACCAGACGCTTTGCTTGCTCGCCGTAGAAAGTGGCGCCAATGTACAGCGTCGCGTGCATCGTCAGTATTTCGGAAACTGTCTGGTACAGCAGATATACCGCGCCCCAGACGATATCAGGCGCTCCGGCCTGGGCAGCCAGCCACAAAACCAGGACGCCGACGACCGTAGCCCCGAGCATCGCCATCATTACGCGTTGTGGAGAATGCCGGTCGGCAACGGACGCATAGACCAGGCTGCACAGGCTCAGGGTAACACCCTGGATCAGGAATACTACGGGCAGATAGTCGATCCCGTAGCGATTGAGGAACAAGGTGTTGGATATCCCGCGTCCTATCGATAAGCCAACGCTGATCAGCAGTAGCAGCAGGAAAAAATACGGCATATCCATTCCGCTGGAACGTAGTTTGCCAGTGCTAGAGAACAGAGCGGAAAGGCGCGTAATCAGCATTCAGGATCTAGATCAATGTAAATACCTTCATTTTCTAAGCGTGACTGTGGATACTTGCTGATAATGCTCAGGCGAGCCCAGGGTTGCCCTTCACGCCCACAAGCTTGGGTACATTGACCCTGCGTGCGCTGACAAGTTTTTTGTCTTTGAGCCAGCGTCCAACGACATCCCACACCGGTTCGCCCGTTGACGACGGGTCTACCGTCGCCCATCCGGCCACTTTGTAAATTTTATCTGCTGCCATCGGTTTGTCATTGATGCGCATGTCTGAAATACGACGTCCTGCCGGTGCATTGGGGCTGCAGGTGTAGTTCATGCCGCCAACGCGGATCATGTCACCGCCCTGTTGGTAGTAAGGGTCTGGGTTGTAAAGGTTGTCGGCGATATCTTCCAGAATTTCCTTGATGCGCTGGCCCTTCATCTCGTTCAAGGTCGAGTAAGGGTAAGTGATGGCGGTTTGATCCATCAGATGTTCGAAAGTGATCGCGCTGCCCGGCAGCAAGGTGGTCCCCCAGCGAAAGCCAGGTGAGAAACCGATATCAGCGCCCTTGACGTCCATGATGGCATCCAGAATCAGTTGGTCCCAACTGCCATTGAAGTTGCCGCGTCTATAGAGAAGACCTTCCGTGACGGCAAGCTGTTCCTCCAGCTTTGCTTGGTGTGGAGCACGCACTTTTTCGATATAAGCCGCCATTTCGGTGTCGGCCGGTAACAGATTGGAGAAAACCGGCAGAAGCTTGTAGCGAAAATCCTGAACTTTGCCGCCGCGAACGTCGAAGTCGAGTACGGCAAGGAACTTGCCGTTGGAGCCCGCGTTGGTGACCAGTGTTTGGCCGCCAGCGTTTTTCACCGTAATCGGCTGCGGCACGCCGTCATGCGTGTGACCGCCCATGATGGCATCGATGCCGGTAACACGCGTTGCCATCTTGAGGTCTACATCCATGCCATTGTGGGAAAGGACGACAACAACTTTCGCACCTTTGGCACGTACTTCGTTGACCATCTTTTGCATGTTTTCGTCCTGGATGCCAAAGGTCCAATCCGCAATCATGTAGCGCGGGTTGGCGATGGGTGTGTAGGGGAACGCCTGTCCGATCACCGCAACTTGCACGCCATTCATTTCGCGCATGGCATAAGGTGGAAAAACCGGGTCGCCGAAATCCGTGGTCTTGACGTTCTGGGCGAGGAATTCGATCTTGCCCTTCAAGTCCTTCTCGACGATTTCCAATACGCGTTTGTCGCCCAGAGTGAATTCCCAGTGCGCCGACATCATGTCGACACCGAGCAGCTTGCAGGCATCCACCATGTCCTGCCCTTTGCTCCACAAAGCAGTGGCCGAGCCCTGCCAGGTATCGCCGCCGTCAAGCAAGAGCGCACCCGGGCGCTGGGCTCGCATTCGTTTGACCAGTGTCGCAAGGTGGGCGAAGCCGCCGACCTTGCCGTAGGTTTTTGCCGCCTCGGTGAAATCGAGATAAGTGAAGGCGTGCGCTTCGCGCGTTCCGGGCTTGATGTTGAAGGCCTTGAGAAGGTGTTCGCCGACCAGATGGGGTGCTTTTCCGAAGGCGCCGCTGATACCGAGATTGACGCTCGGCTCACGAAACCAAATCGGCAGCAGTTGCGCGTGGCAGTCGGTGAAGTGCATGAAATGCACGTTGCCGAATGTTGGAAGTTCGTACAAAGCGTCTGCGTTTTCGGCCGCCAGAAGCGACCGAGAGTCTAGGGCAACTCCGGCAACCGATGCGGCGGCCAGCATTTGCAGAAATTCGCGGCGGTTCATAGAGGACATCTTGATACCTCGGGAAGAACATAAAAAAGGCCTGACCGAGGTCAGGCCCATGGTGCAGTAGGCAGCCTTATTTGTTGACCGGCGATGCAGGATCCACCAGCAGTGCGACCAAATCCTTGATCTGCTTCTCGTTCAAGGCACCCACGTGCCCAAAACGCGGCATCGCAGAGCAGGCATTGAAAGCCTTGGAGTTGTAGATCCTGGAATAGGCGTATTGCTGTGTTTCGATTGTGTTACCCCGCAGTTTGCCGAACCCGAGGAGACTAGGGCCGATGGTGCCGTAGGAGAGCTCCTGCGGTGAGATCTGGTGGCAGTTGTAGCAGTTGCCTCCGTTCTTTTCGGGTTTCATCTCCTTGTCTCGCCAAGTCATGCCCTTTCCGCTTTGAGCGAGCTTTTCTCCTGCCTTCCAGTCGCCCATATATTTGCCGTCGGCCGGCAACTTCAAGGTGGCGGTCTGCTCGGCTTCAAGTTTGGCCGCCAGTTCTGCTGATGGCGCGTCGCCGCTTGCGTTACAGGCATCTTGCAGCTTGTCTGTATCGAGACGATCCATGGTAGCAATTGCGCGCTTATGAAAGTCGCGCTTCATCGCAGCAAACGCTTTTTTGATCATTTCGGGTGAAGTTGAATGCGTGGCTTGACTTTGTTGCGTTGCGCAGCCGGCTACGAGGATGGCGGCGATACTCATTGAAATCGCCAGCATGGGGGTGTTGATCTTTTTCATTGTCTTCTTTCCTCCGTATTAGCGTTTCAGGGCCGGGCCTTTGTACAACTCACCCTCTCCGGTAACAGCAAGGTAGGTAATGAGCGCGTTGACCGACTCGGACATGTAACCAGGCTCCGGGAAACGCTGCTGGCGATAGCAGTCGTTGATGCGCCACTGCATTGAATGCAGGCGGCTGGTTGAAACACGGTAGGCCGGCCAAGCGGCGTGGGAAGCTTTGGTGTCTCTGGCCGAGGTCAGGTTGGGAAGGCCTTGCAGTCGAATCCTCTTGTCATCCTGGCCATGGCATGTCGCGCAAGAAAAATCGTAAGGGCCGGCTCTGACAAAGAACAGCGCTTTCCCAAGTTCATAGGCTTCCTTTTCCTTCGGATGGCTATTGGGTGGAGATATCTTCATCCCTTTCGAGGCGGTGATCACATAAGCGAGAAGATCCTCGATATGGGAGGGCTTGTCGGCGCTACCAAAAGGTTTCTTGCGAACATCTGCCGCGCTGAAGCCCTGGATTTTCTCCCGGCACCAGTTGATCCGAGATTCGATGTCCATTACTTGACCGGCATCCGCAAAAAAGCGCGGCGTTTGGGCGTACGCACCTTTGATCACTCCAGGGCCAAGACCGAGATCACATTTTTCCAAGGATACTTTATTGGGTCCGTCGGCCTTTTTCCAAAGAATTGCACCACGGGCTTCATAGAGTTCGGCCGGGTTGTCATCCCCGAGCATTTCTCGGTACTGCTCAATGCCCGCAATGGAAGGATCCTTGTCCTGGGCCAGAGCCGTTCCTGTCCAGGCGACGGTCAGCGCTGTGATTACTACAATGCGATATTTCATTTTTTCTCCTCCAGGGTACGTGTCGCCGGTCTTGTACGCCGGCCTGTGCAAACAAACGGATTGATTTAAGCAATCACGGCTTCGTCTGTTCTTTTATCGCCCTTGTTGTCGATCCAGCTAATGACAACCTTATCGCCAGTCTTGGCTCCTTTCATCTTGAAACCGAACACTGGATTGCGTGACACTGACGTGCCAATTTGACCATCTACGATTTTCTTACCTGCCACTTCGACGGTCAAAGATTGAATGAAAAGAGGCGGAATAGGCTTGCCAGCCGCATCTTTACGCTGACCAGTTTCCATTGGGTGGCCCATCAGGACTCTAATTTCCGCAATGTCACCCTTCATCTTTGCACGAATTTTCATCGGATCTGCCATGGTGTTTTCCTTTTCTCTGATGATCTGATTAGCCGCCGCAGCCGCCAACGGTAACCTTGACTTCTTTTTGCGCCATATAGGATTTTCCGTCCGCTTTCGCAACAGCCTTGATCAGGGATGTCTGCCCCAATTTAAGGCGAGCGGAAACTTCCGGCAGTGCGCCATTGGAAAAGTCAAATTGCGCAGACAGAGGGAAAGGATTCTTCTCTACCAGTATCGCGATTGAGGTGGTATTGGGGATATTGCTGACGACTTCCACAGGCACGACAGCACCGTTTTCAGCGATGTCGGGCACCTTGAGCAACAAGTCTTTGCTCTCGTCTGTGGTCGCGGCACCAATGCCCTTTAGTGCTCCAGCAGAATCTCGGGCTTCAAAAGCTCCTTTGTTCCACTCGGCGGCGAAAGCCGCAGTAGGTTTGAGCACCCCCGCGGCGATAAGTGCCGAAAGCGCTCCCAAGCTTCCAGCACCGCGAAGCACTGTTCTTCGTGTCACGTTTATTTCCATGCTTGATTTACCTCCGTATCATTATTTTAGATCTATACTAATCCGCGAACAAACCTAACACTTTATGGATCAAAAATAAAGTCTTGTCGATCCAACGAGAGGCAAAGTCTTGCATACAATGCGCTTGGGGTAAATGGGAAAAATCTATTTGAGAAATCACTCAAACAATGGAATAAACCATTGCCGGGTTTCGTCATCCTTATGTCGCAGCGCAGCAGTCGAAGCCGTTCCCTTGGTTGTCGGATTGATGCGGGAGGGGGGCGGTCTGAATGCAGTTCGCCACGTTTTTCATGGATCGATTTGGCAGGCGTCATTTGAGCAGATTGCTTGCTCGGCTCCGGGAGAGCTATTTTGAGGCAGCGGCCGAGTTCTCATTGCTTTCAATCTTGCGCAGGCCCCGGGTATCCTGACTGCGTCCGAACCATTTCGCAGAAGATTGCCAAGCCAGCGGGCTCGGTTTGATTCCGATGCCAAAATTTGGTGCTCCGCACCATCGGGAGGCGTGTCAACAGTCGCAAATTGGTTTTTAGTTTTGAAATCCGACAATTCGTCATTAATCTTGTTTGTCTTGAGCACGATGAATTTGTATTTTCCAAGTGGGCAGCAAGTATGTCTTCCCACGTGTTAACAACCGTTGCGGCAATGACTGAAGTGTTCAACAGAAACAGTTTCATACACAGAACATTGTGGGACGAGTCAGTTTGTCGGATAATGCGCGCCTCGCAGATAGGGAATTGAGGTTCTGCGACATCCCGGGCCGGGGTGACGGAATCGGTAGACGTAGCGGTCTCAAACACCGCCGCCGCAAGGCGTGGGGATTCGACTTCCCCCCCCGGCACCAACAGCGTTATTTTTGCCGCGTAGCTTGTGCTGATAGAGCTGACGGTATTGGAAAGGCGCAATACCTACTTGCCCTGGAACTCGAATGTTCGGGTTTCTGTACCGGAAAGTGCTGTTGGGGACGATGGGCGGGATTGAGGATTAAACTGAGGCATATGGGCACCT
>JAIPCS010000049.1 GCA_021738105.1 Sulfuritalea sp.
TTCGTGCGCGCCATGCAAGGTGGTGAAATGCTGCTCACCACCTACGGCCGCAGCTCGGGATTTTGTATCGATCCCATCGAGAAGAAACCGCTCAACCACTTCTATCCCGGCTCCAGCGTACTGTCCTTCGGCACCGCCGGCTGCAATCTGGCCTGCAAGTTTTGCCAGAACTGGGATATCTCCAAGTCGCGCGACATGGACCGCTTGATGGACGATGCGACACCTGCCGCCATTGCCCGGGCGGCACAGGCGCATCAATCAGGAAGCGTGGCGTTTACCTATAACGATCCGGTGATCTTCGCCGAGTACGCAATGGATACGGCCGATGCCTGCCATGCCGTCGGGGTCAGGACGGTGGCGGTGACGGCCGGCTACATGCATCCGGAACCGGCTCGTGAGTTCTATTCAAAAATGGACGCGGCCAACGTCGACCTCAAGGCCTTCAGTGACGACTTTTATGTGAAGCTCTGCGGCGCACATTTGCAACCGGTGCTTGATTTGCTGGTGATGATTCATCACGAAACGGATTGCTGGCTGGAAATCACCACGCTGTTGATCCCGGGCCAGAATGATGGCGACGAGGAACTGAAGGCCCTGGCAAACTGGGTATCGAGGGAGCTCGGGCCGGATGTACCCCTGCATTTTTCCGCTTTCCATCCTGACTGGAAGATGAGTGACATCCCGGCCACGCCGCCGGTGACGCTGAGCCGCGCACGCCGCATTGCCATGAACGCCGGTCTGCGCTATGTCTATACCGGCAATGTTCACGACAAAGCCGGGGATACCACCCACTGCCCGGCCTGCAACAAGCCCGTGATCGAGCGGGACTGGTATCGCATACTCGGCTACGCGCTTGATGCCGAGGGGCACTGCCGGCATTGCGGGGCGAGTGTTGCCGGCCGCTTTGGTGAATTCACCCAGCCCTTTGGACCCAGGCGCATTCCGGTGCGCCTGCACACCGCCACCTGAGCAAACACCGTCTCGCCATTCGCTGCACGAGGAAACTCGCCTGCGAAACGAAGCCTCTTTTATTCGACCGTCTGGAAGCGCAGAATCAGCATTCAACCGAGTAGAGCCCGCGACTATTCGCGTGTTTCACGGATGAACAGAGCGAGACGCTTGTGGGAAACTTCGACCAGCAGTGATCAGAAAAATACGAAAGTATGGCTTCAAGTTGACAGACGATTCTGTCCTTACCTTGCAGTGAAGCAGTAATAGACGACCCGGTATTTGACCGTAATCTCACAAAAGTACTGACTGTTTGCACTATGTTTTTTGCGCCCATTCGAGATGGCTTCAATGAACTGAGCTTCCGCATTGACGAAAGCAACCTGTCAACGCGTGCGGAGCAACTGCGCGTCCGGTTAAAGACCTACCCCATCCTTGTGACGTCCCAGGCATTGCTGCAGCTCTTGTTTGTCGTCGTTCTATGGAACCACTCGGAACATCGTCAATTGCTGCTTTGGATCGCCTGTACCTACGTATTTCATGCGTGGGAAATAATCAAGTGGCGAAATGATCGTGAATCCCTGAACACCATTACCGACTGTCGGGCATGGAGTCGACACTTTACCTTGCTGGCGCTGGGTGTCGGCCTGCTGTGGGGCTCGGCGTTCATGTACTTTTTTCCTCCGGGCATTGAACAGCAGTTGCTGCTGATCTGCCTGATGCTGGCCCTCGCCGCTGGATCGGTCACCATGATCTCGGTGCACAGTCCATCCACCTATGCCTATCTGTCCGGCGTCATGCTGCCCCTCACGTTCCGCGTCATGGCCGTTGATGACGAGCCCCATCGCGCCATTGCCTACATGTTGATGGTTTTTCTGGTGGTAATCGTCGCTGCCGGTCGCGAGCTGCAGAAAATGATCTTTGTATCACTCAATCAGGGTTTCGAAAATCTCGCACTGGTGAAACAGCTCACCTTGCAAAAAGGCCTGCTCGAGGAAGCCAATAGTGAGGTCGAGGCGAGTAACGAACTGTTGCGCGATGAAAGCAAACTGCTTGAAACGCTGGTGCAGGAGCGCACCGCCGAGTTGCTTGCTAAAACTGTTGAAGTGGTTGCCATACAAGACGTGATGATCATGGCGATGTGTTCCCTGTCCGAAGCCCGCGACAACGAAACCGGAAATCACATCAAACGCACCCAGCTCTACGTTCGCGAATTGGCAAAGCATCTCCAGCAACACGAACGATTCAGTTCGTTTCTCGACGACGAGACTGTCGAGGCGCTGTTCAAGGTGGCGCCGCTGCACGATATCGGCAAGGTCGGCATCCCCGATGCCATCCTGCTCAAGCCCGGCAAACTCACCGCCGACGAGTTCGAGATCATGAAGACGCACACCACACTTGGCGGCAATGCCATCGCCTTGTCCGGGGAAGACAACCGCCTGCAGGACAACAGCTACCTGGTTCTTGCACGACAGATTGCGACCGGGCACCACGAAAAATGGGATGGAAGCGGCTACCCCAATGGACTGAAAGCGAACGATATCCCGATTTCTGCACGCTTGATGGCGGTAGCCGATGTTTACGATGCACTGATCAGCCGCCGCATATACAAGGACGGGTTTAGCCATGAGCACGCGGTGGGGATGATTGTCGAAGGGCGTGGCAAACACTTCGATCCCGATGTGGTCGACGCCTTGCTGCAGATTCAGCCGGTGTTTCAGGGAATCGCGCAGCAATACAGCGATTGAGGCAGTTTCCCGGAGCCACGGTCGCGGCATTGCCTGCCGCTTCGCCGTCTCACCAGCGCCGACTTTTTGGCCTGGCTTGACGGTTTCCGCTGTGCTTCAGACGTCCGGCTGAGATCTCATGCCGCGCAGGCTGCGGCAGCTATGTCGAGCGAGCGCAAGCGCAGATTCGGGTCGAAAATATCGCACACCAGCATGAACTCGTCGGCGGCGGTGGCCTGCACCAAAGCGGCAAGCCCCTGGACCACCGTTTCCGGCCCACCGATCACGGCGGCAGCGAGAAAATCATCCACAGCGGCGCGTTCCTGTGGATGCAACTGCGACAGATAGTTTTCCACCGGTGGCGGCAGGCGTCCGCGGCTGCCATGCAGGATGCCAAGAACGCGCTGATAGGTACTACTGGCAAGAAATTGGGCTTCTGCATCGCTGGGAGCGGCAATCAGCGGCACGCCGATCACCACATACGGCTTTGCCAGTACGGTGGATGGTCGAAAACTCTGGCGGTAGGTATCAAGGGCTTGCAACAGCAAGCCCGGTGCGAAATGCGAGGCGAAGGCATAGGGCAGGCCCCGCTCGCCGGCCAGACGCGCCGAAAACAGGCTCGACCCCAGCAACCAGATCGGCACCTCGGTCCCTGCACCGGGAATCGCGGTAATTCGTTGATTTGCCTCCGGCACGGCAAGCAGATGCTGGAGTTCGGCGACATCGCGCGGAAAATCCGCTTCGCTCTCCGCCCGATCACGACGCAAGGCACGCATGGTCAGCCGATCAGTTCCCGGCGCCCTGCCCAGACCCAGGTCGATACGATTGGGGTAGAGCTCGGCGAGCGTGCCGAAGGCCTCGGCGACCACCAGCGGCGCATGGTTGGGGAGCATGACACCGCCCGAGCCGACCCGGATGGTTTGGGTGCCGCCCGCGATGTAGCCAACCAGCACCGCCGTGGCGGAACTGGCGATCCCCGGCATGTTGTGATGTTCGGCCAGCCAGTAGCGTTTAAAGCCCAGGGACTCGGCGTGTCGCGCCGTACGCAGCGAAATTGCCAGTGCATCGGCAACGCTGCCGCCTTCGCGCACGGCAACAAGGTCGAGCATCGACAGGGCGAGATTTTTCAGTGTGGTCATGGGTTCCTTCCGTGGATTCGGGTGACTCTGCGGCCAACCACAGTATGCCGGTTTATCACCGCCAATCAAAAACCGATCCGGACCGCCATGCGTGATCAGGCTGCAGCGTGATGTTCCAGATACTGCTTGAGCACACTCTTGAGCATTGCCGTGTGCTTGCGGTCTCCCTTCAGTTTCGCCTGCTTGATGTCATCCAGAATCATGCGCTTGATGCGCTTCTCTCCACCCGGAAGATGCTCAAGGTAGCTTCCAAGTTCAACCGCGAGCAACTCCGGCAAATGCTCGTGCTCTGCGATGGCGAGGATTTCTTCCTCGGTCAGGCCGGACATGTCGATACAGTCTTGCAGTGATAAGTACATGGCACTCTCCGTTTGATGGATGCTTGCTTCCATCCTAGGTCGAGAACCGCCAACATTCAAATGACTTGCTGAATATCAACTCGGTTTCCCCGCGCGCTGAACGTCAATGAACGTTTTCAATCTGGTTCGTTGATCTTTCCCTTGTACTGCATGTCCGTCACCAGAATATGGCTGACCAGCCAGTTCTTGAGATAGGAGACGACCGTTTCCGTGATGTAGAACGAAGATGCCCCGCCTGCGTTGTATGAAGCTTTTACGGCTTCGAGCCAGTTCGTGAAACTTCGATGCGAGGCAAAGTGTTCCTCCAGATTATCCATGTCGGTGGCAGCCAGCAAGGATTCTTCAAGACGGAAATGGGTGCTGACATAGTCGTCCAGCAGCTCGAAAGTTTCCGCAATGCGGCTATTGCCGCCTCGCGCATCGACCAGGCGATTGGTGATTTCCACCAGGGTTTGGTGATGCTGATCCAGGATTGGATGGCCAACGCTAAACGACGGTTTCCAAGTTATTTTTTCCATGAAACCAATCTACTTTATGAGAGAAGGAAGCCACAGGCACAGACCCGGCACCAGAATCAGAAATGCAATGCGGAGCGTGTCAGCAACGATGAAAGGGATGACCGCACGACTTACCCCCTTGATATCTACCCCCGGACTGGTCGCGATAATGACGAACAAGTTCATTCCCACCGGTGGTGTGATCAAACCCACTTCAACCACGGAAACCATCACGATGCCAAACCAGATGGGATCGAAACCCAGGGATGTAACCAGCGGGAAAACAAAAGGCAAGGTCAGCAGAATCATGCTCAGGGAATCCATGAAACAGCCGAGCACAACAAAGAACACCATCAGCAATATCAGAACCGTGTATCTCCCCACGCCCAATCCGCCGATCCACTCCACCAGCATATGCGGCAACATGGTGGTTTCGATGAAGTAGTTGAAGATTGAAGTTCCGACAAGGATGAGGAATATCATTCCCGAAGTCGCGGCGGTTTCCTCGACACACTGCCGCAGCACGCGCATCGACATTCGCTTTCGCGCAGCGGCCAAAAGAAAGGCGCCCAAAACTCCGACGGCGGCGGCTTCGGTCGGCGAAAACCAACCCAGATAGATGCCGCCAATAACAGTTAGGAACAACAGAGCCACGGGCCAGATGGCCATCACGGATTTGAGTTTTTCCGCCGAGGTCATTGGCTCGCCTGCCGGGCCCACGGTCGGATCAATCCGGACTTTCACCCACACCGCTCCCATGTACAACAAGGTGGCAAGAATGCCAGGCAGGATGGCAGCAGAAAACAGTTTGCCCACTGACTCTTCCGTCAAAATAGCGTAAATCACCATGATCACGCTTGGCGGAATCAAAACACCCAATGTCCCCCCCGCAGCGACCGAGGCGGCGGCAAAGCTGTTGTCATACTTGCGCTTGAGCATCTCGGGCATGGCGACACGGGCCATGGTCGCCACAGTTGCAAGGCTCGACCCGCAGATGGCGCCAAACGCGGCGCAGGCACCCACGGTAGACATGGCCAGCCCACCACGAAAATGGCCGACAAATGCGTGCACCGCTTGATACAGATCTTTCGACAGACCCGCATGTGCAGCAAAGACACCCATGAGAATAAACAGCGGAACCACGGACAATCCGTACGGGAACACCGTTTCAAACGGCGCCGAACCCAAAATGAAACTGATGCTCTCCGGTCCATTCAGAACCAGCCCGCCAATGGCGCCGACCACGCCCATGGCAATAGCGATGGGAATTCGGACGGCAATGAGAAAAAGCAGCGCGCCAAAGGCCAGGACGCCCATCAGAGGTGGCGTCATGGCTTAGCAGTATGAGTCGCGGTCACTGAACCCGGCTTCGCCATGGTGGGGGCGGATTGTCCGAACAGGTTTTCGAGGGCGCGCAGCACCAGCCAAAGGGTGCTGATGGCAGAGCCAAAAACCAGCGGGAACCAGAAATAGATCTTTGGAATACCGAGCGTCAGCGTCACATCTCCGTACTCCCACTCCTGCAGTCCTTTAAGAGCTCCAAAATAGGCAACTGCCACCATGAATCCAGCCGCCAGCAGGAACATTGCCAGATCCGACAGTCGGCGCCAGAAGAAGGGGAGTTTGTCGATGAAGAGCGAGATCGCCACATGACTGCGCGAAGTAAACGCGTACGGAATGGCGGTAAAGGCGGCGTACATCACCATCAACTGAGTGATCTCGACCGTTCCTTCTATCGAAAAGCCGAGCAGTTTGCGCCCCAGTACATCGATGACGGTCACCAGTACGGCGACGCAAAGCATGGCAATTCCCAGCCATGCCAACCATCCCATGAAAACATCCAGCATTTTTGTCAATTTTGAAAACATGCAATCGACCCTGTGCAGACAATAGAGCGTCGAGAATTAGCCCCGATGCTCTATAGCCTCTACATCAATTACTTGGCGTTATATTTTGCGGCTGCCGCTTTAGTTGCCTCGTAAAGCGCTTTTGGATCTTTCACGCCTTGCTTGGCAAGTTCCTCCAAATACGCCGGGACGACCGGGGCCACCGCCGCTTCCCATTTCTTGCGAGCATCCGCATTGAAGGAAACAATCTTGTTACCTTTGGCGACTGAATTCGCCTGGCCCGGCTTGTCCCACTCGTTCCACCATTGACCCAACTTGGCAACCAGTGGTTTGCCGGAGGCTTTATCAATGCAGGACTTGGTGCTGGCCGAGAGTGCGTTGTACTTCTTCTCGTTCATTACAAAGTAGAACGAGGTAGTGTACAAACCAACATCAGCGTGGTTGTCCAGAACTTCATGGAGCTTCATGCCGCCGATGGCATCCCACGGAAACACCGTGCCGTCGATCACGCCTTTTTGCAGGTTTTCATAAACTTGCGTCGGCGGTAGCCCGACCGGGTCGGCGCCCAACTGTTTCAGCATGATGGAAATGGCCAGACTGGGAAAACGAATGCGCAGGCCTTTAAGGTCCTCGGGTGAATTTACGGCTTTGCCCTTGGTGTGAATGAGGCCGGGATTGTGGGCGTGAAGGGCCAGAACCTTGAGACCCTTGTACTCGTCGCCCAACATACCGCTCTCATACAAATCCCATAATGAGTTCGAGGCGGAAGATGCGCTGTCGAACAACAAAGGCAGGTCAACAATCGAAGTGCGCGGCAAGCGACCACGGGGAATTCCGGTCAACCCGTGGGCGATATCGACGACTCCGGCCTTTACTTGGTCCAATTGCTTGGCGACATGGCCAAACGCCGAACCGGCGGGAAATACCGTCACTTTTACTTCGCCCTTGGTACAGGCGCCGACTTCGTCAATCCAGCTTTTCATGAATACAGATTGAAACGGATGTTTCGAAGGCATGAAATGACTAAGTTTCAACTCCTCGGCCCCAACTGAACTCGCAATACCCAAGGACATGCCCAGGGCCACAACCAGTAACTTCATGCTGTAGTTTTTCATTTTCATTAATTCCTCCTTGTGTTGAATGTCGTGCAGATCTCATTTTCAGAGTTGAATAGCACTCTTGAACCATTTATACCTGAAATGCATCCGTCGATGCTCAGCATGTCGATCAAGTCCATGCGTACCCGCTCGGCAGGATGAAAAGACGCGAAGCGAAACCTACTCTCCAGCGTAACTGCCGTCATGCATCCAGCGCGCATGCGTCGGTGCACGCTTGGTCTTGGCAAACTCATTGAGCATGTCCCATTTGACATCGTCAAGCATCTTGGCCATCTTGGGTGTGCCGGTATTGGTCGCAAGTTCCAGCCGGTGGCCGCTGGGATCATGGAAATAGATGGACTGGAAGATCGTATGATCGGTTGGTCCCACGACTTCGATGCCATCCGCTTCAAGCTTTGTCTTGGTTTCCATAAGATCGCTGACGGATTCGACCTGAAACGCCAAATGCTGAGTCCATGCCGGCGTGTTTGGATCGCGCCCCATGGGTGGCTTGGTCGGCAGTTCGAAGAAAGCCAGAATGTTTCCGTTGCCAGCATCCAGAAAGATATGCATGTAGGGGTCCGGGTCCTTGGTGGAGGGAACCTCGTTCTCGGCGATTGCCAGAACAAAATTCATATTCAGGTACTTGCCATACCATTCGACGGTTTCCTTGGCATCCTTGCATCGATAGGCAACATGGTGAATTTTTTGTATCTGCATGCTCGTCTCCATTGGGAATGAATGCTGCGCGTCAATCAGGCTGTTGATTCAATGCAGCGACATTTGCGCCATCCGTGCTGCGAAGACTTCATTTAAGACTAAACTTATTTATCGCACAAACGATTTTTACCAATAGTTCTATGAGGTAAACAAATGAATGTAACGCTTCGTCAACTGCGCGCCCTTGTCGCCGTAGCCCGCACGGGCAGCTTCACTCTGGCGGCCGAAAGCCTTTTTGTCACACAATCAGCCCTGAGCGGGTTGATAAGGGAGCTCGAACAATCGCTCGGAATGCGAGTTGTCGACCGCAGCACGCGCAAGGTCAATTTGTCAAATGTGGGGCAAGACATCTACCCCCTGATTGACAAAATCATCAACGATCTCGACGGAGTGCTCAGCAATGTTGCCGACCTCAAGGCACTCAAGAAAGGTTCGATCCGCATTGCGGCTCCTCAGTTGATGGCTTCCGCGTTGTTGCCGGAAGTCATCGCGGCTTATAGCGCTGAACACCCGGAAATCAACATCAAGTTGGTCGACTGCATGGTTGAGAGTGTCACGTCGCGAGTTTTTTCCGGTGAAGTCGATTTTGGCGTCGGCCCTGAGCGTGATCCGAACTCGGACATTATTGCGACTCCCCTGTTTGAACTTCCCTTCATGGCCGTTTTTCCGAAAGACCATCCGTTGCAGCAAATGGAAGAAATACGCTGGGCCGACATCATTGGCTATCCCCTAATTTCCTTGCAAGGTCAGTTCACAGAACGATTGCTGGCAGATTTGCGTCGCGCCAACCGCGAACTGCCTCATTCGCCGACCAACGAGGTTGCCTTCATGTCCACTGCGCTGGCTATGGTTAGTGCCGGCCTTGGCGTGACGGTCTGCATACCTTACGCCGCGTCGCTGGTACGGCTCTATAAGCTTGAAATGAAACCGCTGCACGACCCGGAGGTCTCACGGCGGTTTTATGTTCTGACTCGCAATGGTCACACCCTTTCCCCGGCTGCCCAGAGCTTTATTGATTTCCTGCTCAGCTACGTCAGCAGACGTGGAGACTGGCTGAATCCAGTTTGATCAAGCGCCACTTGATCGAGTGATTTTCATGGGAAGCTAGTGCAGCGGTGATGGCTGCGCAGCGCTGCGTATAATTCGCGGCTCATCCGCTTCCGTATCCCATGAAGTCCCTGCTGTCTCTTCCCGCACTGCCCAAACCCGGTCAACGTCTCGATCTGCCGCTGCTGGCAGCGTCCGCCGACGCGTTGGCGCTGGCTCAGCTTGCGCGCCCCGGACACCTGCTGGCGGTCGTCACCGCCAGTCCGCTTGAGGCACAGCGCCTGGCGGAGGAAATCACCTGGTTCTCGCCCGAATTGAGCGTGCATTTGCTGCCGGACTGGGAGACCCTGCCCTACGATCACTTCTCGCCGCATCAGGACTTGATCTCCGAACGGCTGGCGACCTTGTACGCTGCATCGCAGGGTCAGTGTGAAGTGCTGATCGCTGCCGCATCAACGGCGATCACCCGGCTGGCGCCGGCGAGCTTTCTTGCCGCTCACACCTTTTTCATGAAAAAGGGTGAACGGCTGGAAATCGACAAACTGCGCTCGCAGCTCACGCTCGCCGGCTATCAGCACGTCACCCAGGTCGTCGCCGCCGGCGAATACAGCGTGCGCGGCGGACTGATTGACCTGTTTCCGATGGGCACGCAGCTGCCCTATCGCATCGAGTTGTTTGACGATGAGATCGAGACGCTGAGAAGCTTCGATGTCGATAGCCAGCGTACGCTGTACCCGGTGCCGGAGATTCGGCTGTTGCCGGCGCGCGAGTTTCCAGCCGGGGATGTCGGCCGCACGCTATTTCGTCAGAGATTCCGCGAGACGTTCGAAGGCGATGCCTCGCGCATCAGTCTGTACAAGGATGTCTCGAACGGAATTTTGCCTGCCGGCATCGAGTACTACCTGCCGCTGTTCCATGAAACCACGGCAACACTGTTCGACTATCTGCCGAAGAATGCGACGCTGCTGCTGCACGGCGACGTGCCGGCAGCCATTGCCGAGTTCTGGAGCGACCTGCAAGGGCGCTTCAAGATGCTCGGCGGCGACCGCTCGCGACCGGTTTTGCCTCCGGGCGAACTGTTCCTGAGAGACGAAGAGTTTTTCATCGCGGCCAGGAGTTTCCCGCAATGGCTGCAAAAAGTTATGCCCAGCGGTATCCCCTTGCGGGACGGCGCTGGCGACGACCCGAAGGTAGTGCAGAGCAAGGCATCCCTGCCGCCTCTGCCTTCCGTGGCCGTCAACCGCAAGGCCGACGATCCGCTCGCCGCCTTGCGCGCCTTCCTTGCCGAACAGTTTGCACGGGGCGGACGCGCGCTGCTGCTGGCCGAATCACCGGGGCGACGCCAGACCCTACATGATTACCTCGCCGAGCACAGCCTGGCACCCGAATCGTGTGCCGATTTCGCCGCCTTTCTCGACGGTGAGGCGAGCTTCATGCTCGGCGTCGGTCCGCTTTCCGGTGGCTTCTTGCTCGACGGGCCGAAGCAACATCCTTTGGCGATCATCACCGAAAACGAACTGTATGCCGCGACCGCTCGACCGCGTGGAAGACGTTCCGATCCGCGCCGCGCCAACCTCGAAGGCTGGCTGCGCGATCTCTCCGAACTGAAAGTGGGCGACCCGGTGGTGCATGAAAGCCATGGCATCGGCCGTTATCTCGGCCTGATACACATGGACTTTGGTGAAGGCGACACCGAATTCCTCCACCTCGAGTACGCCGAAGGCGCCAAACTGTATGTGCCGGTCGCCTCCCTGCAGCTCATTTCGCGCTACAGCGGCGCCGACCCGGACTCGGTGCACCTCCATACCCTGGGCTCGGGTCAATGGGAAAAAGCCAAGAAAAAAGCGGCGGAGCAAGTCCATGACACCGCCGCCGAACTGCTCGACCTGTATGCCCGGCGCAACGCGCGCGAAGGCCACGCCTTCAACTTCAAACAACACGACCTGGAAGCCTTTGCAGACGGTTTCGGCTTCGAGGAAACCCCCGACCAGCAAACCGCGATCAATGCGGTGATCGAAGACATGAAATCGGGCAAACCGATGGATCGTCTGGTTTGCGGCGATGTCGGTTTCGGCAAGACCGAGGTGGCCATGCGTGCCGCGTTTGTCGCCGTGGCCGATGGCAAACAAGTGGCCATCCTGTGTCCGACGACATTGCTGGCCGAACAGCACTACCAGAATTTTTCCGACCGCTTTGCCAACCAGGCAATCCGGATCGCTGAAATCTCGCGCTTCAAGTCGGCCAAAGAACAGGATGAAGCCGTCAGCCTGCTCAGTCAGGGCAAGATCGACATCCTGATCGGTACCCACCGCTTGCTGCAAAAGGATGTCAGTTTCGATCGACTGGGCCTCATCATCATCGATGAAGAGCACCGCTTCGGCGTGCGCCAGAAGGAAGCTCTGCGGCGACTGCGTGCCACGGTCGACGTGTTGACGCTGACCGCAACGCCGATTCCGCGCACCCTGGGTCTTTCGCTCGAAGGTCTGCGCGTTTTTTCGGTGATTGCCACGCCGCCGCAAAAGCGTCTGGCGATCAAGACCTTCGTCAGCAAGTGGTCCAACGGACAGGTACGCGAAGCCTGCCTGCGCGAGTTCAAGCGCGGCGGCCAGGTGTACTTCCTGCACAACGAAGTCGACACCATCGAAAACATGAAGGAGCGGCTGCAGACCCTGCTGCCCGAGGCGCGCATGGTGATCGGACACGGCCAGTTGCCCGAACGCGAACTGGAACGGGTGATGCGGGAATTCACCCAGCAAAAACACAATCTCCTGCTCTGTTCGACCATCATTGAGACCGGCATCGACAATCCGCACGCCAACACCATTGTCATCAATCGGGCGGACAAATTCGGTCTGGCGCAACTGCATCAGTTGCGCGGTCGTGTCGGCCGCAGCCACCATCAGGCCTACGCCTACCTGCTCACCCACGAAGACGCCAAACCCACTGCACAAGCCAAGCGCCGGCTCGAAGCCATTCAGGCCATGGAAGAACTGGGGTCCGGCTTCTTCCTTGCCATGCACGATCTGGAGATCCGCGGCGCCGGCGAAGTTCTGGGCGAATCCCAAAGTGGCGAAATCCACGAGATCGGCTTCGCCATGTACACCAACATGCTCAATGCCGCCGTGCGCGCGCTGAAAGCCGGCGACAAAGTGCCCGATCTGACTCAACCACTGTCCATTACCTCGGAAATCAATCTGCGCGTGCCTGCGCTGCTGACCCATGCCTACTGCCCCGACGTGCATGAACGACTCACGCTCTACAAACGCCTTGCCAACTGCGACAGCGAGGATGAATTGCGCGCCATGCAGGAAGAGCTGATCGACCGCTACGGCGAAATGCCGGCGCAAACCCTGGCCTTGCTCGAAACCCACCGCCTGCGACTGGCTGGCCGCCCGCTGGGCCTTGCCAAACTGGATGCCGGTCCTGCCGCGATACAATTGCAATTTGTGCCCAATCCACCTATCGACCCCGCGAAAATCATCCGCCTGCTTCAAAGCGACCGCAGCTTCAAACTGGCTGGACCGGACAAGCTGAACTGGCAGAAGTCGAGCGCAAACCTCATGGAACGCGTTGGCGCGGTAAAAGAACTTTTCAACAAACTGAAACCCTGATGCAGATTACTGAAAACCTCAATATTGAAGCTTTCGAGCTGATGCCGACGCCGGAAGAGATCCATGACCGGGTGCCCCTGTCGGAAGCCGCGGCAAAGTCGGTTCTGGCGGGACGGCGAGCCCTCGAAAGCGTTCTGGATGGCACAGACCCACGCCTGTTCGTGGTGCTGGGACCGTGCTCCATCCATGATCCCGTAGCCGGTCTCGACTATGCAAAACGTCTCAAGCATCTGGCGGATGAAGTCGCGGACACCTTGCTGCTGGTGATGCGGGTGTATTTTGAAAAACCGCGGACCTCCACCGGCTGGAAGGGCTACATCAACGATCCGCGGATGGATGATTCCTTTCACATCGAAGAGGGTCTGCAAAAGGCCCGTGAGTTTCTGCTGGCCGTCAATGAAATCGGACTACCGGCCGGCACTGAAGCGCTCGATCCGATCGCGCCGCAATACCTGGGCGACCTGATCGCCTGGACGGCAATCGGCGCCCGTACTTCCGAATCGCAGACCCATCGCGAGATGTCGTCCGGACTATCGACGCCGGTCGGATTCAAGAATGGCACCGACGGCTCGCTCGATGCCGCCATCAACGGCATTCTGTCGGCCGCCAGCCCACATAGCTTTCTTGGCATCAACATTCAGGGGCGCTCCAGCGTCGTGCGCACTGCAGGCAACCGCTACGGCCATCTGGTGTTGCGCGGTGGCGGCGGACGGCCGAATTACGACACCGTCAGCGTAGCACTGGCAGAAGCCGCATTGGCCAAGGCCGGCCTGCCACGGAACATCGTGGTCGATTGCTCGCATGCCAACAGCTATAAAAAACCCGATCTGCAGCCTTTGGTCATGCACGATTGTATTAATCAGGTCGTGGCCCAGCGAAAAACCGGGCAGCGTTCGATTGTCGGGCTGATGATTGAAAGTTTCATCGAAGCCGGCAACCAGCCCATTCCTGATGATTTGACGCAACTGCGGTATGGCTGTTCGGTTACCGACGCCTGCGTTGATTGGTCCACCACTGAAAAGATGATCCGCGATGCGGCTGCCGCATTGCGTACATAACAAACTGAACAAACCCCCGACCTGAAAGCGATTTGATGAGTCTTATTCGCGCATTTCGCGGCCTGCGACCGGCCGCCGGCCAGGCGAGCGCCGTCGCCGCGCCGCCCTACGATGTACTTTCCAGCACCGAAGCACGAGAGCGCGCAGCAGGAAAGCCGTGGTCGTTTCTGCATATTTCGAAGCCGGAAATAGATTTGCCGCCGGACACCGATCCGTACGCACCCGAGGTCTATGCCAAGGCCACCGAAAACCTGAAAAAGATGATCGCCGCGGGCGTCCTGATCCGGGATGAAAAAGCCTGTTACTACGCCTACCGGCTCACCATGCCAAGTACCGATGGCGTGGCGGAAGATCACGTTCAAACCGGACTGGTGGCGGCCGCGAACATCGCCGATTACGACAGCAACCGCATTCGCAAGCACGAGTTTACCCGGCCGGACAAGGAAGACGATCGGGTGCGCCAGATCGATGCGCTGAACGCACAAACCGGTCCGGTACTGCTTGCCTATCCGGCCTCCTCTGCCGCCGACGACTTGATCGATGCAATCGCGCAAGGAGAGCCGATCAGTGACGTAACCGCCGACGACGGCATTCGACACCAGATATGGATACTGAGTGACACCGGAAAAATCGAAGCCATCACCCAGGTATTTGATGTCATGCCGGCGCTGTACATTGCCGACGGCCATCATCGATCCGCAGCCGCCTCGCGCGTCGCTGCCGCGCGCCATCAGTCTGGACCGGATGCCTCAGCCGATTCGTTTCTTTCCGTGATCTTCCCTCATCATCAGATGAAGATTCTTGATTACAACCGCGTGGTCAAGGATCTCCGCAATCTAGACGAACCACGATTGCTGGATCGCCTTGGCACGGCCTTCGTCGTTGAAGAAAGTGCCGAGCGCGTGCACCCGGCACAACCCGGCGAGTTCGGCATGTTTATGGACGGGCGCTGGTACAAGCTCTCGATCAAACCCGATCTGATTCCGGACGATCCGGTCGATCGCCTGGACGTATCACTGCTTTCGAACCATCTGCTGGCCCCGCTGCTGGAGATACATGATTTGCGCCGCGACAAGCGCATCGATTTTGTCGGCGGCATACGCGGACTGGCGGAGCTGGAGAAACGCGTCAATTCAGGCGAAATGGCCGTCGCCTTCGCCCTTCATGCAACCCATATGGATCAACTGATGGCCGTCGCCGACAGCAACAACGTCATGCCGCCCAAGTCCACCTGGTTCGAGCCAAAACTTGCAGACGGGCTGATCTCCCACGTGCTGGATTGAGAATTTTTCCGATGATTTTCCCGCCAATTAAAAGCGGATACTTCCGACACTGACGCAACGAAACAATCATGCCGAACCGCCGGCGTACCGTTTCTTGTCACTGAACCTCGGGCAAAACGGGTATCCGGATCAAGTTCGTTCTTTTGGCTCAGTTCCAATTTGATTTTGGTTGTTTCGTTCTTGCCGACGTTTGAACGCTGTTGTGGCTCACCGTACTGAACCCTACATCCATTTATTTCGCTTGAACAGCCACACCTGCGCGGCCGCGACGATCACCAACAGGACGCAGAAGATGGTGAAGGCCCAGTGATTCTCCGTGCCAGGAATGCCGCCAACATTGATACCCAGTAACCCGGTCAGAAGGCCAAGTGGCAGAAAGATCCCCGCAACGATTGACAGTATGTACATCGTCTTGTTCATTTGCTCCGCCAGACGAGCATTGAGCTCCTCCTGCGTTACGGTTGCCCGATCCCGAATAGCATCAAGGTCTTCAACATAGCGCGTTGTGCGGTCTGCGATTTCCCTTAGACGCATGCGTTCCGTGTCGTTGAGCCAGTCAACCTTCTCGTTGTGCAGACGCGCCATTACGTCGCGCTGCGGCGCCAGATAGCGGCGCAGCATGATGGCGGCCCGGCGAATATTCGCGATCTTCTGGCGAAGTTCGTAGGTTTGCTCGGCAATCACTTCGTCTTCGAGTGCATCAACGGAGTCGTCCACGTCGGAGATGACGCCACCCATTCGCAGCACAAGGCGATCGGCCAGCTCCTCCAAAAACTCGCCCGAACCGACCGGGCCGCTTCCTGCCTCAACAGCCTGACGAATATCGTCGACCGCCATCACACGACGGTGCCGTAACGTCACGATGCAATCTGAATCGATCCAGAAACGAATGGACACCATGTCCTCCGGATCCTTTCCCGGATTGAGATTCACACCGCGCAGAATCACCAGCATCCCACCCTTGTGCACCAAGCTCCTCGGACGGGTTTCTTCTGCCGTCAATGCCTCAACGATGACAGGCTCAATCCCGCTATCGTTTTGCAGCCAGTCTCTCGCAGCACTTCCGGTGTAGTCCAGATGAACCCAAAGAGTTCCGTCCCCTGGACGCCACTTTCTTACACTGTCCAGTTCCAGTCGCCTGCCTCCCCCGCTACCGTTCAGTGCGAAGGCAAAGATAAGTCCGTCGTTGTCGTTCATAGGTCTATGCTCCTGTGCCGAACGCTGATGTCACCGGCGCAGCGCGGTTGTATCGCGCGGTGTCCAGGGTCTGATGGGAAGGACTCCCCCGTTTGTTGGCGCACTGTATGCGCGACTGAAGCTCATTGGTCGTGGGTGTCAGCACCGTACAACTCCAAGGAGGAATCCAAAATGCATGCTACTACCGTAGCCGTTGATCTTGCAAAAAACGTCTTCCAACTGGCCATCGTCGATGCGTCCTTGAAGGTTGTCGAATCCCGTCGCCTGACACGTATCCGGTTCAAGCGCTGGCTGGACGCTTACCGTCCACCGGATAGTTTGGTAATCCACAAAAACAAAGGGCAACCCGCAGGTTGCCCTTCTGACTACCAGACCGACAGGATTACTTTTTCTTGGCGGCGGCTTTCTTGGCTGCCGGCTTTGCGGCGGGTTTCTTCGCGGCAGGCTTTTTGGCGGCTGGCTTTTTGGCAGCGGCCTTCTTTGCCACCGGCTTCTTGCCGGCAACCGCAGCCTTCAATCCGGCACCTGCGGAAAACTTCGGCACGGATTTCGCCGCAATTTTCAGAGCAGCACCGGTCTTTGGATTCTTGCCTGTACGCGCAGCGCGCTTGACGGACTTGAACGTACCGAAACCGATCAGGGCTACCGGATTGCCGGCGGAAATCACTGAGGTAATGACTTCGGTCATGGCATCAATTGCCTTGTTGACGGCGGCCTTGGAAAGTTCGGCACGCTCGGCTACTGCTTCAATCAGTTCGCTTTTGTTCATCGAGTTCCCCCTTTGGTTTAGAAAGGCGCATTGTTCCA
>JAIPCS010000050.1 GCA_021738105.1 Sulfuritalea sp.
CGTGATTCTGCTGCCCGGTGGTAATGGCGGATTCGGTACGCTGATCGATGACCAACCCAGCTCGAATAACTTTCTGGTGCGCACTCGCGACAGCTTCGCCGCTGCCAGTCTCAACGTGGCGGTGATGAGCCGTCCCTCCGACAAGAGCGATCTTGACTATCCGGACCGGGTGGGTACCGATCACCTGCAGGACATTCGCACACTGGTGAAAACCCTCAAGACCGATTCCGGCCTACCGGTCTGGCTGGTCGGCACAAGCCGTGGCACTGTTTCGGCCACCGCTGCGGCAGTGGCTTTCGGAAATTCCGAGTTGGCCGGAATCGTGCTGACGTCCAGCGTGGTCAGCCGCAAGAAAATCGGCGCAGTGCCGACGCAAGACCTCGGCGCCATCCGGATACCCGTGCTGATCATTCATCATGAGCAGGACGACTGCTCGATCTGCCGGCCCGACGAAGTGCCCGCCGTGCTGCAAGCTCTGGTCAATGCGCCGATCAAGAAGTTGATGATGCTCAGCGGTGGAGACAACCCGACAGGCAAACCCTGCGGATCCCAGCACTATCACGGCTTTATCGGCATGGAAAATGCGGTGGTGGCCCTGATCAGCCAGTGGATCAAGCAACCGTCGAATTGAGCTCAGAGATCGGGGCATGTTTCCAGCAAGACCGCGGCGGGTCCATTTCCAGCCGCGAACGCACGCCGATGCTGCGAATGCCTTTGCCATCGCTGCACTCGGATACCAGCCCAAGTGGCCTGCTCAGCGCCGAAGATCGTCTTTCTCAACACTTTCCGGGGCGTCGCTTTCTGCTGGTCGAGGACGAACTCATCAACCGGAAAATTGCATCCATGATGCTGACGAGCGTCAATCAGATCATCGATATCGCTGAAGATGGTGTTCAAGCCGTTGACCTCGTTCGCCGGAATGGGTGACTTCATCGGCAAGCCGATCGATCCCGTCGCGCTGTACTCCATGATTCTGCGCTGGCTGGACAAAGACCCGTCCGGTGATGTGCAATCCTAGGCGACGATGATCCTGCTTGCCCGGCACATGGTTGCCGCGATCCTCAATACGACCCGCATCACACGCTAGCGTTTTTCGGGCGGTATGGTCTTGATGACGGCCGAAAACACCGCGTGAGCAGAGGCATCGACCGGCCGATGTCTGACGGTGGTGCTCGCCGGATCCTTGCCGAGGAAATTGTCACCCTTCCAGTGGGTTGATGGCCGGATGGGTCGCGGTACAAACCCGCCACCACAATTTGGACAGACATTACTCAGAACATCCTCGACGCACGAGGCGCAGAATGTACATTCGTAGGAGCAGATACGCGCCTCAAGCGAGTCCGGTGGCAGCAATTTGTTGCAGTGTTCGCAGGTCGGTCTGAGTTCCAGCATGGCGTGTCCGTTTCAGTAACAACAGTTGAATTTTTCCTTGATGCGATGCTTCAAGGCACGGCGCCCGGCATCGGCGGTGAGCACGTTCGTGCCGACAACTCAGCCCTCTTCTTTCACCAGGCTGCCCAAGGTAAAGCCGCCCACCTCGGAAATCCGTCCGCGCCACCAAACCCCCTTGTTTTCGGGAATCGGGTTGCCTGACGTATTGAAAAAGCGGGTGTTCCTGAGATGGATGTATTGCGGTGGCGGCGGCGTGCTGCCTTCTTCCTCTTTGTAGATCTCACCGTATTTTGCAAAGCTGTTCCTCACTGATTCGGATACCGCCGGATCATTGGCGAACGCGCTGGAAAAGTCTTCTGCAAAACCCTCAAAATAGGCTTTGCCACCGACCAGAAGCCCTGAAACGAGGAGCCCGCCGACCTGCAAGGTCACCCCGATTTCAAGGCTCGAGCTATTGGCCATATTCACCAGTGACTGAAGAAACCAGTCGTGCGGAGCCGCGATGGGTGTGGTTTCGATTGCGGTCGGTTCTGCATTGGTTCCATTCATGCTCGACTCCTTGGAGAAACAGGAAGGATACCGCCTGAATCCACCGCTGCGGGAAAGATTGGGGACGCCAATTTGGAATCGAGGCTACGCCAGGCCCGAAAACTCCCCGCCCACCTTTCGCTTCATGATTCGGGCATAGAGTTCAGGTACCAGCCGGCTGAGCCACCAGGCCTTGCGCGAGGTAGCATCAGGCAGCAGCAATCTGCGCCCCGCTGCCACCGCATCGAAAATCCTGTCGGCAATGTCTTCAGGGAGGGATTCACCACCGCTGGTAATGCGCGGGCTGCTGACCGGCGCGCCGCTGCCATCGGTGGCGGTCGCGCCGATTCCGGTACGAATGAAGGAAGGACAAACCAGCGTGACACCGACGCCGGCGCCTTCAACTTCGCTGCGCAGGCTGTCGAAGAAGCCGTGCAACGCGTGTTTGCTGGCGGCATAGCCGGTACGCCCGGTCAAGGGTGAAAATCCGGCAACGCTGGAGACCGCAACGATAAAGCCACGCGCCGCCTTGATATCCGGCAATGTGGCATGAGTCAGGTTGACCGCCGCGAAGAAATTGACTGCCATGACACGCCGGATGACATCAGGATCGGTGTCCTGCAACAGGCTGCGGTGACTGATACCGGCATTGTTGATGAGACCATCGATGGCGCCGAAATGCGCCCGCGTCGCAGCCACCGACGCTTGGCAGACAGCGGGGTCGGTAATGTCGCCGGGCAGTGCCAGCGCATCTGCGGCATTGGCGCGTAACTTCGCGACGAGCGTGTCGAGCCTCGCCACATCCTGATCCAGCGCGACGATACGCGCGCCGGCAGCGGCATAGCGCCTGCACAATGCAGCGCCGAGACCGCCGGCAGCGCCGGTGATGAGGACGACCTTGCCTGCGAGATTGCGGGACGTCATCTGGCCGTGCCTTGCCGCGAGTTGCGCCACAACTCGAAGACGTCGGCCGAGGTGAGTTTCGGCACATAGCCGAACTCTTCTTTCAGTCGCCGGTTGTCGAGCACCGGCCGATAGCGCAGAAAGTCGAGCTGCTCCGGACCGTACTGCGTCCGGCCCAGAGTCTTCAGCACGGACAGTGCCGCCTGAATCAGCCGCGCCGGCAATACGCGACAGCGCTTGCCCATACGGGCGGCAATCTCGAAGATGGTCAATTTGCCATCGCCGGCGACATTGAAAATTCCGGTCACCGGCGAATCGACGCCCTGCACGATGGCTCCGACCACGTCTCGGTCATGGATGAAGACAAAGGGACTCTCGGACCCGCGAATCGCCAGCAGGCGCGGTTTCTCGAACAGCGCCGTGATCTGGTTGTTGACGGTCGCTCCGAGAATGGTGCCGATGCGAAAAATGATCTGTTCCAGCTGCGGTTGCCGCGTGCGGTAGTCAGCCAGCATTTCCTCGACCAGGCGTTTGTGCCAGGAATAGGCAAAACTTTGATTGCCGCGCAGCGGATCAGTCTCGCTCAGCCATTCCGGATTGTCCGCGTGGTAACCATAGGCGGCTCCGCTGGAGGAAACAATGATGCGCTTGACATGGTGACGCACGCAGGCCTCGAGCAAATTTCGCGTGCCGTCGACGTCCACGCTGTATTCGAATTCGCGGTTGCTGTCTTTGCCGGGTGTAACGATGGACGCCAGATGCACCACTACCTGCGGTCGGTGACGGGCAACGATGGCGTCGACGTCAGCGGCGCGGATGTCGGCAACTTCGTAACGTGTGCCGGGCAGACGCAGCACCGGTTCGCGCACGTCCAGCGCGATGGCATGGATATCATCTCGCGCCGCCAGTTCGGCCACCACTTGGCTGCCGAGATAGCCTGAACTACCGGTGACGAGAACGCTGATCGGCTTCATCACGTGGCCTGCGCGCAGCGACGATCCATCGTCACGACCGTTCCCGGGAAAGGGACTGGGGGATAGGCTCCCGCTTCGACCAGTAGGTCGATATCGTCAGTCCCGCGATGATGTGCCAGATACCCCACCAGGCCGTCACGATGGCCATGCCGCCGAGACCGCCGAAGAAATTGAAAATCAGGATCAGGCCCAGTGCCGAGTTCTGGATGCCGACTTCGATCGACACAGCACGACGATCACGCTCGGGCAGGCCGGTGAACTGCGCGGCAAAATAACCGGTGGCCAGAGCCAGCGCGTTGTGCAAAAAAACGGCAAAAACAACAAAACCCACAAAGTCGATGAAGTAGCGCCAGTTGGCAGCCAGCGCGCCGACCACAAACAGGCCGAACACGGTGATGGAAAATATCTTCACCGGTTTGTGGGCGCGCTCAACAAAACGCGGGTAGCGGTAACCGGTCCACATGCCCGCCACCATGGGCAAACCGAGCAGCAGAAACACGGTCAGCAGCATATCCACCGGATCGAGCGCGACCTCCTTGAGGATCGCGGCGGTTTGCGGATTCAGGCCGCCCCAGAACGCTATGTTTGTCGGTGTCATGACAATCGCCACTGCGGTCGAAATCGCGGTCATGGTGATCGATAGCGCGGTATTGCCTTTGGCGTAGTGAGCGAGAAAGTTGGAAATGTTGCCACCCGGACAGGCGGCCACCAGCATCATGCCCAAAGCAATGCTGGGTGCGGGTTTGATCAGCATCACCAGCAGGAAGGTGAAGGCCGGCAGCAGCAGAAACTGGCCGGCGAGGCCAATCAGTACCGGTTTGGGCATGACCAGCACCGCCTTGAAATCCGCTACTTTGAGATCGAGCGCAACGCCGAACATCACCAGACCAATGATGGCGTTGAGCGCCCACAAGGATTGCGGGTTGAAGTTCAGGCGGACGAGATCAATTTCGGTCATTGCGCACTCCGGTGTATCGAAAACATTTAGCCACAGAGGTTAAAGGGGACACAGAGAAAAGCTTCAAGTCAAATACAGTCGGCTCGGCGACCGTGGTAGGCGTTGATTCAACGCATGCGATTTTCTCTGTGTCCTCTGTGTCCTCTGTGGCTCGAATTCAAGCTTTTGAACTTAGCCCTTCGGTTCTTCGTGCATCTTCTTGAAGTGTATGAGTCCCGGTGCCCACATGTGCTTGACCGGATCGACATCAACATGAATTACAGCACACTTGCCGGTGGCCAGTGCCCTTTCCAGTGCCGGCTTGAGTTGCGCCGGATCGGAAACGCGCTCGCCATATGCCCCCATGCTCTGGCCGAGTTTATCGAATTCGATTTCGCCAAGATCCGCCTTGATGGTTTCGTCGGGATCGAGATGCTTGAAGATCATGGTCTTGAAGGGCCGCAGCATGAACTGCTGGTTCATCTTGACCATGCCCCACTGCTTGTCGGCGAGCACGATGTAGATCACCTGCGCATTGTTGCGCACCGCCGTTTCGACTTCCTGCGCATGGAAGCCCATGGCGCCGTCGCCGATGATGCAGCACACCGGTTTGCCCGGCCGCGCCAGAGCGGCCGCGACCGCCTGCGAGGTGCCGGCACCGAGCATGCCCATTTTGAACGTGGAAATCACCGTATTGGGCACGGTCACGTGGTGATAGAACATGGCCCAGATGGTGGCGTTGCCGCCGTCGGCCACCAGCACCGAATCCTTGGGAAAGACTTCGCCACAGACAGCGCCGATATGAGCCGGGTGCATCGGTATCGCCATGTCGCTGAGTGCCTTGTCCCAGCCTGCGCGTTCTTCCTTCATGGTCCTGGCATAGCCGGCAACACGGGCCTGACGGGCGTCGAGTTTGATCTCGCCTTTGCGTCGCTCCAATTCGTCGCCGAGCAGTTCGAGAAAGCGTTTGGCGTCGGCGAGGATCGCGACATCGGCCGGCTTGTTGAGGCCGATCATGTCGCCGTCGATATCGACCTGGATAGTCTTCTGCTCCGCCGGATTGCGCCAGTAGGGCGGCTTGCCCCACCAGTCGGTTTCGCCAATGCGCGTACCGATGATCAGCACCACGTCGGCATCGTTGCGCACCGTGTGATTGAGTTTGACGTGCGGCATGGTGATGGCCAGCGGCGAGTCTTCGCTCATCAAACCGCGCGCCGCCCAACTGGTGGTCAGCGGTGCATGCAACAGCTCGGCGACGCGGCGCAGCGCATCGTAGGCGTTGGCATGGATGATGCCGCTGCCGGCATGAATCATCGGCGCGCCCGCTTCGATAAGCATTTGTGCCGCATGCGTCACCTGCTCCGCCGTCGGTGTCACGGGATCGATGTGGCGGTACTGGTGTGGTTCCCAGAATCCTACAGCGGCCTTGAACTTGCCATTCATGATGGTTTCCGGCACGTCGACATGAACGACGCCCGGCCGCCCTTCGTAGCTCTTGCGCAAGGCCTTGCGGACGAGTTCCGGCACGCGGTCGAAACTGGACACGGCGGAACTCCATTTGCCGATCTTGCCGATGACGCCACTTTGGTCAAAGCACTGGTAGCTGCCGCCGCGATCGGGATACATGATGCTCGGCCGGCGAGCGCTGGTGATCACCAGCACGCGGTTGCCGTCGGCCTGCTCGACTACCAGGCCGGGCAGGATGTTGGCGACGCCGGGTCCGTTGCTGGCCATGCAGACACCGAGCTTGCCGGTGAGCCGCGCATAGGTGCCGGCCATGTGAGCGGCACAGGTTTCGTGGCGCGGCGTGACGATTTCTATGCCAAGCCGGTGCAGCGCCGAGTAGAAACCGAAGTAGGTGCCGTCGATGATGCCGAAGACTTTCTCGACACCTTCTTTTTGCAACATGCGGGCGATGACTTCGCCGCCGCTGATTTCAGCCATGTGTCTTCTCCTCAATTCAATCGTGTTCAGTGTCGGGGCCGGACCTCGGACAAGCAACTGGCCCGTTCCTGATTGTTCGGTCAGCGTAGACGATTGATGTTCAAAGCCGCTTGTCGCAGAATGCCAGCTGATTTGTCAATTCGCGACACGATACCTCGATCAATGCCGGCAACTGCCAAAACGAATACCGCCCCGCTCAGCGTCAATGTCGCCTACGCCCGGCGCCTGTTTAACATGCTCGAGCGCTTCGGCCTGCCCCGGGCCGCACTGCTCAAACATGCGCGTGTCGATCACGCCGACTGGGAGGCGGCACAGGCGCGCCTGCCGCTGGCCGAACTGGTCGCCCTCTTCGAATCGGCGCTGACACTGACCGGCCGCCGCGACCTCGTACTGGAGTTCGGCCGTCAGGTGCGTCCTGACACCTTCGACGTACTGGGGTATGCGCTGATGACCTGTCGCAATCTGGGCGAGGCCATCGGCCTGGTGCCGCTGTATGGACGGGTGGTCTTCGATCCCGGCTACAGCGAGACGCACTTCGGCCGTGAGGGTGCGAATGTCAAACTGTCCTGGGTGGTATTGCCGGAGGCTACACAGGCCGGACTGCCATACAGCGAACTGCTCACGGAATCCCTGATCGCGAGCTGGTTCCGGCTCGGGCGCTGGATTGCCGGAACCGACATGCCTTTGGTGGAGGCGCGATTTCGTCACGCCGCCCCCGAAGACACGGTGCCCTTCGAAACTTTCTTCGACTGCCCGGTGCGCTTCGCCGCCGGCGAGAACGCACTGCTGTTTTCCAGCGATCTGCTCGCCCAGCCGCTGGTTCGTGCCGACGCCGAGCTCAATCTGGCGATGCGTGACGAGGCGCGCAAGGTCATCGACCGCCTTCATCACGACGAGGATATCGGCGGACGGGTGCGCCAGATGCTGGTACCGCTGATGCCCAAATGCGAGGCAAGTCTGAAATATGTCGCCAGCGGTCTCGGCGTCACGCCACGGACGCTGCAACGCCGTCTCGCCAGCGCCGAGTTTTCCTTCCAGGCCCTGCTTGATGCCACACGACGGGAACTGGCCCAGGTCTATCTGCGTGATCCGGCGCTGTCTGCGCTGGATGTTGCGTTGCTGCTGGGCTATGCCGAACAGAGCTCGTTTACCCGTGCGTTTCGCGGCTGGTTCGGCACGACGCCCTCGGCATGGCGGATCAAGCCTTAGTTCGAGCCTGACAGGAAAAAGTCGGCGCTGGTGGAACAACTGCGCTACAGGGCGGTCGAGCAAAAGACGCTCTCCTCGCCGTAGCGGATGGCGAGACGGCGATCGTTTACCGGAAATACGGAATCTGGCGTCCGCTCAAGTCAGTGCGCCGGCCACCGCCCTGCCGCATTCCGCCGTACTGGCCGGGCCACCCAGATCACGGGTGCGCAGCCCCTGTTGTGCCAGCACGGATTCAATGGCCTTGAGCACCGACGCCGCCGCAGCGGTCTCGCCGAGGTGATCAAGCATCATCGCACCGGCCCAGATCTGGCCAATGGGATTGGCGATGCCCTTGCCCGCGATGTCTGGTGCCGAGCCATGCACCGGTTCGAACAGGGACGGAAACTTGCGTTCCGGATTGATGTTTGCCGAAGGCGCGATGCCGATGGTTCCGGTACACGCCGGACCAAGATCGGAAAGAATGTCGCCAAACAGATTGGAGGCGACCACCACATCGAAATGATCGGGCGTCAGCACGAATCGGGCGGCCAGGATATCGATGTGAAATTTGTCCCACTGGATGCCGGGATACTCTTCGGCAATCGCCTCGACCCGTTCGTCCCAATACGGCATGGTGATCGAAATGCCGTTTGATTTGGTGGCGGACGTCAGCCGCCGACGCGGGCGTTTGCCGGCCAGTTCGAAGGCAAAGCGGACGATGCGATCAATGCCGATGCGTGACATCACCGTTTCCTGCATCACGATTTCTCGTTCGGTGCCGGGGAACATCCTGCCGCCGATGGACGAGTACTCGCCTTCGGTATTTTCACGCACGATCATCATGTCGATGTCGCCCGGCTGGCGACCTGCCAGTGGCGAGTTCACACCGGGCATCAAGCGCGCCGGGCGCAGGTTCACGTACTGGTCAAATTCACGTCGAAACTGGATCAGCGAACCCCACAACGACACATGATCGGGCACGGTCTCCGGCCAACCCACGGCACCGAAGAACAGGGCATCGTGCCCGCCGATCAGATCCTTCCAGTTGTCCGGCATCATCGTGCCGTGCTTGAGGTAGTAGTCGCAGGAGGCGAAATCGAAATGGTCGTAGTGAATTGAAAACCCGTGTTTCTCTGCTGCGGCATCCAGTATCCGCAGCCCTTCGGGGACCACTTCCCGGCCGATGCCATCGCCGGGAATGACGGCAATGTGATAATTTTTCCGGTGTGTATTCATCGTGGCAAGTTTAGTTGAATCCCCCATGACGGACCAGCTTTCGAATGTACCGACACCGGCACGCAGCCGGAATTGCGCTGACCGAGGAACTGGTCGAGAATCACCGTGTTGCCATCACCGACTTTTGAAATGAAACTGACGCTCCCCCTATCAAGTATTTTCCTGGGTCTGTGGACGACGCTGGCCGTTGCCCTGCCGCTGGATACCATCAAACTGCCCCCGGGCTTTGCCATCGAACACTGGGCGACGGTCAACAACGCACGCCAGATGGCCCTGGGCGCCGCCGATGCCAACGGCGGCGTGCTGTATGTCGGCTCACGACAGGCAGGCAAAGTGCATGCAGTACGTTTCGATTCGCACTACCGGAGTACCGCAGTCAGCGTGGTCGCAGAAGGACTCAACATGCCGTCGGGCCTGGCCTGGAAAGACGGCGCGCTGTATGTCGGGGCGGTCAGCCGTATCCTGCGCTACGACGACATCGACCGCAAGCTGGCCCAACCGCCCGCCCCCATCGTGGTGACTGACAGCCTGCCGAGCGACACCCATCACGGCTGGAAATTCATCGCCTTCGGTCCGGACGGAAAACTCTATGTGCCGGTAGGCGCACCGTGCAATATCTGTGCACCGGACGACCCCTATGCAGCCATCCTGCGCATGAAATCCGATGGCTCGGAGCGAGAGATATTCGTCCGCGGCGTACGCAACAGCGTCGGCTTCGACTGGAGCCCGATCGACGGCAGCCTGTGGTTCACTGATAACGGACGCGACTGGCTGGGCGACAACAGTCCGCCCGACGAACTCAATCACGCGCCGCGCGCCGCGATGCACTTTGGCTACCCCTATTGCCATGGCGGCGAACTGGCCGATCCCGAATTCGGAGCGAAACGCCAGTGCAAGGAGTTCCAGCCACCGGCGCAAAAGCTCGGCCCTCACGTCGCCAGCCTCGGCATGCGCTTTTACACCGGCACGATGTTTCCTGCCACCTACCGCAATCAGATATTCATTGCCGAACATGGCAGTTGGAACAGCCTGAGCAAGGTTGGTTACCGCATCAGTCTGGTGCGGGTGAAAGACGGGCGCGCCGTGGCCTATGAAACGTTTGCCAGCGGCTGGCTGCAAGGCCGCACGGCCTGGGGTCGTCCGGCCGACGTACAGATGCTGCCCGACGGCTCCTTGCTGGTTGCCGACGATCATGCCGGCGCCATTTACCGGATCACCTATCGCAAGCCTTGAATGAAAACCCGATAACCATGAGCGATTTTCGCAGCGACACCGTAACGCAACCCAGTCCGGCGATGAAACAGGCAATGATGGAGGCACCGCTGGGCGATGATGTCTTCGGCGACGATCCTACCGTCAATCGCCTGCAAGACCTGGTCGCCAACATGCTGGGTTTCGAGGCCGCACTGTTTGCCGCCAGCGGCACGCAGACCAATCTGATCGCCTTGATGACGCATTGCCAGCGCGGCGATGAGGCCATCGTCGGCCAGCAGTGGCACACCTATCGCTGGGAAGCCGGCGGTATGGCGGTGCTCGGGTCCATCCAGCCGCAACCGCTGGAGAATCAGGCCGATGGCAGCATCGCCCTGACCGACATCGAGGCCGCGATCAAACCCGACGACCCGCACTTTGCGCGCACCCGGCTGATCGCGCTGGAGAACACCACCGGTGGCAAGGTCTTGCCCCTGCAGTACATGCGCGACGTACGCGCTCTGGCCGAGCGTCATGGTTTGCATACCCATATCGACGGCGCACGCCTGTTCAATGCCGCAGTCGCCAGCGGGAACGACGCTGAGCAGCAGGCACGAGACCTCTGTCAGGGTTATGACTCTCTGTCATTGTGCCTGTCCAAGGGACTGGGCGCACCGGTTGGATCAGTGCTGCTCGGCTCGACCGACTTCATCGCACGGGCACGACGTCAGCGCAAGATGCTGGGTGGCGGCATGCGCCAGGCCGGTATTCTCGCCGCGGCAGGAATCTACGCGCTGCAAAACAATGTGCAGCGACTGGCGGACGACCATCGCCATGCCAGGATGTTGTTCGAAGGTTTGAGTCGCATTGCCGCCAGTCATCCCAGGCTCACCGGACACATGACGGTACACCCGGTGCAGACCAATATCCTGTTCATGGATGTAACGTCAGAAATCGCCGACGCCTTGCTGGCACAACTTACGGAAAATGATATTCGCGTGACTGCCGGCTACCAACGCAGCAAGGATCTCAGCATAAAACGCTTCCGCTGGGTCACGCATCTGGATGTCGGTCAGGCCGATGTCGAACGTGCGCTGCAGACCGTTAAAAACTTTTAGGGCTACGCCTGTTTGCCCTTTTGCCGCAACAGTTCTCTCAGGATTGCGAGGGCAGCAGGGTAATTGAAGTTGTCCATATGCCGGCGCAGTTGCATGCCTTTGGTAGCGTAGCTCGCAATCAACAACTCCCGATGAGCTTCGAACAGATCGCTCGCTTCGGTGTCGTCGCGGATCAGCAGTGGCTCCAGTTGCACAAGCACCCCCCGCGCCCGTTCAAGGTCGGCAGCCGCAGTATCGCCCGTAGCCGGCACCTGCGCCAGCGCCTCGCCCAGCGCGCCCAACTCTTGGTGCAGGGTATCGATCAGCGCCGGCAAAGTCGCATCCGGAGCCCCTTCGCGCAAGGCGCGCTCGATCGCCGCGGCCGCCGCCTGTACCCGGATGGCTCCAAGACTTCCGGCAGCTCCCTTGAGCGCATGCACCCGATGGCCGGCCGCATCGATCTGGCCATTCGCGAGCGCGTCACGCACCTGTTGTGCGTCGTTGCCGTGGCTGGCCGCAAGTTGCTGCAGCAATCTCAAGTAAGCGTCCGTCTGGCCGTGCAAGGCGGTAAGTCCGCGTTCGCTGTCGAGCCCGTCAAAATTCTCCAACGACTGCGGCAGACGATTGACCGACTTGGCCGGAGGCTTCGCGAGGGCGTGTTTCGTACCGGTCGCTACCTCATGTCCGGGCGCGATCTTGCCGGGCGAGAGCCACAACAGCAGGGCTTCATAGAGTGCGTTGGGCTCGACCGGCTTGGTCAGAAAGTCATTCATGCCGGCCTCCTCGCAGGCCAGTCGATCTTCGTCAAAGGCATTGGCTGTCATGGCCAGTATCGGCGTGTCTTCACACCCCGGCAAGGCGCGGATGGCACGGGTGGCTTCCAGTCCGTCCATACGCGGCATCTGCATGTCCATCAGGATCAGGTCGTAGGCGATGACACGGGCTTTTTCCAGCGCATCGCGCCCGTCGACGGCGGTGTCCACCATCAGTCCGGCACCGTGTAACAGCTCGAGAGCGACTTCACGATTGATCGGGTGGTCTTCGGCGAGCAGGATCCGGGCAGCGCTGTGGAGCCGACGCAGCCGCGCCTCGATGCGCTCAAGATTCGCGTCCGACTCGGTCGGCATGAGGCCGTGGCCGCGCTGCAGGCGGGCGGTGAACCAGAAGGTGCTGCCCTGCCCCGGCTCGCTGTCCGCACCGACTTCGCCGCCCATCAGTTCGGCCAGCCGTCGGGTAATGATGAGACCCAGTCCGGTACCGCCGTAACGGCGGGTAATCGAGGCGTCGGCCTGCTCGAAGGCCTGGAACAATCGTTCGAACTGCACGGCACTGATGCCGGGACCCGTGTCTTCGACTTCAAATCGCACCAGCAAGGAATCGCCGGTTTCACGCAGCAGGAGTGCGCGCAGGCTGATGGTGCCGGCATCGGTGAATTTGACGGCATTGGCGGCATAGTTGAGCAGGGCTTGACGCAAGCGGGTTGGGTCGCCGCGCAGCCACAGGGGCACAGCGTCGTGATCCAGCTCGATGCGCAGCCCCTTGCTTTGGGCAGATTCGCCAATGATGGACGCGACGTTGTCGAGCACGGCGGAAAGAGGAAAGTCGATGCCGTCCAATTGCAGTCGTCCGGCTTCGATCTTGGATAGATCGAGAACGTTGTTAATGATGGACAGCAGGTGCCGTCCGGCGCTGTCGATCTTGTCCAGCCGAACGCTTTGCTCCGGACTGGCACCACTGCGCTGCATGAGATGGGTGAGGCCGATGATGGCATTCATCGGCGTCCGAATTTCGTGGCTCATGTTGGCCAGAAAGCTGCTCTTGGCCTGGCTGGCGGTGTCGGCCAACTCGCGCGCGGCAACCAGTTCCGCGGTGCGCTTTTCAATCAGGTCTTCCAGGTGGTGCCGATGAGCGTCCAGCTCTTCTCCAATCCGCTTTTTCTCTGTGATGTCTTCTTTTACCGCGACATAGTGACTGACCGAACCGTCAGGCTGGCGCAGCGGGGTGATGATGGCAAATTCAATGTATTCACTGCCATCTTTGCGCTTATTGTAGAACTCGCCTTTCCATGGCTGTCCCTGGCTCAATACGGACCACATGTCCAGATGTGTTTCCTTTGGCGTCCTGCCTGAGTGCAACATGCGCGGATTCTGGCCGATCACTTCCTCTTGCTGATAACCCGTTCCCCGCAAAAAAGCGTCGTTCACATATTCGATCTCGGCCTTGGTGTTGGTGATGACAATAGCTTCGGGACTCTGCTCCACCGCCAGGGACAATTTGCGCAGTTGCTCTTCGCTTTTCTTGCGTTCGGTAATGTCCTCCACCGTCCCCACCAGACGCACCGGCTTGCTTTCCGCATTCCGCTCGAGCGCACCACGTCCGCTCAGGTGGCGCAAGCTGCCGTCGGCATGAATCACGCGGAATTCGCGATCCGCCGGATTGTTGCCGGAAACGCAGTTGTTGATCCATGTTTGAACAGCGGCCCGATCATCCGCATGAATCAGTTGCATGAAGGCTGCGAACGTGGGAACAAAACTTTCCGGCGTCACGCCAAAGAGCCGGTAGATTTCTTCGGTCCCGGCAAACTGATGTGTCGTCAGATCAAACTCCCAACTACCGACATGGGCGATGCGCTGCGCTTCAGCCAATCGACGCTCCTGATCGCGCAGGGCTTCCTCACTTTTCTTGCGGGTGGTACGGTCTTGCAAGGCGCGAACGCCAAAAGCGAGATCGCTCGCCAGTTTGGCAAGGAATTGAGACTCTTCTTCGTCGAAAGCATCGGCTTCGGCGGCGTACACGCACAGGGCACCCATGCACACCTCGCTGTCGAGCAGCAAGGGCAAGGCAATCGAAGAGGCATATCCCCGCCTCACTGCCTCATCTCTCCAGGGCGCAAACGCGGGGTCTGTCAGAATGCGGCGCGCGATGACGGGTCGTCGTTCGCGTATCGCGACTCCCGTGGGACCTCGACCAAAATCATTGTCCGCCCAGCTGAGGTGAGCCTTCTCCAGATACCCGTCATCAAAACCGGCAAGAGCGACCGGACGTACTGTCATATCGCCCTCGGCAATCCCCGCCCAGACCATGCGATAACTACAAATCTCGACCACGACCCGACACACGTCCTTGAACAGTTCCGCCTCATCGGTAGCGCGTGCACATATCTGATTGCATTCTCCAAGTGCACGCAGGGCACGGTTGGCTCTGCGCAACCCGTCTTCGGCCCGCTTGAGATCGGTGATATCGCGAAATGTGCCGAATATTCCAGTGACCTGGCCTTCTGAATCGAACAGCGGTCCTTTGGTGACGCGATAAGTACACTCGCCATCAGCGGTCAATAGTGTTTCGTCGAAGGTTTCAAAATGCTTGTCGGCGATCATGCGACGGTCGCTGGCAATAATGCTTTCTGCGTATTCTGGCCCAAACACGGCGGTATCATCGCGGCCCAGCACCTCCTCGATGGGTTTCCCGGTAATGCGCGCAGCTTCCCGGTTGAACAACAGATAGCGACCCTGCAAATCCTTGGCGAACATGACTTCCTGGGCGCTTTCCGCGATGGTGGTCAGTAGTTGCTGAATGCGCATTTTTTCGGTTTGCGCTTCAAGTTCGCGACTTGATGCATCCAACTCCGTTTTGAGCAAACGTCGCAAGTAGCCGAAAAGCAGCAGGGTGGTGACGGCGACAAACAGCCAGCCCTTGATCGTGCCAACCGCAACTATGTCATCCGGATCCTTGAACAGCCAGGCCACCACACTGTCTGAAAGAATTATCCAGAGGCCGGCGAATACCGCATAGGCAAGGACAACCCGCAGGGTAATGGTTCCGATGGACTGTATGGCGTTATGCGAGTCCTTTTGATTGCCCATCCCTGAAGCCATGGCTGCCCTTATCCGCCTTTCAGCCAAGAATCATCCACTTGAATCACGATAACGATCCGCAATGGCCACGAATTCGACAAAGCACTCGAGGAAGGCATCCACCACGTCGGGGTCGAACTGCCTGCCTCGCCCGTCAGCGATGATGTCCCGGGCCTCTTCATACGTCATCGCCGGCTTGTACACCCGCACGGAAATCAGCGCGTCAAAAACATCTGCCAACGCCATCAGGCGTGCGGCGACTGGAATGGCGTCACCCGCCAGTTTGTCGGGATATCCGCTACCGTCCCATTTTTCGTGGTGCCAGTGGGCAATTTCCTTGGCTACCGAAAGAAACTCGAGGGGGGACTCGATGTCACTCTCGGCAAGCTCGATGGCGTCGCTACCCAGCTTGGCATGCGTTTGCATGATCGCCCACTCTTCGGATGTCAATTTGCCGGGCTTGAGCAGAATGTGATCGGGAATGCCGACCTTACCGATGTCGTGCAAGGGCGCGGAACGCGTCAGGATGTCAATGTAGCGATCTGTCATGGTTTCAGCAAACCGGGAATGCTCCCGCAGGCTGTCTGCCAATTGTTTTACGTAGCTCTGGGTACGCAAAATATGGCTGCCGGTTTCCGGATCACGGGTTTCGGCAAGATGGGCCAGTGCCCGGATGCTGACGATCTGCGTCCGATCGTTTTCCAGCATGCGTCGCGCGACTTCCGCCTCGAGCGTGGCATTCTGATCCTTCAGCCAGTCTCTGGCCTGCTTGGCTTCCAGTTGGGTGCGCACACGTGCCAGAACCACCGCCGGCTTGATTGGCTTGGTGATGTAGTCGACGGCGCCCAGTTGCAGGCCGCGTTCTTCATCATCCGCTTCTGCCAGCGCAGTCAAAAAAATCACGGGAATGTCCCGAGTCGTCGGGTTTGCACGCAAACGTGACAATACGACAAAACCATCCATCCCCGGCATCATCACATCCAGCAACACCAGATCCGGCAGCGGTTCACTTGCCGCTGCGCGCAGGGCGCTTTCACCGGAGTTGGCGGCTCGCACCACAAACTCAGGCCGCAGCAGACTGGTCAGCAGGAACAGATTCGTCGGCTCGTCATCAACAATGAGAATGGTTTCCGCAGTCACTCGATCGCTTTTCGCCTGGTAGCCACTTGCTAAAAGTTATTGAAGCAAAATAGCACATTGCATGGCAGTGAATGAAGCAGTTTCGCTTATCCGTTGAACTCTCCGTCACGCGCTGTGGCGGGTTTTTCGTCTCAACGTGAGCGCTGCAAACCCGGCGCCTATCTTCTCACCATCGCCAAATGCAGCGCCAGGCCGATAAAGATCGTTCCGGCACAACGATCGAGCCAAACGGCCAGTTTCGGTTGCTGCTGCAGCCACACACCAATACTGCCGGCGAACCAGCCGAGGCTGCCGAATATCACCACCGTCTGCGCCGCAAACAACACGCCGAGCAGCAGCATTTGCGGCCACACCACGCCTCGGGTCGGATCGACGAACTGCGGCAGGAACGCGATAAAGAACAAAGCCACTTTCGGGTTAATGGCATTGGCGACAAATCCACGACGAATCTGGGCACCCATGGGTTCACCTTTCGACGAATCAAGACGGGTCAGCGCCATCGCACCGGCATGACGCCACGCCATCGCACCGATATAGAGGAGGTAGGCGGCACCTGCCATTTTCAGAAAGGTGAAAGCCGATTCGGAAGCGAGAACAACAGCGCCAATGCCTAGAGTAGCCCACAGGGTATGCGTAAAGCATCCAATCGCACAGCCAATTCCGAAGCCGATGCCGGCGGAGCGCCCGCGACTGATCCCGACCGAAAGCACCATCAGATTGTCCGGGCCTGGCGCGATGGTAACCAACACGGAAGCCGCTAGAAAAGTAAGGGCGAGCTGCAGTGAAATCATGACCGGAATTCAATCCATGAGAAATCCCGTTCGGAGCGACGGGTGAGCGTCGAGCGAAGCGAGCTGAACGGTAGCCCCGCCCCGGGGCGGGGATGGGGGTGGGGGGCCTTCAATTCGTCTGTCTCGCATTTCATCATCAGA
>JAIPCS010000051.1 GCA_021738105.1 Sulfuritalea sp.
GGACTGCCGCTCGACCGCTATTTGTCGATTCTCGACATGCTTAACCCGATGCATCGGCTCTGGTCGGACGGGCGCTGGAACAAGCTGACCGTGGCACACGGCTGCTATTGGAAGAAGTGCAGTTTTTGCGATGTGTCGCTGGACTACATCTCGCGTTACGACGCCGTTGCCGCGACCACGCTGGTGGATCGCATCGAGACCATCATTGCTGAAACCGGGCAGACCGGCTTTCATTTTGTCGACGAAGCGGCGCCGCCGAAGTCCCTCAAAGCGCTCGCCGAGGAATTACAGAAACGCCGACGGGCGATATCGTGGTGGGGCAACATCCGTTTCGAAAAGTCCTTCACGCCGCAGCTTTGCGCCGAGCTTGCCGACAGCGGTTGCATTGCCGTCTCGGGCGGGCTTGAGGTCGCCTCGGACCGCCTCCTCAAGCTGATGCAAAAAGGCGTTTCCGTCGAGCAGGTGGCCCGCGTGACGCATGCCTTCAGTGATGCCGGCATTCTGGTGCACGCCTATCTGATGTACGGCTTTCCGACGCAAACCGTGCAGGACACGGTGGATGCGCTCGAGTATGTCCGGCAGCTGTTTGCCGCCGGCTGCATTCAGTCCGGGTATTTTCATCGATTCGCCTGTACCGCCCATTCGCCGGTCGGGCTGCATCCGGAACGCTTTGGCATCAAATTGAAGCCCTTGCCGCCCGTCTCATTTGCGAAAAACGATATCGAGTTTGTCGATCCGGCGGGTGTCGATCACGATGCGCTTGGTGTTGCTCTGAACAAGGCGCTTTACAACTACATGCACGGCCTGGGATTGGACGAAGACGTGCGTAGCTGGTTTTCTGGCCGGGTTCCGCGCAGTACCGTTGCGCGCAATTTTATTGCCCGTGCCCTCCGGTAGTTGAGCGCGCCGGCTGTCGGGCCTTGCCGACAAACTGCTCGAATTCCTCTGCCGGTAGCGGGCGGCTGAACAAATAGCCCTGGCAGGCGTGGCAGCCCGAATTTGCAAGAAACTCCCGTTGCGCTTCTGTTTCCACGCCTTCGGCAATGACCGATAGCGACAAGCTTTGAGCCAGCGCGACGATGGTGCGGGCAATGGCGGCATCATTGGGGTCGATCAACACGTCGCGGATGAAGGATTGATCGATTTTGAGCTGATCGAGAGGCAAGAGCTTCAGATAGGAAAGCGACGAATAGCCGGTTCCAAAATCATCCAGCGAAAAACTCACGCCGATCGCCTTCAGTGCATTCATTTTGGCGATGGTGTTTTCGACATCTTCCAGCAGCAGGCTTTCGGTGAGCTCCAGTTTGAGCTTTTGCGGGTTGGCACCGGTGTCCGCCAGAATGGCCGATACATGCGAGACAAAATTCGGCTGGCGGAATTGGCGGGCACTGACATTGACTGCGAGTATGAGCTGCGCCAGCGCCGGGTTCGCCGCCCAGACAAGCAACTGCCGGCAGGCCGTCGTCAGCACCCAGTGACCCAAAGGCTGGATCAAGCCGGTTTCCTCCGCGAGCGGGATGAACTCTGCCGGGGAGACCAGACCGCGTTCAGGATGCTGCCAACGTACCAGTGCTTCGGCACCGGTGACTGTCCCAGTACCGTCGACCTGGGGTTGATAGTAGAGAACCAGTTGGGCGGCTTCCAGGCCCTTGCGCAGTTCGGCTTCCAGCTTGACGCGGCCGGCGACCACCGCCTGCATGTCCGGGTCGAAAAAGCGCAGCGTGTTGCGCCCGGCATCCTTGGCTTGATACATGGCGACATCGGCCCGCTTCATCAGATCGTCGATGGTGGTCCCTTCTCCCGAGAGCAAGGCGATGCCGATGCTGGGTGAGCTCAGGCATTGATGGCCATCCAGATCGTAAGGCTGATTCAGCGATGCAAGAATTTTTTCGGCGACGATCTCGGCCTGGGTCGCGGCTTCATAAACCGTTTCGCTCAGGTCCTCAAGGACAATAACAAACTCGTCACCGCCGAGCCGGGCCACTGTGTCGCCTTCGCGAACGCTGGATGCGAGGCGCTCGGCAACCTGTTTCAGCAGCAGGTCGCCGATGTCATGACCGAGCGTGTCGTTCAGCGTCTTGAAGTTGTCGAGATCGATGAACAGCACTGCAAGCTCCTTGCCGCTGCGCGTGCATGACGCCAGCGCCTGCTGCAGGCGATCAAGCAGGAGTCGTCGGTTGGGCAGTTGAGTCAGGGAATCGTAAAACGCCAGCCGCCGGATTTCATCTTCCGCCGCTTTGCGTTCACTGATGTCACGCGAGAAGCCGACCGTACCGAGCAGTTCTCCATTGTCGTCAATCACGGGCGCCTTGTAGGTTTCAAACCACTTGCGGCCGTCCCGGACATGGAACTCCTCTTCGACGCTCATTTTCTGTCGTGAGTTTTGCACCATGCGGTCAGCTGCCTGATGACGCTCGGCGACTTCCGCCGAAACAATGTCAGCATCACTGCATCCACTGATTTCATCGGGGCTGCGTTCGCCGAACATGCGGGCGAACTCTCTATTGACCGAGAGAAAGCGGTAGTCGGTATCCTTGAGCCAGACTGCAAAGGGAAAGTTGTCGAGCAGTGCACGCTGATAGCGCTCCTTCTGCCTCAGTGCATCTTCGATGCTGATGCGCTCGGTGATGTCGCGGGTGACGGACAGCAGACATTCGATTCCATCCACCTTGATGGGGTGCACCGACATCAGACCGGTGAGCAGGCTTCCATCTTTCCGCCGGAAGCGGAATTGCAGGTTTTCGCAGAAGCCGTCACGCTGGAGCACCTTGACCATGTGCTGACGATCCGCCTGGTCGGCCCAGATATTCATTTTCAATGAACTGATGTTGATGGCTTCTTCCCGGCTCCATCCGGTAACGCGTTCAAAGCCTTCATTGACGTCAATGTAGCTGCCATCGGATACCCGATTGATATTGATGACATCCGGGCTGGTTCGAAAGGCAATGCGGTAACGTTCTTCGCTGGCGCGCAGCTCGCTTTCCGCCCGTTTGCGCTCCGTAACATCCTCCACCATCGCGGTCACAAAATCGACCGAGCCATCTGTTTTGCAGACGCAGCGCACCACCAATCGCGCCGGGATGACTTTTCCGCTGCGGGACAGAAAGCGCTTTTCCATCTCGTAGCCTTCCGTTTCATTGGCGAGCAGACGTGCGAACTGGGCTTCGTCTGCAGCCAGATCTTCGGGGTAGGTCAGTTGTGCCCAGGACATCCGACGCAGTTCCTGTTCCGAATATTCGAGCATGTTGCACAGATACTGATTGACCCGGAGCCAGCCTTTGTCCGGTGCGGTAATGGCCAGACCGACCATATCCAGTTCGTAGAACGAGCGCAGCAGCCCTTCACTTTCGCGCACCGCCCGCTCCGCCTGTGTGCGCTGGGTAATATCGCGGGCGACACCGAGAACTCCGATGAGCTTGCCCCGGGAATCGCGCATGGGCGTCTTGGTGGTTTCGACCAGAATGTGTCGGCCATCGCCGGAAAACGTCAGCCATTCTTCGTTGCTGGTGGGCTTGCCTGCCTCGATAGCCATCTTGTCATGATGACGAAAAAGATCGGCCTGCTGTCGGTCAACGAAATCGTAGTCTGTCTTGCCGACAATGTTTTCTTCTTTTGCACCGTAGAGTTTCTCGAATTCCGAATTGCAGAATAGATACACGCCATCCATATCCTTCAACCAGACCAGATCGGGGATGGTTTCGAGCAGGACTCGCAGGCGCGCATGCTCCGTCTCCAGTTCTGCGGCGCGCTGCCGTACCATGCGGCGCAAGGTCATGCCCCAAAGCGCGAGCAGAATCCCGAGTAATACGGTCGCCAGCAGGGCGTAGCCAAGATAGCGGACGTAGGGGGAGGATTCCAGACTGCTGCCCATCCATTTGTCGTGCAGTGCCTGTCGCTCAGCTTCGGTGATCGCGGAAAAGCCCCGGTTGAGCAGCGCCAGGGTTGCTGCATCGCCCTTCCTTACCGCGCGATGAAACTCACCGGTATAGAGTCTGAATGACTTGTTGAAATCTCTTTCGGCCTGGTTCCGATAGAGCAGGTAGTTGGCAGGCGGCTCATCAAGGCAGAACACTTTGATCTGTCCCGCAATTGCAGCCAGAACCAGCGTCTCGTAACTGGAGAACTCATACAAGGACTCGATACCGGATTTTTGGAGTGTGTCGATGCAGGCATCTCCTGCCTTTACACCGATTGAAAATCCGTGAAGGGTGTCCAGATCGGTAATACCGCCGATACTGGCGTGGCTGTATATGGATACGTGAATCTGTTCGTAAGGTGCCGTGAAGTCGAGTGTCTTCTCACGCTGTTCGGTACGAAAGATGGTGTCGATGACATCTGCCTCGCCGCTTGCCATGCGTTGCTGCGCCGTCTGCCAGTCGGTGGCGACCAGGTCAGCTCGCACCCCGGTCTTTGTCTCCCACAGCTTCCAGAGATCAACCAGATAGCCGTTGAGAATCCGGTTCGAATCTCGAAAAACATAGGGCGGATAGTTGTCGTCCGAGACTACGGTTAGGGTTGTCCTGCGATCTTTTTCGGTGCCGGAGGGCGAAGCGGCTGAACAGCTTGTCGTGAAGGCAATCAGCAACAGCAGACCGGCGACAATTCCCGCACATGATCCCGATCCGTTGCCTGTCCACACACGCATAGTGCAATGCCCCCGAGGGTGATTCCTGAAAATACCAGGTTCATTATCTTCTGGAACCCGGCAATCGGCGATTTTCGCACACCGCTTTCCGTCCAGCGGTCGAGCTTCTTTCAAGGGTGGCGGCAGGGCGTTACATTCCGAGGCTTGCCAGTCTGCAGATCAATGCAAATAGTTGCTCATTCTGGCAAAGTGCGAAAGCTGAAGTGTGATGAACACAATATGAACGAAGACAAATCCACCGAAGACACTTTCGAGTCCGCACTCCATCCTTCCCTGCTGGTGCGGATGCTGCTATGGACAATCGGCAGCCTCGCACTGGTACTTGGTGTCATCGGGATTTTTCTGCCGGGCCTGCCGACAACACCCTTTGTGCTGTTGGCGGCCGCCTGCTACGCGCGGGCCTCGGAACCTTTCTATCGCTGGCTGACGGGGAACCCGACATTCGGTCCGCTGATTGTTGAGTGGAGAACACACCACAGCATCCCTTTTCGGATCAAGATCGTCGCCATTACCCTGATGTGCCTGACCATCAGCCTATCCATCTGGACGTTTTCAGGCCTGCCCTGGATACAGGTTCTGCTGGCGTCTGTCGGAATAGCGACGTCGTTCTGGCTCTGGCGCATTCCCTCTCGAGATCGTCCCGTGTTAGAGGATCAGACGGACACGGCGAGTTAAAATTTGCTTCAAGACATTAGACAAAAGGAAGTTTGCATCATGCCCGCATATACAACCGAATCAATCCGCGCAATTGCCATCGTGGGACACGGTGGTGCGGGCAAGACCACACTGGCGGAGGCCTTGCTGCTCGAGGCCGGCGCAATTACCGCCAAGGGCTCTGTGGAAAAGGGCAATACGGTGTGCGATTTCGATCCCCAGGAAAAGCTGGCCGGTCATTCGCTCAACACCGCCCTGGTGAATCTCGTCTGGGAAGGTGCCCATGTCCAGCTCATTGATACTCCGGGCTACCCTGATTTTGCCGGCCAGGCCACCGCAGCGCTGGCTGGCGTGGATACCGCGCTGGTGGTGGTCAATGCCCAGTCGGGCATCGAGCTGGCGACGGAACGCATGATGAACGCGGCACAGGCGCGTGGCCTGGCGCGAATGATCGTGATCAATAAAATCGACGCCGACAACGTCGATCTGCCAGGGCTGGTGGGCGAAATTCGGGAGCGTTTCGGCAAGCAATGCCTGCTGCTGGATTTGCCGGCACATGATCGACAGGATGTGGTCGAAGTCATGGAACACGATGATGGCGATGCGGATTTCGATTCGATCGCTCACGCGCATCGCGAACTGATCGATCAATTGGTGGAAGAGGATGAATCCCTGCTGGCCCGATACCTGGAGGAGGGCAGGGACCCGGATGCCAGGGAACTGCATGCACCTTTCGAAAAGGCCTTGCGTGAAGGCCATCTGGTTCCGATACTTTTTGCATCGGCCCGCACCGGTGCCGGAATTCGCGAACTGCTGCATGTTCTGGCTTCCCTGGCGCCCAATCCGGCAGAGGGCAACCCCCCTCCTTTCTATCGCGGCGAGCAGGGCCAGGAGACGCAACCGTTCAAGGCGGTCCCCGATCCCGCACAACATGTGCTTGCCCACGTGTTCAAGATCATTTCCGACCCCTACATGGGCAAGGTGGGGATTTTCCGGGTGCACCAGGGCACGGTGCGCAAGGACAGCCAGTTGTTTGTCGGCGACGGCAAGCGGCCGTTCAAGGTTGCGCATCTGTATCAATTGCAGGGCAAGGAATACGCCGAGGTCGACGAGCTGGTGCCGGGTGATATTGGCGCTGTGGCCAAGGTTGAGGAGATCGATTTCGATGCGGTGCTGCACGACTCGCATGATGAAGATCATATTCATTTGCGTCCGCTGGAGTTTCCCCGGCCGATGCAGGGTCTGGCCGTCGAGACCAAACGCAAGGGCGACGAGCAGCGCCTGTTCGACATCCTGCACAAGCTGGAGCTCGAAGATCCCTGCTTCGAAGTCGAACGCCACCCGACCACCCACGAGACCGTGATACGTGGGCTTGGCGAAATGCACCTGCGCTACAAGCTGGAGAAAATGTCCAGCCAGTTCAAACTCGAGCTCGATACGCGACCGCCGCTGATCCCCTATCGCGAAACCATCACGGCGAATGCCGACGGTCATTGCCGCCACAAGAAACAGTCCGGCGGTGCCGGGCAGTTCGGCGAGGTGTATCTGCGGATCGAGCCGCTCGCACGCGGCGCTGGCTTCGAATTCGTTGACCAGGTAAAAGGCGGTGTCATTCCTGGCGTATTCATGCCGGCTGTCGAGAAGGGTGTCCGCCAGGCGCTGGAAGATGGTGTCACGGCCGGCTTCCCGGTTGAAGACCTGCGCGTGATTGTTCATGATGGCAAGACCCATCCGGTCGATGGCAAGGAGGTCGCCTTTGTCACCGCAGGCCGCAAAGCCACGGTGGAGGCCATACGTGCGGCCAACCCGATCGTGCTTGAGCCCATCGTCAGCATCGAGATCCTGACGCCAGAAACGGCGATCGGTGATCTCACCGGAGACTTGTCGAGCCGGCGCGGACACATTACGGGTACGACGCCGCGCCCCGGCGGTGCCGCCACGATTTCCGGAGAAGTGCCGCTGGCGGAAATCACTGACTATGCGTCGCGTCTGAAGTCCATGACCGGCGGCCAGGGCTCCTATAGCATCGAGTTCATACGCCATGCGCAAGTGCCTCCGCAAGTGCAGCAAAAGCTGGCCGCGAGCTTCATGCTCAAAGACGACGATGACTGAGCTGCCGGATTCCGGGCGTGGCGCTTCCGGATCCGAAGCACGACCGGGCGCCGCCGATGTGTGTCCGGGAACGCTCCTTGCGTCGCTGATTGAAGTTCATCGGCGGTATCGTGGCCTGGAGAACACCGGCGCCCGACGGGGAGCAACGCATGGCGCTTGATCCGCAAATTGTCACCGTGCTGAAACAACTCGGCTACGACGCTGCGTCTATTGAATCACTGGTGTTCAGTGCTGCACTGATCACCGTTATGGCACTCGTAACGGCGGTCCCGACAGCCATCATTGCCAAGCGCAAAGGCCGGTCGCGGGCATTCTGGCTTTTGTTCGCCTTGTCGCTCCCGGTGCTTCCGTTGCTGATGGTCTGGTTGTTGCCGAAGCTTCCCTCTGACGGTTCCCCGCCAAAGCGCTGACATCGTCTTCGTTTCAAGGAACGCGGTTCACTTGCGATGAAAGCGCCGCACAGCCGACCGTCACCGGTCGCCTGACTCAGTCCGGCTTGGGCGCCGCGACGGGGTCAATCCCCTTGCTCAGAAAATGCGCAACAAATTTTCGATCGTGACTGTCAATGTGGTCGAGCAGCCAGCTCTGGATGAAGTCCGATAGTCCATCGCTGATATCAAAGTCCTGCGCGCGCTGTTTGAATCTCTCAAGCTGCTCCATCAGATGACGATGTTCGGCAACGTGGGTATCCGTATCAGGGAAGGAAAGCAGCCGCATCAGACTCTCTTCCACCGCGAAATGAATCCGGGTCAACACAACCAGTTCGCCGAGCAGCGTGTTCGCCGCGTAAGCATATTGCTTGTCGGCGGAAAGCTTCAAGCGGTGCAGAAGATTGTTGATCTCTCGGTGTTGCAAGTCGATTTCGGCAATGCCGATTTCGAAATCTTCTCGCCAGTACATGTCCGGTGGGATGCTCAGGATACGGCATCGTCGCTGAAAGAAATCATCCTAACATTGTGCCGAAAGTAAATCTGCAGGGTTTGCTGAGCGGTTCTGGCAGGCCGGCTTATTGGCTGAAGCGCTTGCGGTATTCACGCGGACCGCTTCCGGTCCAGCCGCTGAAAGCGCGGTAGAAAGCGGCGGCATCGGCAAATCCGAGATCCGCGCCAATGCGCCCCAGCGGGCGTGAGGTTTTGCTGAGCCATTCGGTGGCGAGGTCGCGACGCAACATGTCCTTGATGGCGCGAAAACTGGTGCCTTCATCTTCCAGTCGGCGGTGCAGGGTGCGCGGCGAGACAAACAGGCGGCGGGCAATGGCGGGCAAGCCGAGATGCTCGGGCAGGGCGGCGCGCAAGTGTTCGCGCACGCGCAGACTGAGCGCGCGGTCACGTCGATACAAGGTGGTAATGCTGGCGGGTGCATCAACCAGAAAGTTGCGCAACGCCGCCTCGTCGCGTCGCACTGGCAGTGCCAGCCATTCCGCAGGAAAACGCGCCTCTAGCCGGGGGGCGTCAAAGGTGTAACGCGGCGCGAAAACCAGTTCGTAATCGGCAGCATGCAGCGGCGGCGGATACGGGAACGTCACCTCGTCGAGCGGCAAGGGGTGGGCCACCAGCCAGGCGGCTAGGCCATGGATCATGCGCAACAGCCACTCAAAGGCGAAAACACGCCCTGCCGGGCCGACCGGCAGGGCGTGCTCTTCGCTGATGACGATAACGGCGGGGCGTCCGCTCTCGAGCACTTCCACTTCCAGATCGTCCAGCACCACATGCAGGAAGCGGGCGATTCGTTCCAGCGCCTGCTCCAGTGTCGCCGCGGATAGCGCGGCTCGGCAGAGAAACTCGAAACTGCCGCGTCGCAGGGGGTGGGAAAACAAGGCAAAGCCCTCGTCGTCGAGGCCCTCGTTGATCAGTCGGTAGAGCGTGGCATATCGCGCAACGGGAATCCGGGCGCTGCGATCATCGAGCAGGTGACTGGCAATTTCTGCATGTTCCAGCAAGCTGCTGGCATCCAGGCCGGCGCGTGAGATACCCGACAATATCCCGCTAACAAAGCCGATGGCCACGGTTGGCGGGCTTCCGGAAAGTCGTCGAGACGATGTGCTTGGGGTCGGCATATTGGCAGATTATGCATAGTTCTCGTCGTTTTGTGTCATGGCGGCCGTGCAGCGCATTGCCTATCATGCAAAGACTGTCTCGTATCCTGGAGCCGTCGCCATGACCGATCTGAGCATTGCCGCCAAACTTGTCCCCTACAAGCCCAAGCACAAAGTGCGTTTCGTCACTGCCACCTCGTTGTTCGACGGCCATGACGCCTCGATCAACATCATGCGGCGCATTTTGCAATCGTCCGGCGTCGAGGTCATCCATCTCGGGCACAACCGTTCGGTGGACGAAATCGTCAACGCAGCCTTGCAGGAAGACGCGCAGGGCATCGCCGTATCGTCGTATCAAGGGGGGCACGTCGAATTTTTCAAATACATGATCGATCTGCTACAGACGCGCGGCGGTGGAAGCATCAAGGTGTTCGGCGGCGGCGGCGGGGTGATCGTGCCCGCCGAAATGCAGGAGTTGCACGACTATGGTGTGACGCATCTGTACTCGGTGCAGGATGGTCAGAGCATGGGCCTGCAGGGCATGATCAACGATATGGTGGCGCGTTGCGATGTGGATATCAGCAAGCGCGCACCGCAGGACATCAAGGCGCTTGAAGTCGAGGACAACAGTCAGAAGCTGCGCAATCTGGCGCAGATCATCACCGCGCTGGAAAACGACGCCTGGTCGGAGAAGGCCAAAAAAGCGCTGCACGAAAAAGCTGCCGCCGTGTCACCAAAGCCGACTTTGGGCATCACCGGCACCGGCGGCGCAGGCAAGAGTTCGCTGACCGACGAACTGATCCGCCGCTTCCGTCTCGACCAGGACGATAGCCAGAAGATTGCAGTGATTTCCATCGACCCGTCGCGCAAGCGCACCGGTGGCGCCCTGCTCGGCGACCGCATCCGCATGAACGCGATCCAGCATCCGAATATCTACATGCGCTCCCTGGCGACGCGCGACACCGGCAGTGAAGTTTCCAAGGCGCTGCCCGATGTGATTGCAGCCTGCAAGGTGGCAGGCTTCGATCTGATCGTGGTCGAAACCTCGGGCATCGGTCAGGGCGATGCGGCCATCGTGCCGCTGGTCGATGTTTCGTTGTATGTGATGACGCCGGAGTTCGGCGCCGCCTCGCAACTGGAAAAAATCGACATGCTGGATTTCGCCGATTTCGTGGCGATCAACAAGTTCGACCGCAAGGGTGCGGAAGATGCGCTGCGCGACGTACGCAAGCAATACCAGCGCAATCGTGAGCGCTTCACCGAAAAAACCGAAGACATGCCGGTGTTCGGAACCATGGCAGCACGCTTCAACGACGACGGCATCACCGCGCTGTATCAGGCGCTGGCACCGCGCCTGGCCGAGCGCGGGCTCAAGTTCGGCAAGAACCGACTGCCGCCGGTCGCCGTCAAGCATTCTTCCGCCGGACGCGCCATCGTGCCGGCCGACCGCGTGCGCTACCTGGCCGAGATTGCCGACGCCTTGCGCGGTTACCACCGACACACCACCGAGCAGGCGCTCATCGCGCGCGAGCGCCAGTCGCTGAAAACCGCCAAGGCCATCTTCGACGAGTGCAAGAAGAACGCCGGCGATTTTGACGAACTGATTGCATGGAAAGACGGCCAGCTCACGCCCCATGCGCGCAAGCTGCTGGCGATGTGGCCCGACATGAAAAAAGCCTATGCCGGCGACGAGTACGTGGTGAAGATTCGCGACAAGGAAATCCGCACGGGGCTGGTGTTCGAAACCCTATCCGGCACCAAGATCCGCAAGGTGGCGCTGCCGCGCTTTGACGACGAGGGCGAACTGCTCAAATTCCTCATGCGCGAGAACGTGCCCGGCTCCTTCCCCTATACCGCCGGCGTGTTTGCCTTCAAGCGCGAGAACGAAGACCCGACCCGCATGTTCGCCGGCGAAGGCGATGCCTTCCGCACCAACAAGCGCTTCCTCAAGGTTTCCGAAGGCATGCCGGCCAAGCGCCTGTCTACCGCCTTCGATTCGGTCACGCTGTACGGCTGCGATCCCGATCCGCGTCCGGACATCTACGGCAAGGTGGGCAATTCCGGCGTCTCGATCGCGACGCTCGATGATCTCAAGGTGCTCTACTCGGGCTTCGATCTGTGCGATCCGGCCACTTCCGTATCGATGACCATCAACGGCCCGGCGCCGATGATCCTCGCCATGTTCCTTAACGCGGCGATCGATCAGCAGATCGAGAAGTTCCATACGCAGAACGGCCGCGACGCTACCGAGGACGAAGCCGAAAAAATTCGCGAATGGACACTTTCTTCGGTGCGCGGCACGGTACAGGCAGATATTCTCAAGGAAGATCAGGGCCAGAACACCTGCATTTTCTCGACCGAGTTCGCGCTGAAAATGATGGGCGACATTGCCGAATATTTCGTGCACAACCAGATCCGCAATTTCTACTCGGTGTCGATCTCCGGCTATCACATCGCCGAAGCCGGGGCCAACCCGATCAGCCAGTTGGCCTTCACGCTGGCCAACGGCTTCACCTACGTCGAGACCTATCTGGCGCGCGGCATGCACATCGACGACTTTGCGCCCAACCTCAGCTTCTTCTTCAGCAACGGCATGGACCCGGAATACTCGGTGATCGGCCGCGTCGCGCGCCGTATCTGGGCGGTGGCGATGAAGAACCGCTACGGCGCCAACGAGCGCTCGCAAAAACTGAAATACCACATCCAGACTTCCGGGCGCTCGCTGCACGCGCAGGAGATGGACTTCAACGATATCCGCACCACGCTGCAGGCGTTGATCGCCATCTACGACAACTGCAACAGCCTGCACACCAACGCCTACGACGAAGCCATCACCACGCCGACCGAGGAAAGCGTACGTCGCGCCATGGCGATCCAGCTGGTCATCAATCGCGAATGGGGCGTGGCAAAAAACGAAAACCCCAACCAGGGCGCCTTCATCATGGAAGAGCTGACCGATCTGGTCGAGGAAGCCGTGCTCAAGGAATTCGAAGCCATCGCCTCACGTGGCGGCGTGCTCGGCGCCATGGATACCGGCTACCAGCGGGGCAAGATCCAGGAAGAATCGATGCACTACGAACACAAGAAACACGACGGTTCCTACCCGATCATCGGCGTCAATACCTTCCTCAATCCCCACGGCTCGGGTGTCGCCAGCGAGATCGAACTGGCGCGTTCGACCGAAGAGGAAAAGCAGTCGCAACTGGTTCGCCTCAAGGATTTCCAGACGCGCAATGCCGGCCAGTCGGGGGTGTGCCTGGCCGAGTTGAAGCAGGCTGTGATCGACAATGACAATGTGTTCGAGGTGATGATGAAGGCGGTGCGCCACTGCTCATTGGGGCAAATATCGAACGCCTTGTACGACGTGGGCGGACAGTACCGGCGCAGCATGTAAATACTCGTCGATGGTAATACGGCGGCAAGCAGCCTCCAACGCACTCGCGCTGTCTATGGCGTTCAGGCATCCGGTCACGCTGCGGGCTTTTCCGCGCGGCGGCGGCGTTCGGTGTCGATGAGTGCGCGTTTGCGATCGACGCCCCAGCGGTAGCCGCCCAGGCTGCCGTCACCGCGCAGCACGCGATGGCAGGGAATAAGTATCGCGATGCGGTTGGCAGCAATCGCCGAAGCGGCCGCGCGCGCGGCTTTCGGTTGGCCGATGCCCTTGGCGACATCGGTATAGCTCATTACTTCACCTTCTCTGATACGCATCAGGAAACGCCAAACCCGGATCTGAAACGCCGTGCCGCGTAAATCAAGCGGCAAATCCGGGCTCGGGTTGCCCGCGCTGAGATGCTCATCCAGCGCAGCGATCCATGCGTCGAGAAGGGGCGACACCTCGGTGGACGAGGCAAGCACTGTCGCCCGCGGATATTCGCGTTTGAGCTGCTCGAGCAGTGCGGATTCGCTATCGCCGAATTGCACGAAGCACACGCCGCGCGCCGTGCCGGCCATCATGATCAGGCCCAGGGTTGTTTTTCGACAGGCGTAGGAAAGGGTCTCTCCCGCACCGCCGGCGCGATAAGCCGAAGGCGTCATGCCCAGGCGGCCATCGACATGTTCATAGGCGCGGCTCGTCGAACCAAAGCCCGCGTCAAACACCGCGCCGGTAATCGCGCCGCCTGTGCGCAGACTTTTTTTCAGTCGCTTCAGTCGTGCCGCGGTTTGAAATTCCTTGGGCGAAACGCCGATCACGCCCTTGAAACTTCGCTGCAGATGGTGGGGGCTGAGTCCGGCATGCTTGGCGAGCGGCGCGAGTGAAATCGATTCGTCTGCGTGTATTTCCAGATAGTGCGACAGGTCGATCATTGTTGCTGTTGCTACATCCGTTCCGATTGCAGCTAGCGGCCGGCAGCGCAGACAGGGACGAAAACCCGCCATTTCCGCATCCTGCGCGGTGGCGTAGAAGGCGACGTTCTTGCGCAAGGGTCGTCGCGCCGAACACGAAGGGCGGCAGAAAATTCCGGTGGTTTTCACTGCGTAGAAAAATGCGTTGTCTGCGCTCGTGTCCCGATTCACGACCGCGCGCCAGCACGCTTCGTTGTCAAGTGATGCCATCAACCTGTCCTCAAAAATTCAAAGAGTCATCGATATTTCCGATTCGTGGCCCGGATCATGAGCCATCCCGATCGATTCCACACTCCGTTTGTTGCGCTCGAATTCGAAACAGCTCCATGATGAATGTTGCCCGGCCCGGCCCGTTTCGGTGGGCCACACAAAAGTCGGCGCTGGCGATACGGCGTCTGGATTGATGACTGCAACTATGACTGTGCGTCGAACGGCGCCATCGCCCCGGCCTCTTTGTGCAAGCTGTCGGCCGCAGGCAGGGCCGCGGCGAGCAGTTTGTCGGCACGGTAAAGTCCGTGTCCCCAGTGTGACGTGTCCCATCCAGCTGGACAGTCTGCGGTTTCCTTGAGCAGGCGTTTGAACGCCGCCGGCCAGCGCCAGCCGGGGTCGCCGTAGGCGGCCGTCAGTTCAGTTCGGCGCTTTGCCAGCCACAGCACCGCAATGCCGGCACACAAGGCGGTTGCATAGGACGTGCCGTTGCCATTCGGTGTAATAAAGTAGTCCAGCACTCCGTGGCGGCGCTCGACGCTGGCCCGCCGGATATGGCTGGCCGGTCCGCAGATGTCGACGAATTCGCCGCGCGAGGCCCCATCCCAGGGTTTGAAGCCGGCCGTCCCCACCGGGCTGACGCCGCCAATCGTGACCACGCGATTGTATCGGCCCGGATACGTCACCTCTTCGATCACGTTGCCCGCTGCGGCACAGACGATGACGCCCGCTTCGTAGGCGCGATCGATGGCTTCCGCGAGCCGACGGTAGCGAACGATGCCGCCCAGACTCATGCTGATGACCCGGCATTGTTTTGAAATGGCGTCGTCAATGGCCATCACCATCAGGCGTTGAACATGGTCGATCAGGATTGAGTTGGTGACGCGATAGGGGATTACGCTGGCGCCTGGCGCCGCGCCGTAAAAGGGGGGCTCGGAATGATCGGGTGCGTCAAAAAAACCGGCGAGTACGGAACTCGTGCGGGTACCGTGACCGCCGTTGCCACCGGTCAGGTTGTCAAACGGTCCTGACTCTTCGGGCGGGTCGTTGCTGGGCACGTCCAGAATGGGGGGCGGCAGGAAATCACCAAAGAAGTTCTTTCCCAGATCATGACGCAGGTAGTCGCTCTCAGTCCCATGAAAACCGAGCGCGGGGCTGCGAGTACACCCGGTATCGATATGGCCCACCCGGATTCCCTTCCAGGGAAGTGCGCCGGCCCCCGGATCGAACAGGCTCCAGGCAGTGTCGATGCCGGTTACTGTAATTTGCCAATCTAGCTTCACTTGCCGGTCGGCGTTGGCAACGAGATTGCCAACGACGCCGGGAGGAGCGACTCCCGTGGCATCGCTGTCGCGCAAAAAGTCGGCCCGGGTGGCACGGCGCGCCAGACGCGCTTCCAGCTCTGCCAGTGGCGCTCTGATCAGTTCTGCCGCACCGGCGTTGGCGCATACGGTTTCGACTGTTTCCGCGACGCTGCGCTTTTCAAGGAGCGCTTCATTGCCGCCGGAGAGATAGCACCACTGGCCATCGATCCAGGAAAACAGTTCGTCATCAATGGGACCGATTCCAGCTTCGATGCGGCTCTGAAATACTGCCGGGCTATCGCCTTCTGCCAATCGAACGAGAAGCACTTCCGTTGTCGCCAGATTTTCAGACATGAGAATCTCCTTAACTGATTGAGAGTGAGAGGACGGCCAGCTGCCAGGGAGAAAAATTGCAGATGGATTGTTGGTATGGCATCAGGCAATTCGAGTCATACGCACCGTCAACGGACCGTCATTTTCCGGCGGCAGTTCGCGGTTGTTTCCATAGTGCCTGCGCCAGTCATTGGCGAAGAAATTGAGTTGCTTGTCCGGGAAACCGGAAACCGAATCGGGTACGACCCACTCAAATTCGGTGCCGATGGCGAAAGCATGCTTTTCTTCCGTGCCGACGCAGCCGCAAAGGCAGAAGAAGTTCACGTCGGGTACGCGGTTCCAGTGTTGCAGGTTGAGAAGTCTGAAGCCCTGGGCATCGGTTTTTTTGAACCAGTCCATCCACTTGCCTCTGGCCACGAAACGGTAGGTTTCGCCGGGGGCCACGTCGAGCCCGCTGGGGACAAACAAGGGACGGGGATGGACGGAAAGCGAATGGCTGGCGCCGATGGCGAGTGGGGGCATTTTTGTTTTGCTCCGCGTCAGGAGACGAGAATAATCCTCCCAAAATTTCCGGTCGGCAACCCGAAAATTCAGGCCGGCGTTGCCTCGTTATAACGGAAGCAATAGAACCTCCGGCCTTGTCGAGCAGAATGCTTCGGGTGAATCTCGGCGATAATGTGCGATGGTGGTCGGGGCAGAGCGGAGTTTTTCCCGGCGGCAATTATTGGCGCGCGCAGCGCGGTTTTGTGACGATTCAGAAGGAGAAGCAGCAATGAGCATCAAGACAGTGGGCATCATCGGCGCCGGCACCATGGGGAACGGCATCGCCCAGGCGTGTGCCGTGGCGGGTATCGACGCGGTCATGCTGGATATCAATGAGGCCGCCGTGCAAAAAGGCGTCGCCACGGTGTCCGGCAGCCTGGATCGATTGGTCAAGAAGGAGAAGATGACGGCCGAACAGAAGGCGGCTGCCATGGCACGCATCAAAACGACGACAGCGATGGCCGACCTGAAGGCAGTCGATATCGTGATCGAAGCGGCGACCGAAAATGAAGGCCTGAAGCTGAAGATATTGAAAGAAGCCGAAGCGGTCATTGGCGCCGAGACCATCATCGCCAGCAATACCTCGTCGATTTCGATTACTCAGTTGGCCGCTGCGACCGGGCGTGCCGACAGGTTCATCGGCATGCACTTCTTCAACCCGGTACCGATGATGGCGCTGGTGGAATTGATTCGCGGCCTGCAAACTTCGGACGAGACTCACGCCAAGGTCGAGGCACTGGCGAAGGCGCTGGGCAAGAGTCCGATCACGGTGAAGAACAACCCCGGATTCGTGGTGAACCGGATTCTGTGTCCGATGATCAACGAAGCCATATTTGTGCTGGCCGAGGGATTGGCGACGGCTGAAGAGATCGATGCCGGAATGAAGCTGGGATGCAACCATCCCATCGGCCCGTTGGCGCTGGCCGACATGATCGGCCTGGATACGATGCTGGCGGTAATGAACGTGTTCTACGAGGGCTTCAATGATTCGAAATACCGTCCGGCGCCACTGCTCAAGGAAATGGTTGCGGCCGGATATCTTGGCCGCAAGTCGGGACGCGGGTTTT
>JAIPCS010000052.1 GCA_021738105.1 Sulfuritalea sp.
CGCCGGAGAAGGCGCCGACCAGCGCCGCCAGAGAAAACGAAAGTTTGCCGGCGAGATCGGTCGATATGCCCATCAATCGTGCGCCGGTACGGTTGATGGCGGTCGCGCGCAGGGCCTTGCCGTAAATCGAGCGCTCAAAAAACAAGGCCATGCCAGCGATCAGGACACCGGCGATACCGACGATCCACAGCGTCTGATACTGCACGTAAGTCGGTCCGAGTTCGAAACCACCATCGGTGAATGCCGGGGTGCGGCCGCCGTCGGCGCCAAAGAAATAAAGCCCCATACCGACCAGAATGAAATGCACCGCTACCGAAACGATCAGCAACAGGAGGACGGACGCCTCTGCGACGGGTTGGTAGGCCAGGCGGTAGATCTGCGGGCCGAGAGGGACGACGAAGATCAGCGCAATCAGAATCTGCAGCGGGTAGGCCAAATCCTTGAGCGGCAGGAAATTCACCACCACTGCGGCGATAGCCGGAATCGCCGCGTTCTTGAGAACAATTGTCGGGATTCGCTTGCTGCTGCCTTCGCGCACGGCGGCAACGCTATCGACCAGAGCCACCGCGATGCCAAGCACCACCACCAGCCAGAGTGTGGGCGGCAGTTGGCCGTTGGCAATGGCTGCCGCACTAAGCGCGCCATAGGCCACAAATTCACCCTGTGGAATGAAAATCACCCGAGTGACGGTGAACACCAGCACCAGCGCCAGCGACAACAGAGCGTAAATGGCTCCATTGGTGAGACCATCCTGAGCCAGGATCAAGGCAACATTAAAATCCACGCTTGCGCCCTGTCAAACAAAAATCTGGCGCGGCGGCTTTATAGCCGCGCCAAAGGTTAAGTTACCCATTGCTCCTCCGTGCTTGTTTTTCTTGACCTCTCTCCAGTTCCACCTTGATAGCGCTTGAACACGGAGGAGCCAAGTATGCGACAAATTCTGACAATGAAGTATGTTTAAGTCAACTAGTTTTATATCGAACAATTCTGGTTTAGTGAAAATTAGAACTGCCTAATATGCTGGTTTTATGTATTTTTCTTCTTTTGGCGCACCAACGAGTGTGATGACTGCTAAGTTGTTTGATATCAACATTAGTGGCAAACTGCCCCAACTCACATTTTCTGACATGCCATGCCTTCGACCCGCAAGAGCCCTGCCCTCGGTTGTCTCGTCAGTCACGTCGGCTTCCATTTGCGCCTAGCGCAGTTAGCGGTATTTGAGCATTTTGACAGCCGCCTGGGGGATATAAAAGTTTCACCTGCCATTTTTTCGGTGCTCGAAGTACTGCGCCAAAACGATGGCATTACGCAATCGAAACTCGCTGCGACGGTGAGGTTGAACCGCTCCTCGGTGGTGCCGCTGCTGGACAAGCTGGCCAAGCGTGGTTTGGTTGAGCGACGCGCCTCAACCACGGATCGACGCCATAATCATCTGCATCTCACCGATGCCGGCCGCGCCCTGCTGAGTGAAGCCATATCCCGTGCCGAACTGCACGAAAAGGAGGTCTGCAAGCCGCTGACAATCGCGGAAAAGAAGTTGCTGCTGGAACTGCTTGGGCGCTTCCGACCGCACAAAGCCTGAGAGTGGATTCGCACTCCACCTCACACCGGTCAGTGCGACTCGGATAGCAGTTCGGAAACAAGGCCGCGCAACCAGCGATTACTTTCGTCGTGGTGATAGCGTTCATGCCAATGTTGCTTGACGGCATACTGCGGCAACGGAAACGGAACCGGGAAGATCCGGAATGCGCCACGCCCCTGCAGGACATCTCCCAAACGTCTTGGAATCGTGAGCAGTAAATCCGTGTGCTCGATGACAAATGCCGCGCCAAGAAAGCTGGGAATCTTCAGGGCGATGCGACGCGTGATGCCCTGCCGCGCGATTTCATGGTCGATGATCGACGGTGCCGATCCTGAAGCACTGATGACGGCATGATCTTCGGATTCGAATTGCTGGCGGCTTAACTCGCCGGTAATCCGCGGATGATCCCTGCCAACCATGCAGACGAAGTTTTGGCTAAACAACAATTGCTGGTAAAAGCCCGCTTCCAGTTGCGGAATGAAACCCAGCGCCAAGTCCGCCTCACCACTTTCGAGCATGCGCGGCGTATCCCCAGACAATGGAAAAATCTCGATACGTATGCCCGGTGCCGTCGCCCGCAGTCGCTCCCACAACTTCGGCAGCAGGACCCACTGACTGATGTCAGTCATGCAAATACGGAAAGCTCGGTCCGATGTCCCGGGATCAAACTCGCCGCGATGCTCATGGACCTGTTCCAGCGCCGCGAGAACATCGCGAACCGGCCGCACCAGACCCGCGCTGAAGGGTGTTGGCTCCATACCGCTCGAGGTGCGGACAAACAAGGGATCACCAAAATGGGCGCGCATCTTCGCCAGGGCGACACTGACCGCCGGTTGGCCCAGACCGAGCGCTTCGGCCGCCTTGGTCACGCTGCGGGTTTTGACGATCTGGTCGAATACCGACAGGCAGCGGATATCGATCGAGTTCATTGAATCACTACTATTCATATTTCGAATACTCTATATCGTAATCACAGGATTTACAGCAATCCGGCGAGATTCTAGGATGCACCCTTACACGGAACCGGAAGCCATCGACCAGACAACCCTGTCGCGCCGACCGGCAACGGACTGAAAACAATAGAGGAGCATTCGTGATGGAAGAGCTTGGTCGCCTTGAAGACCTACCCGAAGACTATCGCGCGGCGCTGACCGAGCAGAATCTGGTGCCGCTTTGGCCCAGCCTGCGTGCGGTGCTGCCGCCGGGCAAGCCGGCATTGCGTACCCGCCCCACATGCTGGTCCTATCAGGAACTGCGCCCCCTGCTGCTCAAAGCCGGTGAACTGACTCCCATAGAAAAAGCGGAACGCCGCGTGCTGGTGCTGGCCAATCCGGGCCATGGCCTGGAAAAGATGCAGGCCAGCTCAACCATCTATCTTGGCATGCAGTTGCTGCAACCCGGCGAATGGGCACCCTCGCACAAGCACACACCCAATGCGGTACGCATGATCGTCGAGGGCGAAGGCGCCTACACCACGATCGATGGCGAAAAGTGCCCGATGCACCGCGGCGACTTGATCCTGACTCCAACCGGAGTCTGGCACGAGCATGGCCATGATGGCGACCAGCCGGTGGTCTGGCTCGATGTGCTCGACCTGCCGCTGGTGTATTACGTTGAAGCCTCCTACGTCACCGAGGGCAAGGCCCAGCCGGTGGTGGCTGAAGGAAGCGAGCAGGGTTATCAGCGTGGTGGCGTGGTGCCATCACCGATGTTTGTGCGCACCCGACAGACTTTTCCGATGCTGCGCTATCCCTGGACAGACGTGCGCAAGACGCTGGAAGCGCTGGCGCATTGCCAGCCGGCAATGGACGCCGTGCAAGTGGCTTACGTCAACCCGGAGAATGGTCACGATTGTCAGCGCATCCTCGGATACTCGGCGCTGATGCTTCGCCCGGGCGAACGCCTGGCGATGCCGGCGCGCTCGACAGCGATGGTATTTCATCAGATCGAGGGCGCTGCCGAGGTCAACGCGGATGGCCACAGCTTCAAACTGGCCGAGGCTGACACCTGCTGCATTCCCGGCTACACGCCGATCACTCTGGCCAATCAATCGGCCGACCTGCCCGCGTTCATTTTCATCGCCGACGACGCCCCGTTGCAAAAGAAGCTCGGGGTTTATGAAGTTCGCAGCTGATTTCAAATCCAGAAAGAAAAATCAATGACTCAAGCCAGCTATCTTTGGAACCCACCGCCGGTGCGCTCGTTGCCGGTGCGAGGCGGCAACGCCCGCTATCCGATCAACCGCATCTTTTGCGTCGGCCGCAACTACCACGCCCACGCCATCGAGATGGGACGCCCGGTAGACAAGGCGAGCATGAAGCCCTTCTATTTCACCAAGTCCGCTTCGGCCCTGATCGAATCCGGATCGACCGTACCCTACCCGGCCGGCACCACCAACTACCATTATGAAATGGAGCTGGTGGTTGCCATCGGTGCGCCCGGCTTCCGTATATCCGAGAGCGATGCCGAAAGCATGATCTACGGTTATGCCGCCGGGCTCGACATGACGCGCCGCGACCTGCAGCTGGTGGCACGCGACCAGGGCCGCCCGTGGGATCTCGGCAAGGATTTCGAGAAGTCCGCCGTGTGCAGTGAAATCATGCCGATCGACAACCTGGGGGTGCTGAAAGACGGCGCGATCAATTTGACGGTCAATGGCGAAATCCGCCAGAACGCGGATTTGAGTCAGCTGATCTGGAGCATTCCGGAACTGCTGGCCGACCTGTCAAAGTTCTATCACCTCGAAGCGGGCGATCTGATCTACACCGGTACGCCGGAAGGCGTTGGAGCGGTCAGCAGCGGCGATCGGATCAACGGGCATATCGACGATGTCGGCGAGGTAGGCCTGACGATCGGCGATGCCGAATAAATCTTGAGGAAAAGACGAACATGAGCGGACAACTTCCCGTAATCGTCGCCGGCGGTGGAATCGGCGGTCTCGCTGCCGCATTGGCGCTGGTGCGTCAGGGTTTCTCGGTCAAGGTGCTGGAACAATCGCCGCACATTGGTGAAATCGGTGCCGGCATACAGCTCGGCCCCAACGCCTTTCACGCCTTCGACGCGCTCGGTATCGGCGACAAGGCGCGCAGCCGTTCGGTATTCACCGACGAGATGGTGATGCACGATGCGCTGGACGAAACGCTGGTCGGCCGCATACCGACGGGCGAGGCCTTTCGCCAGCGTTTCGGCAACCCCTACGCCGTGATCCATCGCGTTGATGTGCACACTGCCTTGATGGAAGGCGCGGAAGAAACCGAACGCGTGGAATTCCATACGTCGAGCCGGGTGGAACGCATCGAACAGGACGACGAAAGCGTGACCGTATTTGATCAGGCTGGCGGCGCCCATCGCGGCACGGCATTGATCGGCGCCGACGGCGTGAAGTCGGGGGTGCGGGCACAGTACGTCAATGACCCGCACCGCGTCACCGGCCATGTCGTGTACCGCGCCGTGGTGGACCGCGAGGATTTTCCCGTCAATCTGCAATGGAATGCCGCCAGCATCTGGGTGGGACCCAACTGCCATCTGGTGCACTATCCGCTGCGCGGCGGTGAGCAGTACAACGTCGTGGTGACCTTTCACAGCCGCGATACGGAACAATGGGGGGTGACGGAAGGCAGCCGCGATGAAGTGCTGAGTTACTTTCAGGGTATCTGCCCCAAAGCGCGCCAGTTGATCAATCTGCCCAAGAGCTGGAAGCGCTGGGCTACCGCCGATCGCGAACCCATCGGCCAATGGTCCTTCGGTCGCGCCACCTTGCTTGGCGATGCGGCTCATCCGACCACTCAATACATGGCGCAAGGTGCCTGCATGGCGCTGGAGGACGCCGTGACGCTGGGTGAAGCCCTGCGCGTCAACGCCAATGACTTCACCCAGGCCTTCGATCTCTACCAGCGCTCGCGTGTTGCCCGCACTGCCCGCATCGTGTTGTCCTCCCGCGAAATGGGGCGCATCTACCATGCCAAAGGAGTCGAACGTCTGGTGCGCAACGATCTGTGGAAAGGCCGCAGCCCGGAACGCTTCTACGACGCGATGGAATGGCTGTATGGCTGGAAGCTTGAGAACTGCCTTGCCGACAGGCCTGTCACGCAATGAATCGACCCCGCGAATTCTTCGACAACAACACCCGCCTCATTGTCGCAATCCGCCCCTGCTGAAATTCTGGGGCAGACACAGCACGCAAGCGACTATCCCAAACGGGTACGCCCTGCACCGTGGCGCAGGTATCAGCGGGCACATGAGGTTTGACAACACCGTGGCCTTGCGCGAAAGTAGCGCGGCGTTGCTATCAACTGCGGCATTGAAATCCGCCGGAGGTCTCGATGCCAGCGGCGCGCGCGCCAGCCCATTTCAAAATCCCGGATACCGCTCAGACCATGAACCCGTCCATTGATCGCCTGCTCGCCTACCAGATCGAAGCGAGGCACTTTCCCGGTGCACTGGTCCACGTCGAACAGGCGGGCAGGACACTGGTGCATCAGGCTGCCGGCCGCTTCGGGCCGGAAGGCGATGAGGTCATGCACGATGCGGCGATTTTTCGTCTGGCGTCGCTGAGCAAGCCCGTTGTCAGTTGCGCGGCCCTGATGCAGATTGACGAAGGCCTGCTCGCTCTCGATGCGCCACTAGGAGACTACCTGCCCGTGTTGAGCGAACTGCGGATGAAATCCGGCGCGAAACCGGATCGCGCTCCGACAGTGCGCGACCTCCTGCGACATACCTCGGGACTGACCTACGAATGGGAAATCCAGGACGCCGAATTGCGCAACATCCACTTGCAGGCAAACCTGCCGGGGCAAATTCCCTGGATTGACGCTGACACCTTCATCGGCCGGTTGGCCGCGCTGCCTCTGGTCTTTCAACCGGGATCAAACTTTGGCTATGGCTATTCCACCGATGTGCTGGGAATGATTGTCGCCAAGCTCGATGGCGTGTCGCTTGGGCAATCCCTGAAGACCCGGATTTTTGATCGTCTGGGCATGCGCGAAACCGGGTTTGAAGTGTCCGAAGCCGACCAGGCGCGCTTCGCGTTGCCTTTCCCCGACGACGCGGCATGGCATGCCCGCGTGGCCGGGTACGGAGTGCGCAAAGCTGACCGGCCCTGGATGGACAGCGGCGGCGCGGGGCTGGTATCCACCCTCGCCGACTATGCCCGTTTTGCGCGCATGCTCGCCAATGGCGGACAGCATGACGGCGACCGCCTGATATCCGAAACCCTCTTCGGGAAAATGCATAGCAATCAGTTACCCGAAGGTGTCGGTGGTCCGTTTGCCTACACCGGACCCGGCTTCGGATTCGGTTTCGGGTTTGCCGTCAGACTTGACTGGGGTCCTGCGGCCATGCCTTGCACGGCCGGAGAGATGACCTGGTCGGGCATCAGCGGTACGGCGCTTTTCGTGCAACCGGAGAAGCGCTGGTTTGCCCTTGCCTTCACCAGCAACATGGTCTCCCGAATGATGGTACGCATGGAGTTTCGCCGGACGCTGGAGCGTTTGTAGCTCGCCCGACCACTCTCGCAAGCGCATCGATTTTTCGATAGCGGCGGATTACAAAACTGTCATCTTTGCGTCATCTTGGCGTTGGGCTCAAGCGAGCAAACTGAGCTTTCTCTTGAACAAGACGCTTACGACAAATTTCCGATACCCCTGTTTGTGCGACAGGCACGCGACGAAACCGGGCGCAGGATTTGCCCAATGCAGCTTGGCGATTTGAAGCGATAGACATGAAGGTTTCCAGTAAAAAAGACGAGTCAAACCCGGATGCAGATTCAGGGCTGAGGCGTTTGCTCGACAGCTTTCAAGCCTGGCTCAAGCACAACACGGAAGCCCATGCCAATGCGAAACCCGGTTCCTGTTGCTCGGTGCCGCCACCCGGTGCAGGTGAGCCCCCGACTAAAAAGGAAAACTGACATGCAGTCCTTGTCCCGCAGCCCTCTTCGCAGAATCACGTTCTTCATCGCTGCCGCTGCGATTGGTCTGCCCGTCATGGCCCAGTCTTGGCAGGTTCCCAAACCCAGTCCGGGCCTGATGCCAAGCGCCTCGCTTGGCAAGACACAGTTCGAAAAGAACTGCGCCAGTTGTCACGGCATCAATCTCAATGGCAGCAAGGAAGGACCGCCGTTGTTGCATCCCTACTACGTCCCCTCGCACCATGGCGACCCGGCCTTTCAGCTTGCTGTCAAAAACGGAGTGCAAGCCCATCACTGGAAGTTTGGCGATATGAAGCCGATACCCGGCCTGACCCCGAATGACGTCGCCCATATCACCGCCTACGTCCGCTACCGGCAGCGTCGCGTCGGCATTCAATAAGCTGCGGATTCATCCTGGCGCCGTCGGAGGCTGATTGCGGAAAGGCACGGCCCCTTGCCAACGATCATTGCTTGATGTTGGCCGGAGACCGCAAGCACCGCGGGCAGGGATGCGAGGTCACGGCGAAGTCGGGACTGATCTGGTGAAATTGGCCTGTTCGCGCTGGCAACTCAAGGTTACGCCGTATCGCCATCGCCGACTTTTCGGAAACACGTGCGACGGGAACTGGACAGTGCTGATGCTTTCCGGCGATTCGGAACAGTGAAGGCTCAGATTTTTGAAATCTTCGCGATGGCGATAGGTCTCACGACAGCCCCTGAACTGGAAGCGGGACCCGGTACCTCATAGCAGAAAGAAGTGAAATGGCTGGCCGGCAACGGCCGGCTGAAAAAGTACCCTTGTATCTCGTGGCATCCTTTCTTTTCAAGATAGCGCAACTGATCGACCGACTCGACACCTTCGGCGATGACTTCCATTTTCAGGCTGCTGGCCAGCCCGATGACGGCGCTGACGATAAGTGCCCCGTTAACGTCGGTGGAAATGTCGCGGACAAAGGATTTGTCGATCTTCAAGCGATGCAAGGGGAAGCGCCTGAGATAGGCCAGACTTGAATAGCCGGTACCGAAGTCATCGATGGCAAGGCGAATGCCCAGGCCGGCCAGGGTGCGCAGCAAGACGGCGGCGGTTTCCGGATCTTCCATCAGCATGCCTTCGGTAATCTCCAGTTCGAGTGACGAACTGGGAAGCCCCGAAGTTTGCAGCGCGCTGGAGATCTGCCGCAACAGATCGTCCTGCTGAAACTGGCGTGCCGAAAGATTGACGCTGATGCGCAATTCGTCCTGCCCCATGTCGTGCCAGGCTTTGGCCTGGCGGCAGGCTTCATGCAGCACCCATTCGCCGATGGATACGATAAGTCCGGTTTCTTCGGCGATCGGTATGAACTTGTCCGGCGATATCAACCCACGCTCGGGATGCTGCCAGCGGATCAGGGCTTCCATGCCCTTCACGGCTCCGGTGCGGCAGTCCACCTGTGGCTGGTAATACAGCAGCAGCTCCTGCTTCTCCAGTGCATGGCGCAAGTCGTGTTCGATCGCCAGGCGTTCCTGCACGACATAGTTCATCGAGTTGGTGAAAAACTGGAAGTTGTTGCGGCCAACGCCTTTGGCGTGATACATCGCCGTTTCGGCGTTGCGCAACAAGGTCGGTCCGTCGGCGCAGTCGTCGGGGAAAATGCTGATGCCGATGCTTGGTGTAATGTGCAGCTCTTTTTCGCCGACGACATAAGGCTCCGCGACGATGAGCAGAATCTTCTGTGCGAGTACCGACAGGTGATCGATCGACTCGATGTCCGGCACCAGAATGATGAACTCGTCACCACCGAGACGGGCCACGGTTTCGGTTTCACGCAGTTGCCCGGTGAGCCTGGAAGCAACAGCTTCCAGTACATGGTCCCCGGCATCGTGACCGAGGGTGTCGTTGATCAATTTGAAGCGATCCAGGTCGAACAGCAGAATCGCCGTGCGACTCTCCTTGCGCCGCGAGGTGACAATAGCCTGCCGAATGCGGTCATCCAGAAGCACTCGATTGGGCAGCAAGGTCAGGGCATCGTGATTGGCCATGAACTGAAGATGCCGTTCGGCGTCCTTGCGCTCGCTGATATCGAAGCAACTGCCAATGTAATGGGTCAGTGCGCCATCGGCATCCTTCACGGCGGTAACCGCCAGCCATCCCGGGAATACCTCGCCACTCTTGCGTCGGCTCCAGATTTCACCGCGCCAATGGCCATCGATGCCGACTTCTTCACCAATTGCCCGATAGAAATCCGAATCATGGCGACCGGAATCAAAAAGCTCCGGGCTCTTGCCGATCACCTCGCCCACCGCATATCCGGTGATGGTTTGCAGCGCCGGATTGACTGAAATGATGCGCATGTCGGCATCGGTGATCATGATGCCTTCCGAACTTGAATTGAACACACTGGCCGCCAGGCGCTGATGGGTTTCGGCATGACGTTGTGCCGTAACGTCACGGGCGATGCTGGTATACCCGAGGACGTATCCGCAGGAATCGCGCATGGCAGATACGTTCCACTGCATCAGATGTACGACACCACTGTGACTGAGCACGCGGTTTTCCCAATGGATGGACGTGCCGTCTTCCTGGCACCAGAGGGTAAATCCCTTTCTTGCTTTTTCCCGATCATCGGGATGCACGAAATCAAACGCATCCAGTCCAACGCAGGCATCGGGCTCCATGCCGAAATATCGCCGCGAAGCATGATTGACAAACAACAATCGTCTGTCCGTATCCATGCGAAGGATCAAATCGTCGATGCCTTCAACGACGTCACGGTACTCCGCCTCGCGATGCTGCAATCGCGATTCACGCTCCAGCACGGCCACTGCCATCCGCCGCATGTTGTGCGCCAGTTCATTGATCTCGGTAACCCGCGAGTCGGGAAATTTGGCGCCGTAGTCACCGCCGGCGACCGCCAGCATGTGATCGCTGAAAGCTCGCATCCGGCGCGAAGCGATACGGGCCAGAGACCACGCAAAGATCAAGGCCAGCACCAAGGACAGCAGGAAACCCAGCAGCAATCCCCACAGCAGGGTTCGTTGTGCGGCATACACCGATGCCTTCGGTTGAATGACCAGTGACGCCCAACCCAGGCCTGGAACCGGCCGGGCGGTCCCGGTGTATTCGACGCCGCCTATCACCATGGTGCCGTTTGTGATCTTTCCCTTGAGCGCTTCCTGGATCAAGCTGTTCTCGCTCAGGACTTCATGAGTCAGGCTCTTGTCGACATCCGAATGTGCAACGATATGACCTTCGCGGTCGACCAGAATTGCCTCCAAACCACCAGGATGACCGAGGCCGCGGACAGCGGCGGACAACTGGAGCAGATTCAGTTCGGCAACCACCATTCGATTTTTTACAGGGATCGCCACCTCGACCACCATTTCGCCGCGCTCGGACCGAAAGGCCTCGGACCAACTCACCTGATCACTATGTCGGGCGTCCATGACATAGCGGCGCTCGGAAAAGTCCATTGCAGAAGACACTTCCCGAAATGACTGCCGTCTGCGGTCCAGACCCGCGCTGATGACGTGGTTGTTGGCATCAAGCAGATACAGGGCTTCCAGTTTTGGGTCTGTGGAGGCCAGGGTGTCAAGCCGCAAAGCGATACTTGAGTCGCTATCGGGAAATACCGCAATTTGATCCCCCAAACGCTTCACCGCGCCTACGGTCGACATCAGCAAGGAATCAATCTGCGCGGAAACTGCTTGATTCATGGCACCGTTTTCGTTTTCGACATAGATCTTGAACTGCGGTGCCAAAAATAAAAGCAGAAAACCGTAAATGATCAGAACCGGCACGAACACCAGCAATGAAAGACTTAGGGTGAGCCAGTGGGAGAGAAATCGCGCCATTTTTCGAATCAGCCAAGCGTGAGAAATGCGCGCTTCCCGACACCCGTGAGATCAAGCTTGCGCAATGCGCAAGTCGCACGCCCCAGGAGACCCATTGTCGAAAAACCGGGAGCAAACGAATCTGGATTCAATTTTGTCATTTCGGGAACCGGGGCTGGACGTGGAAAACGCAGGGGGTCTGCTACCGCTATAACGTAACTACGGCAGACAGACAAAATACTTTAGGAAGTATTTTGCTGGGAAAACAATCGCTCGGACCGAATCGAAAAGCTCATTTTCTATCTATTAATCAGATATTTATAATACTCTTAAATAAATAGTGATTGTTTATGATCGGAAATGCCGTGCTAGCGACCATGAGTTCGCGGGTTACAGAAACAGGTCACCCGACTATCAATGCGCACTTTTTGTGGTTAGTTGACGCGGCCCGCAGCAATATTTTCCGGAAGCCTTCTGAGGACTTCAACTGCCGCCGCAACCGACTGACCCGGCTTCAAACCGGCGGCGCGGGCCAGGGCGTTGGCGGCGGAAACCACACCACACGTCAGGCCGTCGCTTGCATCACCGATACAGGCGGATTCGTGACCATAACTTGCAGCAACGACACCGGCCTCTTCGAGGCTACCCAAAGCAACGATTCCGGCACCGTCCTTGCCGATGCCGGCATCATTGAAAAATACCGCATACGGTCGCGGCCGGACGTCAAGCGCAAAACCTGCCGCTGAGCGGCCACCGTGTGAGCCCGAAACCACCACGGCATCGGCCATGGCGGTAGTGATCTCGGTAATCGAATCGATCAGAAAGAGTGCGCGCAATACGACCTCGGTTCTTCTCAGGACTGCTGCGCGCTCTCAAGAGAGCGCCAAAGGCAGTTGCCCTTGCTCGCTTTGGCAATCTCGTCCAGCACCTTCTCATGCTCCGCCAGTTCCTCCGCAGTTGCTCCCAGCACCTTCAGCGGCGGCCGCTTGCGAGTTCCGCCCATCGAGTAGTCGACCACCGGGCTGTCAAATTCGATCTCCAGCGAATTCTGGCCGCGGGTCATGGCCAGATACACCTCGGCCAGCAGTTCGGCATCGAGCAAGGCACCGTGCAACTGGCGACCGGAGTTATCGACCCCGAATTCGGCGCACAGGGCGTTGAGGTTGTTCTTCTTGCCCGGCCGCATTTCGCGAGCCATGCGCAGTGTGTCGATGACATCACTGCAGAGTTGCTCGATATTTTCCTGCTTCACCAGGCCCAACTCATTGTTGAGGAAACCGACATCGAAGGCCGCGTTGTGGATCACCAGTTCGGCGCCTCGCACGAAATTCATGAAGTCGGTGGCGATTTCGGCGAACTTGGGTTTGTCGGCCAGAAATTCGTTGGTCAGGCCGTGGATCGCAATGGCACCGGGGTCGATCACACGATCCGGGTTGATATAGGCGTGGAAACGCTGGCCGGTGAGCTGGCGGCCATGCAACTCGACACAACCGATTTCAATGACGCGATCACCGGTTCGGAAATCGAGCCCGGTGGTTTCGGTGTCCAGAATGATCTTGCGCATTTACCCTCCGTTGCGAACCAGCTCAACGCCGCGCCGTGCCAATACGTCTGCGCGCTCGTTCTCGACATGCCCGGCGTGACCCTTGACCCATATCCACTCGATCGAATGCAGCGCCGCCAGCCGATCCAGCTCGCGCCACAGATCCTCGTTCTTGACCGGCTCCTTGTTCGAGGTTTTCCAGCCGCGCCGCTTCCAGCCGTGGATCCATTCGCTGATGCCCTTCTGCACATACTGCGAATCGGTATGTACACGCGCCTGTACCGTACCCTTCAAGGCGCGCAGGGCTTCGATAACGGCGGTCATCTCCATGCGGTTGTTGGTGGTCAGCGCTTCGCCGCCAAAGAGCTCCTTTTCGGTGTCGCCCTTGCGCAAAATGGCACCCCAACCACCGGGACCGGGATTACCGCTGCAGGCGCCATCGGTAAAAATATCAATCATTGATCCACTTTCTGAGTCACGGTTACCAAGGCCTTGGCCCGCGCCTTGCGGTCATGCCAGGCCGGAGTGATCAGACGCATGCCATGCTGGCGCTTGACCGCTTGCACGACATACACCGCGCCCGCAATAGGCCACCAGCGGTCACCGGCCACATCCATGAACTTGAAGCGGCGCAGCCATTTTTCCTGAGTCACGGCAGGCGCATAGCAACCAAAGGCGCCAGCCTGCATCTCCAGGCCGAGCAGCGAAAACCAGTCTTTCAATCGCGGCACGCTCAGATAAGCCCCACGCCAGGGAGCCAGCGTCTGCTGCCGCGACAGCTTGCGCTTGGCTCCCCACAGACTGAAGGGATTGAAACCGGTGACAATCACGTGCCCTTCAGGTACCAGCACGCGCTCCACCTCACGTAGCACCTGATGTGGATTGGCGTCGAATTCCAGCGTATGCGGCATGACCACCAGATCAATACTATTGGCGGCAAAGGGCAGATAATGCAAATCAGAGCGCACTTCGGAACTGCCGTCGTAGCGTCCGTCGTCACAACGAAAACGAAAAGGCATGCGGTTGGCGCGCAGAAAATCATGATTGGGCAAGGACAGCTGTACCGCATTGAAACCAAAAATATCGGCAACCAGCAGGTCGTGCGTCTGCTGTTCCCAGTTGAGCACATACTGCCCGGCTGGCGTACCCAGCCAGTCTTCGAATCCTTGAATTGACATTGCGTCCCGTTTGGAGAAAATCGCTTTATGACTGAAATACTTGCCCTGCACGCTTTCGACGACAACTACATCTGGCTGCTACGCGACGCCGGCCATGTCGCCGTGGTTGACCCGGGCGACGCCGCTCCGGTACTGGCCCATCTGGAACGCAGCGGCGACCGCCTCTGCGCCATTCTCGCCACCCATCATCACGGTGACCACGTCGGCGGCCTGGCTGAACTGCTCTCCCGTTTTCCGGTGCCCGTCTTCGGCCCAAGTCTGGAGAACATTGACGGGGTCAGCCACCCGCTGACGGGTGGTGAGCGCATCATGCTGCCGGAACTCAGCCTCGAATTCGAGGTCATAGCCGTACCCGGACACACGCGCGGGCACATCGCCTATTATGGCCCAAGTCTGGGTGAGGACGGCGCGCTGTTCTGTGGCGATACGCTGTTCGGCGCCGGTTGCGGTCGACTGTTTGAGGGCACACCCATTCAAATGCAGAACTCTCTGGCCAAACTTGCCGTATTGCCAGCGCCGACTTTGGTGTACTGCGCCCATGAGTACACCCAAAGCAACATGCGCTTCGCACTGGCGGTCGAGCCGGGCAGCATTGCCGTACAAAAACGCAGCGAACACGTAGACCGTGAACGCGCCGCCGGACGCGCCACGATTCCCACCCGCATTAATATTGAACTGGAAACCAATCCCTTCCTGCGCTGGGATGAGCCCGCCGTGCGTGCTGCGGCCGCCAGCCGCCTCGGCCATGCGCCAGATGATGCGGTGGAGACATTCACCGCCATCCGGGAATGGAAAAACCGTTTCTGAACGCCTGACGAGTCCATAGTCCCGATACCATGACGAGCCGCCGCACCTTCATCAAGACACTGGCCGCCTTGCCTCCGGCCCTGTCGTTCAGGCGCAGCTGGGCGGCCGGACCTGTCGCGGATCCGTCCAAGCTGGCACTGATCATCGGCAACGGCCAATATCCCGGCGCGCCCTTGCTCAATCCGGTGAACGATGCCAAGGCCGTCAGCGGGCTGTTTACCCAGGCGGGGTTTACCGTCGATTCGCAACTGGACGTCAATCGTGTCGACATGATGGGAGCGATCGAACGCTTCGGGAATGCGGCGAATAGCTCGTCGGCGAAACTCGTGGTGTTTTACTACGCCGGCCACGGCGCCCAACTCGACTGGCGCAACTATCTCTTGCCGGTAGACGCACATGTGTCGCAGCAGGAACACATCAAGCAACGCTGTATCGACCTTGGTGCGCTACTCGGCCAGTTGAGCGCGGCAAAAGACAAGACCTTTATCGTCATACTCGATGCCTGTCGCAACAATCCCTTTGGCGCCGCCTACCGACCCGAACGCAAAGGGCTCTCGCAGTTCGATGCGCCGGTCGGCAGTCTGCTGGCCTATGCCACGGCGCCGGGCAGCGTGGCATCCGACGGTGAAGGTGGAAACGGGCTCTATACCGAGAATCTGGTGCGCGAACTCGGCAAGCGCGGTACCCGAATCGAGGATGCACTGAAACGCGTGCGCCTGAATGTGCGCCTGGCATCGGGCGGTGAACAGATTCCCTGGGAAACCACCTCGCTGGAAAGCGAAGTTTTCATTTTCGACCGCGATCGCAAGAAGCTCACTGAAACCGAGCTCGAGAAACTGGTTGAAGCGGACATCACGGAATGGACGCGCATCAAGTCTTCACGCAAACTGGAAGATTGGGTGGCCTATTTGCGCAGCTTTCCCAATGGCCGCTTTGCGGAAATCGCCCAGATGCGACTCAACCGGCTGCTGGCCGAAACCGAAAAAGCCAAGGCGGAAGCCGAAAAGCTCAAGGCTGAAAAGCTCGCCGCAGAGAAACGGCAAAAAGAGGAACTGGAACGAATCAGCGAACAGAAGCGCCTCGCCGAGGAACAGGCGGAACGCGAGAAATTGCGTCTTGCCGAAGCACAACGACTCGCCGCCGAGCTCAAACAGCTGGAGGAACAGCAGCGACAGGAGTTGAAGCGGATCCAGGACAAAAACCAGCGCGAAGCACTGAAACGCAAACAGGCACAGGAGCAGGAACAACTCGAAAGAGAACGACTTGCGCTTGAACAACAGCGCGTGCAACAACAGGCACTGGAGCGCAAACGACAGGAACGCCTGGAAGTGGACCGCTTGGCTCTCGCGCGCCAACGCAATGACCAACAGGTGGTGGAGCAACTGGAAAAGGCTGCGACTGAAGCGGCCGGTCCATCCACCGGCCCTGGCAAAAAATCAGGGACCGGCGAACCGATGCTGGACATCCATCCGAATGTCGCGGTGCCCGTGCTCATCACACCATCGGCCAACCCGTACTCCGCCGGGATTTATCCGTTGGAGCGCATTTACACCATTGACGATAAAGCGGTTTATCAGCAAACCGATTTTCTTACCGGCATCGAGGAAAAGACGGCCAACTTTAGGGTCACGGGAATCGACTACGACGCTGACCGGGTCGAGTTGAACCACGGCAAGTTCATCTTTGATCTGATGGGAAATGCGATCAAATTCGGAAAGTTCGAGTATGAAACCCCGGTCCAATGGACGCCGGCTGTATTTCAGGTCGGCAAGAAATGGACAGCGGCTTTTCGCTTGAGCAGAGACGGGGATCAGTCAAATGCGTACTACGACATGCAGATTACACAGAGGGAAACCATCACCGTTCCGGCCGGCAGTTTCGATACATTCCGGATCGAAGGACGGGGATGGAATACCACTCATGGCGGGCAGTTCGCGATCACGCTATGGCTGGTGCCGAACATAAACTTCCCGATCAAGCGCGAGTTCACCGTACGCAACCCGCGAGGCCAGCTGCGCAAGACCGAACGACAGGATCTGCTCTCCCTGCGTCAGCAGGTTTTCAAACGGGCGGGATGACATCGCAGGAGAAGCAGCCGCGGCGGACCCCTGTTCCCGGCGAATTGCCAGGCACGTATTGGCAAGCTCCCGGAACCCGACACAGTCACCGCGCGTCATCCGTCACATTGACCTCACCGGTCTGCATGGCTAAGATGCAGCCCCGTTCCATGCGCACGTAACCGCGCCCGCCTTCAGCTCAATGTCCGTGCTCCGTTGCCTTGTTTCATCGCTGCTAATTCTTCAGATCGGCT
>JAIPCS010000053.1 GCA_021738105.1 Sulfuritalea sp.
CCCATCGAGGGCATGATTTCGGCCAGTTGCAAGGTTGGCTCGTCAGCTTTTTCCATCGGCTTCGCGGGAGATTTGGTCTGGGTCTTTTGGGCGACTGACGGAGTCGCTGTGTCCGAGCGCACTGCGGCTTGCCGGTCCGCGTGTTTCGATGAAGATCCCATCGCTTCCGAGTTTGCTGCAGACGGTATTTTCACGTCCTTGATGTTCGCAGTGGCCAATTCTGCTGGGCGGTCGCTTGTCTCGTTGACAGAAGCGGGAGCCTTGGTGACGCGAGGTTCAATCCTCGCTGCTTGGTCCGCAGACGGGCCTGCTTGCCTCTCGATGAGTTGATCCGCGATCGTCTCTGTTGGTTCAGCAGCCGGTTTCGACGAGGCCGATTTGCCTCGACTTGCGGTAGCGGTTCCGGCAGCTTTGCGTCGACGGAACAACCACAAGGCCACCAGACTCGCCGCCGCGATATTGGCAACCAACAGGCGCGTGCCGGAATCAAGTCCTTTGTTTTCCGGGGATTCCGCAGGTGTAGCGGCGACGGTTTTTTCCGCCGTCCGGTTTGGCATGCTCATGATCCGGCGGCCTATTGCACTGATTTCCACTTCAAGCAATTGCAATCTGTCGAGCACAGAGCGTACCGTTTCTGCTTCTTCGCCTCTCGCCAGCGCCACTCGCCATTCGATGCGCAATACTGAGCGCTCATCCTCTGAGACTCGGCCAAGTCTCCGGATATCAAGCCGATCACTGCTTTGCAATTCGAGATCAAATCCGGTTTCGGCGACCGCATGCACAGGCAATAGCGCCGTCGCAATCAGGACGGCGCATACGCTGCCGAAGCATGTTCGGCGATATGTTTTCAGGCGGGCAATCTTTGACATTGAATGGGTCAACGCTATAGTCCTGTCATTCTATTCCCGGCACTGGATGGGAGCTTGTTTCGAGCAGGACCGGTCAACTCCCCCAATTGCTGTTTTCTGTATCTGGATACAAAACTGCAAAGCGGGTAATTGGCCGTATTCCCAATCACTGATCGCCTATACGCAAGTCATGAAACTTTATAGCTATTTTCGAAGCTCCGCCAGTTTTCGTGTGCGCATTGCCTTGGCGCTCAAGGGACTCAACTACGATTACCTGGCAGTGCATCTGGTGAAGGGAGGCGGAGAACAGTTTGCCACCGCATTCAAGTCCTTGAATTCTGCTGCACTGGTTCCGGTGCTCGATGATGACGGAACAATTTTGACCCAGTCGCTCGCAATTGTGGAATATCTCGACGAGACGCATCCGCAAGTTCCTCTACTGCCGTCCGATGCTGCGGGCCGCGCGCGCGCGCGTTCAATAGCACTGGCCATTGCGTGCGAGATTCATCCGCTCAACAATCTGCGCGTGCTGACATATCTGAGCAAGACTCTGGGGATATCGGACGAGCAAAAGAATACCTGGTATCGCCATTGGGTTGAAACCGGGCTAGCGGCTGTGGAGTCCATGCTTCGCGACAATGTGGATACCGGCATGTATTGTCATGGAGACACACCCGGCCTGGCGGATATCTGCCTGATACCTCAAATCTTCAATGCGCAGCGCTTCAATTCACGACTGGATCACGTACCAACGATCATGCGCATCCATGAGACCTGCATGCGGCTGCCCGCTTTTGCCGATAGCGTTCCGCTCAATCAGCCGGACGCAGAATAGTCGCTCGGGAAGCCGTGACACGCGCCTGACGCAACCCCAGCCATTCATTGCCGGCGAGTGCAAGAATTACCATCGCACCGCCGATCAGAACATTGGAGCCCGGTTGCTCACCAGCTCCGAGCCAGGCCAATCCGATACCGAAGATGATTTCGAGCAGCGCCAACAAGGAAACTTCGGGCGCGCTCAGACTGCGCGCCGCGATAATCGCCAGAGAGCATGGAACTGCAAGCTGAAACATGCCCAGCCCCGCCAAGAGGGCGATGTCGTGATTGCTGGCTGATAGAGGCCAGGCCAGTGGGAGGGTGGCCAGGCTGGAGATGCCGGCACCGATCAGTATCGCCGGCACCATGTCCGAATCGCCGGACTGCTTGACCAGTGTCCAGTTGACAGCTGCAGCAAAGGGCACGCAAAGCGCGACCAGCAGGCCACTTACGCTCCCCGCCTCAGATAGTTGTCCGCCGAATATGCCGGCGATGCCGATGCCAGCCAGAAAAATTGCCCACCAGGTCCGTTGCGGCAATGAGTGACCGCCCGCGATGCGCGCGACCAACGCAGTCAGAAGCGGTGCGATGGCCATGGTGACCAGTACATTGGCAACCGTTGTCAGCGTCAGCGCAATCATGAATGCCGTGAACATGATCGACCAGCAAATGCCCGAGGCCCACAAGCGCGGGCCCGCGGCAAACATGCGGCGTATCAGTCCAGGTCCGCGCCACAAACGCAGAATCAGGCCGAGCGACAGCAAAGTGAAGAAGCTGCGCCAAAACGTAATTTCGAGGCTTTGCGCACTATCGAGGTGGCGTGTCACCACGCCGGCGGTCGACCATAGAAAGCTGGCGAGCACCATCAACATCAAAGCGGCAACACGGCTGTGAATGGCGAGCACCATCGATCCCAGAACTAGGTCTTTAGTCGTCCGGCGAAAAGCTTGCGCAGTTTCGCCGCCTTTGGCGCCACCACGACCCGACAGTATCCCTGCTCGGGGTTGTTGGCGAAATAGCTTTGGTGTCCCGCCTCGGCGCGCCAAAAAGTCGGCGCTGGCAATACGGCGGTGACGATGGGATTTGGCCAGTATTTCGTCTCCGTCAGCTCCTTGATCAACGCTTTGGCGATCGCCTCCTGTTCTGCGGAGTGAGTGAATATCACCGAGCGGTATTGAGTACCGACATCGTTGCCCTGTTGATTGAGCGTGGTCGGGTCATGAATCGCGAAGAAAGCCTGCAGCAGTGTTCGATAGTCAATCACTTTCGGGTCGAAGCGCACCTCGACCACCTCGGCGTGACCTGAATCCCCGCTGCACACACTGTGGTAGTCAGGATGCTGCATATGGCCGCCGGCATAGCCGGACACCACCGACTCGATACCGGACAATTGAACAAAAGCGGCTTCAAGGCACCAGAAGCAACCGCCGCCGAGGGTAGCTACTTCGGTCGCAAGTGTGCCTACGGATTCATTGGAGTCAGAGGGGGTCATTCGAATCTCCCGCAGCGAAGGGCCAGGGGCCAGATTATGGTCCTTCTTGATTCCGGGCGGGGCCAAACTTCGCTCAGTTGTGCTTGCAGGGCAACGCAGGGATCGACACCGGTTTCCCGGATGCAACGTTGTGTGGCCGACCAGGTGTGCAGATAGGCGAGCAGATCGGCCAGCGTCCATTCGAGACGGATTTCAAAATCAGGCGTGGCAATCTCGGCACAAGGGAAGGGCATCTCGCGGTAGCCAAGGTTCACCCAGCGGCGTTCCTCCGGCCAATAGCGACCTATGGTGTGCGTATGGAAATGACTGACAATCGCATTCAGGTCCGCATCAGCCTGAAGCAGCGAGTACGTCCACGCGGCAAACAGGCCTCCCGGTTTCAGCACCCGTCGAACTTCCGCGTAAAAATCCTCGGTACAAAACCAGTGCAAGGCCTGTGCGACGGTGATCAGATCGCAGCTGCGATCAGCCAAACCGCTTTCCTCGGCCGGCGCAGTCCGGTAACTGATATTTGGATGGGGCGGGGCTTGCGCCAACTGTTCGGCGGAGAGATCAGTGGCATGCACGCGCTGAAAATATTCCGTCAGCGCCGATGCGGCCTGACCGTTCCCGGTCGCGCAATCCCAAACCAGGTTGCGCGCGGGACAAGCCTGTGCCAGCCAGACAAACAGCTCAGGCGGATAGGAGGGCCGCGCCCTCGCATATCCCGCCGCATGGCCGGAGAAGTGATCGGTGGGCATCAATGCCGGCACATCAGCCAGCACCGAATATCAAACGCGTTCGATGATGATTGCAATACCTTGCCCGACACCGATGCACATGGTGCATAACGCATAGCGCCCGTTCGTGCGATGCAGTTGGTACATTGCGGTCGTCACCAGACGCGCGCCGCTCATTCCCAGCGGATGGCCGATCGCAATCGCGCCGCCATTGGGGTTGACCCGAGCATCGTCGTCGGCCAGGCCAAGCTCGCGGGTCACTGCCAAACCCTGTGCCGCGAAAGCTTCGTTGAGCTCGATGACATCCATCTGATCAAGACGCAGGCCCGTGAGTGCCAGCAGTTTTTTTACAGCTGGTGCCGGGCCAAAACCCATGATGCGGGGAGCGACACCGGCGGTGGCCATCGCCACCACGCGCGCGCGCGGCGTCAAGCCGTAGTGCTTCGCAGCATCGGCCGAAGCGATCAGCAGCGCACAGGCGCCGTCATTCACACCTGAGGCGTTGCCTGCGGTGACGGTAAGTTCGGGACCGTTGATCCCTTTCAGCTTGCCCAGCTGTTCCAGCGTAGTGTCGGGGCGTGGATGTTCGTCGGTGTCGAATATCTTAGGATCGCCCTTTCTTTGCGGGATTTCGACGGGGTCGATTTCGTCCTTGAAAAAGCCTGCGGCCTGAGCCGCTGCCCAGCGCTGCTGGGAGCGCAAGGCAAAGGCATCCTGATCGGCGCGCCCTATACTGAATTCGGACGCAACGTTGTCGGCCGTCTCGGGCATCGAGTCCACACCATACTGTTGCCTCATCAGTTTATTGACAAAGCGCCAGCCGATGGTGGTGTCATATACCGCATTGCTGCGCGAAAAGGTGGTTTCGGCTTTTGGCATGACGAAGGGTGCGCGGCTCATGCTTTCAACGCCACCGGCAATCATCAGCGATGCTTCTCCGGCTTTTATCGCACGTGCGGCGGTGCCCACCGCATCCATGCCCGAACCGCACAGACGATTGATGGTCGTTCCCGGCACACTGACGGGGAGACCTGCCAACAGGCCGGCCATGCGTGCCACGTTGCGATTGTCTTCGCCCGCCTGATTGGCACATCCGTAGATGATGTCCTCGATGTGCCCCCAGTCGACCTTGTCATTGCGTGCAATAAGCGTCTTGATCGGCAGTGCCGCCAGGTCATCGGTGCGCACACCGGACAAGCTGCCGCCATAGCGTCCGATGGGTGTTCGTGAGGCATCACAGATAAATGCTTGCTCGCTCATGCAGATTCACTTTCGTCGAAAAAATGACCCTTTATTCGGGTGGAACGGCCACGAAACACGGCGATGGTCTTGCCGTTCTGGTTCGTAACTTCGATGTCGTAAATTCCGGTGCGGCCACCCTGGTGACGAGCACTGCCGACGGCCGTGAGTGTATCGTCAAGATGGGCCGGTGCGACAAAATTGATGTCAACGCCGGCAGCTACCGCGCGATGGTTAAAGCTGTTGCAGGCATAGGCGAAGTTGGTGTCGGCCAGCGCAAATATGAAGCCGCCGTGGCAAATGCCGTGTCCGTTCACCATGTCCGGGCGCACCTTCATCGTTACCATGGCGCCGCCCGGTGTGGTTTGGTCGATGACGATGCCAAGTCCCTGTGCGGCGTGGTCGTCCGGCCACATTGTTGCCGTGCATCGCTCGGCGATCTGTTGGGGTGTCAGCGCCATCATTCGCCCTTGAATACGGGTTTGCGCTTTTCCATGAACGCAGCAACGCCCTCGCGATAGTCGTGACCAAACCCCAGTTCCTGCTGGCAAATGCGTTCCAGTTCGAGTTGCTGTTCCAGGGTGTTTCCGCTGCTGGCATAAATTGCCTGTTTGGTACGGGCCATGCCCTTGGTTGGCGCGGTACTGAAGTGAACCGCGAGTTTGTCGGCCTCGGCCATCAGCATGTCATCATCCATGCATTTCCAGATCAGCCCCCAGGCTTCGGCCTGTTCGGCAGTGAGTTTGTCGCCGAGCATCGCCAAACCCATGGCGCGCGCGGTACCGACTAGACGCGGCAGGGCCCAGGTTCCACCGGCATCGGGAACCAGTCCGAGTTTGCAAAACGCTTGTATGAACGAAGCGGAGCGGGCCGCAAGAACGATATCGCAGGCCAGTGCGATGCTTGCCCCGGCTCCGGCAGCGACACCATTGACTGCGCAGATCACCGGAATTTCCAGCGCCCGCAGGCTCAAGATCAGGGGCTTGTAGAAAGTCTCGATGCTGTAGCCGAGATCGACGGCTTCGCCACCCGCCGAGACATCACGATCTGCCAAATCCTGCCCGGCGCAGAATCCGCGTCCGGCACCTGTCAGCAGCAGAACCCGCGCAGACTCGTCGCGTGTTCTTGCCAGCGCCTCACGCAGTTCAAGATGCATCTCGCCATTGAAACTATTGAGCCGATCCGGGCGGTTGAGGGTGATGCGGGCTATCCCGCCATCAAGCGAAAACAGTATGTGCTGATAGGTCATTGACGGAACTCCGGCGGATATTTAGCTGACGACATTCAATTTGAGGCGCTTGAGCGCTGCCGTGGAACGTGCTTTCCAGTCGGCCAGCATTTCGGTGCTGCTGCGACGACGCAAGCCAAACTGGGAATAAGTGGTTGCGTGTTCCGAGTCCACCCGGCCAAAGGTGGCGGCGACGCGGGGATACCAGTAATTTACGGCTGCCTGTACGGCTATGCTGTTGCCGCAGCGATCGATGGCTTGGGCGACGCCGCTCTCACCCAGTCGGGCGTGTTCGCTTTCACGAGGCAAAATCTGGGCAATGGTGTCGGCCAGCGGAATATAGGAGCACTCTGTCATCTCCGCGAGCTGTATTGAGGTTGCCGCGCCCATCAGCATGTTGAAAACGACAGCATCCTCCCATCCTTCCAACGGATAGTGGAAGACGTTGAGTCGCTTGTCTCCGCCGATACGGCGGGTGCCAAGATCAATCTGGCGGTCAAGTCTCGAATCCCAGGCATGGGAACGCACATAGAGCAGGGGATTGACGCCAAACGGCTCGAGTAGCGCTAAGGCCAGCTCGGCGTGTACATATTTTTCGGTCACGATTTTGGCGGCGACAATCTTCTCTCTCAAGCCCGGCCCGCGGTTGATGAACGGACAGAAGCCGGCCGCACCGGCAAGCTCCGAATCGACAAAAACCACCACCAGCCTCATCAGCTCGTTGCGATAGTTCGTCGGTACCGATACGCCGGCACAGCGCAACTGATCGCCCTCCGGGGCTTCGATCCTGTTACCGGTCGCGATGAGATCGAGAAAACCCTTGTCTTGTTTTTGCATGACTCGCTCCACAATGTGTGTGCCTTTACTCCGGTGCTCTTCCTGACTATAAAAGGATTTTGCGGCGGGCGGCAAAGAGATACAATGTATGCAACATGAAATATTGAAATAGTATCAAATTAATTATGACACAAAAAGTCCCGGCAAGGTACAATAAAAATGTATCACGTTATCGCTCACCCAGTTAGAGACGTCTGAAGGAATGGCATCATGGCCAACATACTGATCATCGTCGGCACCGAGTCGGGCAATGCCCAGATGTGTGCCGACCATCTGTCCGATAATCTTCCCGCCCTCGGCCATGAAGTGGAAATCGCCGCGGATGCGGATGCCGGGAGTGTGGATCTGAATGGATGTGAGGTCGTGCTGGTGTGTACTTCGACTCATGGCGACGGCGAACTGCCGGACAACATCATTCCTTTGGCGGAGCGTCTCAGGGCGGAAATGCCGGATCTTTCGTTTCTGAACTACGGCGTAATCGCGCTTGGTGACCAGACCTACAAGGCCACATTTTGCAAGGCAGGCAAGGATATGGACGCCCTGTTTGCCCAATGCGGTGCGAACAAGGTAGGTGATCGGCTGGAAATTGATGCCTGCACCCAGCCCTTGCCTGATGAAGAAGCGCTCAATTGGGCACAGGAGTGGGTCACGATGCTTTAAGCCCGTGCACGATCGTTTCTGATGCAGATTTTCCAGAATCAATAACTCATCGAATACTCCGGAGGTCAAAAATGCCCCATCTATTGTTCCTGAAGCATCAGGCCCTGCTGCAGAAAGCCGTCGAAGCCATCGAGTCGCGCGGCTACTGGAGTCCCTATTCCGAAAGCCCGCGCGCCTATGGAGAGAAGGCTGTCGAAGACGGCCGCAAGGCTTTCGAAGCCTATCGCGGAGCCCAGTTTTACCTGGATCAGCCAGGAGTAATCGAGCGCGGCGGAGCTGAAGTTTCTCCCTACGGCCTGTCGTTGAACATCGGTTATCCACGTTGCAGTCCCGATGCCCTGATCACCGCCGGCAAGTCCGCCATGCCGAACTGGATCAAGGCCGGCGCCGACACGCGAGCAGGTGTCTGCGCAGAGATTCTGGAACGCCTGAACAATGGCAGTTTCGAGATGGCGCATGCCGTCATGCACACCACCGGTCAGCCCTTGATGATGGCCTTTCAGGCCGCCGGGCCGCATGCCCAGGATAGAGGCCTGGAGGCGGTGGTCTACGCCTGGCGCGAGATGAAGCACGTGCCGGAGACGGCTATCTGGGAAAAGCCCCAGGGCAAGAATCCTCCACTGAAAATGGAGAAAACCTTCACCATCATGCCGCGCGGTGTGGCTTTGGTCATTGCCTGCTCGACGTTCCCGACCTGGAACGGTTATCCGGGCATCTTCGCCAGTCTGGTGACCGGCAATTCGGTAATTGTCAAAGCACATCCCACGGTAATTCTGCCGCTGGCGATTTGCGTTGCTGTCGCTCGTAGTGTGCTGAAAGAGGCCGGTTTTGATCCGAACCTGATTAGCCTGTTGATCGACGAACCCGGAGCACCGGTTGCCAAGGATGTCGCGATGCGGCCCGACGTGCGCCTGATTGACTACACCGGCGGTCCGGATTTCGGCAACTGGCTGGAAGAGAACTGCCGCCACGCCAACGTCTATACCGAGAAGGCAGGTGTCAATTGCATCGTGGTCGACTCGATCGATGACTACAAGGCAATGTTGCGAAATCTGGCCTTTACCTTGTCGCTGTATTCGGGGCAGATGTGCACCACTCCGCAGACCATCCTGGTTTCACGCGAGGGTGTGAGAACACCGGACGGTGTGGTGTCTTCCGAACAGTTCGGACACGATCTGGCCCAGGCTGTGTCGAAGTTTCTTGAGGATCCCGCACGCGCCGTGGAAGTGTTGGGTGCACTGCAATCGCCAGCGACGCTGGCGCGCCTGGAGGGGGCCGGTGAGCTCGGTGAGGTGCTGCGTGAATCAAGTCTGATACCGCATCCGCAGTGGCCCGAGGCACGCGTGCACAGTCCGTTGATTCTCAAGGTCGATGTGGCGGATGAGCGTGCTTACATGGAAGAACGCTTCGGTCCGATTACGCTTGTGGTGGAAACCGCAACAACGGCGCAAAGCCTGGCGACGGCGGCGCGCGTGATCCGCGAGCAGGGGGCGATCACCTTTGGCGTGTATTCGAGCAATCATGTGATCATCGAACACGCGGAAGAAATTGCATTGCACGTGGGCGTGGCGCTGTCGATCAACCTGACGGGCGGCGTCTTCGTCAATCAGTCGGCAGGATTTTCTGATTTTCATGCAACAGGAGCCAATCCAGCGGCGAATGCCTGTCTGACGGATAGTGCCTTTGTTGCCGGTCGCTTCTTTGTGGTTCAGAGCCGGCGACATATCGATTGAGCGACAAACCAGGATCAACATTGAGGAACGTCCGATGAAGGTCTATGAGATCGACGGCATCGTGCCGGTGGTGGACCCTACTGCCTTTGTCCATCCATCCGCCGTTTTGATTGGCGACGTGGTTGTGGGTGCCGGTGCCTACATCGGGCCCTGCGCCAGTTTGCGTGGCGACTTCGGCCGCCTGTTTATTGGCGCCGGTGCCAATGTTCAGGATTGCTGCGTGATGCACGGCTTTCCCGGCAGCGACACGATCGTCGAAGAGCGCGGACATATTGGTCACGGTGCAATTCTGCACGGTTGCATTGTGCGCAAGAACGGCATGGTCGGCATGAATGCGGTGGTGATGGACAATGCGGTAGTCGGTGAATCAGCGATTGTCGCGGCGCAAAGCTTCGTCAAGGCCGGGATGGAGATTCCGCCGCGCATGCTGGCCGGTGGTGTGCCGGCCAAGGTGATGCGTGCGCTGACCGAGGTGGAAATGGCATGGAAGGTCGAGGGCACCAGTGTCTATCTCGATCTGACAAGGCGCTGCAAAGACACCATGAAGGAAGTCGAGGCGTTAACAGCGGTGGAGCCGGATCGAAAGCGGGTCAAGCTTCCGGAACTGAAAACATTGCAGGAAACCCGACGCGGCAGTTAGCCACCGCTCGGCTGAAAAGTCGGCGTTGGCAATACGGGGCCTTGATCGCGTGGTTTGCACACGGCAGGTTCCCAGCACTGCATTTATTCGCCAGCGCAGCCATGTGACAGCATCGAACAAAACGTATCGTCCTCCCGCCATTGCATCGCAAGTTCTTCGATCCCCGGCGCAAGGCAGCCCCTGCTGACGCCAACGAGTTTTCGTTTGGAGGGTCCGGCAAGCGGCAACCCCCGGCCTGTAAGCTTCGATTAAGTATGCTTATGGTAGTATTTCGCGCCGCAACATTAGCGCTGTAGCGTGTCGCGGGGCAGGTGAAAGAGAGCATTCCGGGCTCGGTATTTTGGAAAAGATCGAGCGCAATCTGTTCCAGAATCCTGGCTTTCAAGTCTGGCCGGCGCGATGCGCCAACAAAGTAATTTCGGAGACAGTCCGGCGCCATTGCCCGGGTTGGTCAAGGAGCACTAGGCCAACTGCACTCATGATTCAGCGCGGGTTATCGATCAACGCAGCAACTACAACAAGGAAGACGCATGAAGATCCACGAATATCAGGGCAAGGAACTCCTGAAGAAATTCGGTGTGACTACCCCGCGCGGAATTCCCTGCTTTTCAGTCGACGAGGCAGTCAAGGCAGCGGAAACTCTCGGTGGCAGGGTTTGGGTGGTCAAGGCACAGATTCACGCGGGAGGACGCGGCAAGGGTGGCGGTGTGAAAGTCGCCAAGAGCCCGGATGAAGTCAGGACCTTCGCAAATGCCATCCTGGGTATGCAGCTCAAGACGCATCAGACCGGCCCCGAGGGTCAAAAAGTGCGCCGTCTGCTGATCGAAGAGGGCGCTGACATTAAAAAAGAATACTACGTCGCCGCGCTGACAGACCGCGCCACGCAGAAGGTTGCAATGATGGCCTCTTCCGAAGGCGGCATGGACATCGAGGAAGTCGCGCACAAGACGCCGGAAAAAATCATCAAGGTGTTTGTCGATCCCGCGAACGGACTGACCGATGCACAGGCGAACGAATTGGCCAGTGGCATCGGTGTGCCGGCAGCGTCAATGGCGCAGGCTGTGGATACCTTGAAGAAGCTATATACCTGCTACATGGAAACCGACGCCAGTCTGGCCGAAATCAATCCGTTGATTCTTGAGGGCAATGGCAACATCAAGGCGCTCGACGCCAAATTCAATTTCGACGCCAACGCGCTTTACCGCCACCCGGAAATAGTGGCCTATCGCGATCTGGATGAAGAGGATGCCGACGAAATCGAAGCGTCGAAATTTGATCTGGCCTACATTTCGCTCGATGGGAACATTGGCTGTCTGGTGAATGGCGCAGGTCTGGCGATGGCTACCATGGACACCATCAAGCTGTTTGGTGCCGAGCCGGCCAACTTCCTCGACGTTGGTGGCGGTGCCACCACCGAGAAAGTTACCGAAGCCTTCAAGATCATGCTGAAAAACTCCAAGGTCAAGGGCATTCTGGTCAATATTTTCGGCGGCATCATGAAGTGCGACACCATCGCCGAAGGCGTGGTCGCCGCTGCCAAGGAAACACACCTCTCCGTGCCGCTGGTGGTACGCATGAAAGGCACCAACGAAGATCTCGGCAAGCAAATCCTCAGGGATTCCGGGCTGCCAATCATTTCCGCCGACACCATGGCCGAGGCCGCGACGAAAATTGTCGCTGCCGTCAAGTAAGGAAGCGACATGTCCATTCTCATCAACAAAGATACCAAAGTCATTACGCAGGGCATCACTGGCAAAACCGGGCAGTTTCATACCGAGAAATGCCAGGAGTACGCCAACGGCAAGAATTGCTTCGTTGCCGGCGTGAATCCGAAGAAAGCGGGCGAGAGCGTTCTTGATATTCCGATTTTCGGTTCGGTCAAGGACGCCAAGGCGCAAACCGGGGCCACCGTATCGGTGATCTACGTGCCACCTGCCGGAGCTGCTGCCGCGATCTGGGAAGCCTGTGAGGCCGATCTTGATCTGGCGATCTGCATTACCGAAGGCATTCCGGTGCGCGATATGCTGATCGTGCGCAACCAGATGAAAGCCAAAGAAGCGGCGGGCGGCAAAAAGACATTGCTGCTCGGCCCCAACTGTCCTGGCCTCATTACCCCTGATGAAATCAAGATCGGCATCATGCCGGGACATATCCACCGCAAAGGCCGTATCGGAGTGGTGTCACGCTCGGGCACGCTGACCTATGAAGCCGTGGCTCAGCTTACCGAGATTGGACTCGGACAGTCGTCCGCGGTTGGCATTGGTGGTGATCCGATCAATGGCCTCAAGCATATCGACATCATGAAAGCCTTCAACGACGACTCCGATACCGATGCGGTGATCATGATCGGTGAAATCGGCGGTCCGGACGAAGCCGAGGCGGCGCTGTGGTGCAAGGCCAACATGAAGAAGCCGATAGTCGGTTTCATTGCGGGCGTTACAGCGCCGGCCGGCAAGCGCATGGGTCATGCGGGCGCTTTGATTTCCGGCGGGGCAGATACCGCCGATGCCAAGCTGGCCATCATGGAAGAGTGCGGTTTTACCGTGACGCGCAATCCTTCAGAGATGGCCAAGCTGCTCAAAGCCTTGTTGAAGTAAAAAGTCGGCGCTGGCTGCACGGCGCCAAGTGGGTAAAAATGCCGCGCCGAGTACGTTCGGGCGGCATTTTCCATTGAGGCGGACCATGGAAGTCTTTGGTATGTATTGCCACCGTCAACCTTGGATCGGAGGAAAAAAGTCGGTGCTGGCGACGCGGCGCATGTGAATTGTCGACCACCTCGCACCGCAATATGCATGAAAGCCGATCGCACTCATTGGAAATGAAAGAACTGATTCTCGAGAGCTGGGGCGGCTTTTTCCGCATAGAATCCCGACATCGCCGCGCCATAGAGCGGCGAATGCCATGAAAATGATTGACGGAGTTGATGCAGGACTGTAAAAATTGGGCTTATTGTCCTGATTTGATTCGGGCTCTCACACAGGGAAGCGATCAATGAAGAAAGCGGGCTTCTGGAAGAGCGACTGGTTTTTCGGTTTGATCGTCAGCGCGCTCGTTCTGGTTTTCGGCAACGGCGAACTGCTACAGGGTCTGGAACGCAAAGCCTATGACATGGGTGTCGCGATGACGACCCGTACGCCGTCGGACAAGATCGCCGTCATCGCAATTGACAAACCCAGTCTGGACAACATCGGCCGCTGGCCATGGTCGAGAGAGATCATGGCTGACATGGTGGACAAGTTGGCTGAAGCCAAAGCCAAGGTCATCGCAACTACCGTTTTTTATTCGGAGCCGCAGCTTGATCAAGGCCTGGCCTACATCAACAAACTGATCGACGTCTGTGGAGTGAAGCTGCCTTCAGATGGCGGTGCGGTTGCGACACCTCCAGTCGCTCCTGTGGCGCCAGTTGAGCAAGTCCAGCCTCCCCCACAGATGGCGCCAGCGCCTATCATGAAAGCCACCGGGAAGCCCGGGGTGCTCGCCGCGAATCCTGTTGTCGAAGAAATTGCGGTCGTTCCTCCGTGCCAGAACATCGAATCGATTCTGCTTGAAGCCGATCAGAAACTGAATACTGACCGCAGGCTGGCAAATGCCTTCGCCAAGGCTGGAAACGTGGCACTTCCGATGCTTTTTATACTGGGTGAGCCGCGCGGGCGACCCGATTCGGAACTGCCTGATTTCATAAAAGCCAATACGGTGAAGCTGTCAGGTGCGAGCGAAGCCCCGCCTTTCCCGACCCTGGGTGTCGATGCTGGAGTGATTGAGCCGCTGGGCAAGGTGGTCAAAACCATCGGACACTTGAATGTGATGCCGGATGTCGATGGCGCAATACGCACCGAACCTTTGGTATTGGCTCATTTTGACAAAGCCTATCCCTCGTTGTCCTTGTTGGTTGCGGCCCGGAGCCACAATCTGACGGCGGCTGATATTCGGGTAGCGGCAGGTCAATCGGTCAAACTCGGTTCGCTCAAGATCGGCACCGACATCGATACACGGATGCTGACGTTCTTCTACAAGGATCGCGATGGTGGCCAACCGGCCTTCCAGGTTGATTCTTTCTTCGACGTAAAAAGCGGCAAGATTCCCTACGAAAAATATCGCGACAAAATCGTACTGATCGGGCCGACGTCGTCGTCGGTCGGGAGCGTATTTGTTACACCGATCAGTCCTTCGATGCCTGCGGTTTTGATGCAGGCACATGCCGTGTCAAGCCTGCTTTCCGAGCACTTTTTTGTCGCACCCACCTGGGGCATATGGGTTGAGCGAGGGATATTCCTCTTGATTGCCGCCTATCTGATCGGTCTGTTGCCAAGGATCAAGGCGGGCATGGCGGCCGGGATTACCGTAACCCTGTTGCTGGCACTGGTCACCACTCATTTCGCATTGATGACAACGCAATTGATGTGGTTGCAGTTGATGGTTCCAGCGACGCTGCTGCTGGTGGGCCATTTGCTGCTGACCGTCAAGCGATTTGCCATGACCGAGCGCGGCAAGGAAAAATCCGACGCGGATTCGGCCGAGTCGAACCGGATGCTGGGTTTGGCCTTCCAGGGTCAGGGGCAACTCGACATGGCATTCGACAAATTCCGTAAATGCCCAAGAGATGATGCATTGATGGAGAACATGTACAACCTGGCGCTCGATTTTGAACGCAAGCGTCAGTTCAACAAAGCCGAGGCAGCCTTCCGCTACATATTCGATTTCAATCCGAAGTTCCGTGATATCGAATCTCGCGTCAATCGGGCCAAGCAGCTTTCAGAAACCATCATCCTTGGTGGCGGTAGTGGTGGACGCAGCAACGCAAGCCTGATTGATACCGCAGGCAACATCGAGAAAGCCATGCTCGGTCGCTATGAGATCGAGAAGGAGCTGGGCAAGGGCGCGATGGGCGTGGTCTATCTGGGCCGCGATCCCAAGATCAATCGCATCGTCGCGATCAAGACCATGGCGCTGTCCCAGGAGTTTGAAGCCGACGAACTGGTTGAAGTCAAGGAGCGCTTCTTCCGCGAGGCGGAAACCGCCGGACGGCTTAACCATCCCAACATCGTGACCATGTTTGATGCCGGTGAAGAGCACGACCTTGCCTATATCGCAATGGAGTTTCTTAAAGGCAAGGATCTGGTGTTTTGCGCCAAGCCGGACAATCTGCTGCCCTTGCCAAAGGTCCTGAGTATTGTCGCTCGGGTTGCTGATGCATTGTCGTACGCCCACCAGTTCAACGTTGTGCATCGCGACATCAAGCCGGCGAACATCATGTTCGAACCCGAATCCGATCAGGTTAAGGTAACGGACTTCGGTATCGCTCGCATTACCGACTCGTCAAAGACCAAAACCGGGATGGTGCTGGGTACGCCAAGCTTTATGTCTCCTGAACAATTGGCAGGCAAGAAAATCGACGGCAGGTCGGATTTATTCTCGCTGGGTGTGATGTTGTACCAGATGTCCTGTGGCAGACTTCCGTTCGAGGGCGATTCAATGGCGCAGTTGATGTTCCGTATTGCCAATGAACCGCATCCGGACATTCGCAGCTTCAAACCGGGCTTGCCGGATTGCCTGTTGGCGATTATCGACAAGGCGCTGACCAAGGATCCGGATACGCGCTATCAGACCGGTGCCGAGTTTGCCGAGGACGTTCGCGCCTGCATGAAAATGAGCGGTACCCCGGCCGCCGGTGATTCCGGCGTCGATATCAGCATTTGAGGATCTGACCATGGATATGAGTGCGGTACTGGAAATCGTCACCCGCAGCGAGCCTGGCATGGTTCGGACCAACAACGAAGACGCGGTCATGGCCAATTCTGTGAGCGGGTTTGCCGTTCTGGCGGATGGTATGGGTGGCTATAACGCGGGAGAAGTGGCCAGCGGCATGGCCACCGCTTTGCTTGGCGAGGAACTCGAGAAGTCCTTCACTCAGCGTGCGCCGAGCAGCAAAGAGGCTTCCGGCAAGCTCTGGGCGGAAGTCGCGCTTGAAGCAGAAATGGCGCGAGTCAATGGTGCCATCTACCAAGCCGCGCAGAGCCAACCACAGTATTCTGGAATGGGCACTACCCTCGTTGTAGGTATTTTCCATGACAACAAGGTCACGGTCGGCCACATTGGAGACTCCAGGCTGTATCGACTGCGTGGAGAGGAATTTCAGCAGGTGACCCGAGATCATTCGCTGCTGCAGGAGCAAATCGATAGTGGTTTGATTACCGTGGAGCAGGCGCGCCATTCACAGAATCGAAATCTGGTCACACGTGCCGTTGGTATAGATCCTGAGGTGGCAGCAGAAATTCACAACCACGAAGTGTTTCCGGGGGATGTTTTCCTGTTCTGTTCCGATGGACTCAATGACATGGTTGAGGACGATGAAATTGCCATGACTCTGGGCGCGTTGTCGGCCAATCTGGAGTTGTGTGCAACGCAGTTGATTCAGATGGCCAACGATAACGGCGGCCGCGATAATGTTTCAGTAATTCTGGTCAAGGTGAAGGGGGAGTTTCCGGCCGCAAGTAGCTGGTGGTCCCGTCTCCTGGCTTTGTTCAAGTAATGCAGCGCTCAGTGAACTCGAAGGACGAAAACAATGGCTAAGCTCATACTCAGCATGGACACCACGATGCTCAAGGAAATACCACTGGGCAAAGAGCGAACGACTATCGGCCGAAAACCGCACAACGATATCCAGATCGACAATCTGGCGATCTCCGGCGAGCATGCAGTGGTGATCACCATCCTCAACGATTCCTTTCTCGAGGATCTGGGAAGTACCAACGGTACTTTCGACAATGCACAATCCGTCAAAAAGCACTTTCTGAAAAATGGTGACACCATCGAATTGGGCAAGTACCGCCTGAAGTACGTGAGTGAAGTTCCGCAACAAACCTCAAGTGCGGATTT
>JAIPCS010000054.1 GCA_021738105.1 Sulfuritalea sp.
GTCAGTAATTCAGGATCGCCGGGCCCGGCGCCGACCAGATAGACCCATCCTGCTTTAGCGGAATTTGGTTTCATGGATGCGAATGCTACTCGAGATTCTGCTGCTGTCGCTTGATCAGGAACAACCTCCACCGCAGCCACCGCAACTTTTTTCTGTCGTTGAAACCGTGCAGCCGCTGCGAAAAATAAACTGGAATTCTCCCGGCTGAACTTCGGCGAAATCCAGCGTGGTGCTTTCCAGCAGCGGCTGGCTGTGCGGCGAAATCAGTATGGCAATACCGCCGCCATCAAGCACCAGATCGTCTTCCCGCTCATCGTCGAAGCCCATCCCATAGACCAATTCCCCGTCACTTTCGTCGTGCTTGGCGGCAACTCTCAACATTGGGGGCGTCTGCTGACCGCTACTGTCGTGCTGTTCAGCAGCGGCCCGGACTATTTGTTCTGAGGCCGAGGGGGTCAGGGTGAACATGGAGCGGTTTCCTTTTGTTTGACAGTCAGACAGTCTCGGACATAGTGGACAAATCTCGCCGGCCAGTCGCAGGCACTGGTGGCTCTCAGATGCGTGTAGGAGGCGAGTAGATTGTGGATCAATACACCATCGTGGCGGCCGTCAATACCGTGACCGCGCTTGACGGAATAGGCGTAGCGGGTATCGTCGGGCAGGCCGTGAAGACTCGAGTAGTGAAACTCGTGGGCATGCAATTCATCCTTGTCGCCGCTGGTAGCAGCGTCGCGACCGGATCCGGCGGCTGATCGCCAGGGGTGGTCGGCATTGGGTTCCAGAACCACATAGCCTCGCCCCACCGGTTTGGCGTGCATACGGATCTCGCCGGGAATCGCGCCGACCATTTCAGCGCGACCTCCTTTCCATTCGATACTTCGTGAAAGATACATCAGGCCGCCGCATTCGGCATAGGTCGGTAGCCCGGTTTCAATGGCATGCCGGATATCCGCTCGCAGGTCGGAGTTGGCTTCGAGCCGGTCAAGAAAGCACTCCGGAAATCCCCCACCAATCAGCAGACCATCACAGGATGGCAGTCGCTTATCGTTGAGGGTGTCAAAAAATACCGCCTGACCGCCTGCCGCACTCAGGGCTTCCAGATCGTCGGCATAGTAGAAGCCGAAAGCGGCGTCGCGGGCGATTGCGATGCGAACCGGCCTTTCACTACTTCGCCATTGCGGTGCAGGCGGAGCCAGCGCCTGGTCGGTATGGCTGATCGCCAGCAGACCATCGAGATCGATCTGCGCGGCGATACGCTCGCCGATTCTTGCAATGTGCCGCTCAGCCTCAGCGGTTTCGTTGACCGGCATCAGCCCAAGATGACGCTCGACCAATGCCAATTCGGTGTCCTCCTGGACGGCACCAAGCACCGGGACGTCGGTGTAATGTTCGATCACGGCACGAAGCTTCGCCTCATGCCTGCGTCCGCCGAGACGATTGAGAATCACACCGGCAATCCGAATATCGGGATCAAACGCCTGATAACCCAGAATCAGCGGTGCGATGCCACGCGTCATGCCTCGCGCATCCAGTACCAGGATCACCGGCAGGTCAAGCAGGCGGGCCAGCGCCGCGTTGCTGTTCGAGCCATCCAGATCGAGTCCGTCATACAGTCCCTTGTTGCCTTCGACCAGACAGACCTCGGCGTCATGGGCATGGCGGGCGAACTGGGTCTTCAACTCGGTATTGGGTGAGAGAAAAAAATCCAGGTTGTAGCAGGGGCGTCCGGCAGCAACAGAGAGCCACAGCGGATCGATATAGTCCGGACCTTTTTTAAACGGCTGCACCGTAAGATTCCGCCCGCTAGCCGAACTCAGAGCGGCGGCCAGACCGATGCTGACAGTGGTCTTTCCTGAAGATTTATGTGCGGCGGAAATCAGGAATCGGTGCATGGTGCGCCGGCTGAATGCCAGGTTCAGTCGGTGATACGGACAGCGGCTTCCAGCTCGGCGATGTCGTCTTGCGGCAGGAAGTGCAGGGCGCGCACGCCTATGGTTGTCATCGTGAAGGCGATGGCAACGCCGCCGACAGCCAGCAAGATTTCCGGCAGGCGGGCCGAATAATGATCAATCGTTCCATCGAAGAAGCTGCTCTTGATGTCATATCCGGGGAACATCTCCAGTGGAAACGCCTGTCCGCCAATGATGAATACGTAGAGCTGAAAGAATGCACCGACGATCACCAGCGCTGCGGCAAGGTTGATCCACGCCACTTTTGTCCGGGTGGAGGGATGAAACAACAGCGCCAGCGGCAGCAGGCTGCCGATCAGGACCTGACCGATCCAGAACATGCCGCTGAATTCGCTGTCGACCAGTATGAAGTACTCGAATGCGGTCTGCTTGGCGAAGTACGCGCTGACCAGATGCATGACGGCAGTAAAGTACAGCACGGCGGCAACCAGGGTGGCGAGCAGGTTCTTCATGCGCTGCAAGATGAGTGGTGGCAGTTGCATGCCGTTCCATGCGTACATGGTCGCTTGGACCACGATGAAGACCGCCAGTCCCCAAGAGAAAGACATGATGATGAACATGGGCGCCAGCAGGGCCGAGCCATAGGCCTGACGGGCCACGAGGAAGGCAAAAATGGAGCCGGTACCGGTGGTGAGAATGATGCGCCAGACAAAGGTCGCCAGTCCCGCCACTTTCGAGAAGGGGTTCATGCGCCGTTCCATCATGGTCCACAGATAGATGCCGACCAAGGCGTAGAAGACCGGGTAGAGAATGACGTTCCAGCCGAACACCGATGTCGGGTTGAAGTGTGTCGCCGCGATGATGATTCGATCGGCGCGGCCGAGGTCGAGCATGATGATGGCGAGGCCGCCGCTCAGCATGGCGATGCCGAGCAGACCGGAAAGCGGCGCGCGCGACTTGTAGAGCACTCTACCGAAGACCGATCCCATGGACGCAACATTCAGCACGCCCGAAGCGGCAACAATCAAAAAGATGGCGACAACGTGGGGCAGGCCCCAGACGATCTGGTTGTTCATGCCGGTCACCACATGACCTTCATGCTCCATGTAGAGCGCGGCGCCGAGTCCGATGGCCGAGACCAGTCCGCCGATTGCGGCAAGCAGATAAAAGAGGCTTTCTTCTTGTCGGGGTTTCGGAGTGAACATAGTCATAGTCCCTCGTAGCGCACGCCGGGGTTGAGGCGCAGATCGGCACGTACCTGGGTGGTCGGTACACTGGCAATGCGCTTGGCGATGGCACTGTCAGCGTCATTCAGATCGCCGAAAGTCATTGCACCTTCGGGGCAGGATTCGACGCAGGCCGGTTGTTGCCCCTTGTCGACGCGATGCACGCACAGTGTGCAGCTCTCGACGCAGCCTTTGCCTCGCGGTACTTCCGGATTCTGGTCGTGCAGTGGCGCATGGACAAACGAACGCGCCTTGTAGGGACAGGCCATCATGCAGTAACGGCATCCGATACAGGTGTGGCGATCTACCAGCACGATGCCGTCGGCGCGTTTCATTGAAGCGCCGGTGGGACAGACGTCCACACAAGGCGGCTCGGCACAATGCTGGCACATCATCGGCAGTTGCGTGACATGTCCCTGAGTTTTTCCGGGTCGGCGATCGACCAGTTCGATCTTGCGTATCCATTGCGAGTTCTGGCGCGGATCGGGCAGATTGGCGCTGACGCCGTTCTCGGTATGGCAGGCGTCGATACATTTGGTGCAACCCGGTGCGCACTTGTTCGCATCGATCAGCAGCCCCCAGCGTACCGCAGGATTGGCGGGCTCGCCGGCTTTGCTCGGTGTCGGTGCAGCGTTAGCCTCGCCAACCGCCATCAGATGGAGTCCAGGCGCGATCGCGGTGAAGCCGAGGCCGGCAACGCCGGCGCCGGCAGCGGCGATGAACTTGCGCCGCGCGTTGTCTGGGGATTGCGGGGCCGTCATTGTTTAACTCCCGTTGCCTTGAAGCCGGCCTTGGGCTGGTGGCACTCGAAACAGTCAAGCTTTACGGCGACATAGGCGTGACAGCTCTGACAGAAATTGTCTTCGCCCAGAACCGAACCGGTCTTCGTGCTGGCGTGGCATTCGATGCAACCGTTGAGTGTCACCGGTTCGCCGCGAATGCCCTGACGCAAGGTTCGATCACGCTGATGCTTGAGCATTTCCATATGGTTGCGGCGCATCTCATCAGTTGGCGCAATACACTTGCCCGGCTTTGCAACCTTGATTACCGGCTTGGCAGTACGAGCACCATCTCCGGCAAAAGTCGGCGCTGGCGATACGGCGATCAGCGCGGCGCCCAGTGTCGCAACCGATATAAGGAGAGTGCGCAGCAGCTTCATGCTTGCCTTACTCGCCCAGACCCATCTGGATGTAGCCCGTGGGGCACACATCGGCGCAGATATGGCAGCCGATGCACTTGTCGTAGTCGGTGGCAACGTAGCGACCGGTCATGGTCTCGTTCTTCTTGACCTTGTACACAGCGGTCTGCGGGCAATACACGACACAGTTGTCGCACTCGAAACATTGACCACAACTCATGCAGCGTTTTGCCTCGGCAATCACGTCCGCTTCGGAGAGTGCATCGATACGCTCGTCGAAGTTGCCCAGTGCCGAATCCTTGTTCAGATGGGTGACGTGACGTTTGTTGCGTGCGGTGTACTGGAAGTGACCGAGGAAGAGTTGGTCGTGCGGAATGACATAGCGGTCGGAACGGTTCTCGTAGTTGTGCACCACTTCCTTGCTTTTGTCGGTACCGGTTAGCGGAGCTTCGATCTGGCCCAATTCGACGCCCTTTTCAACATACTTGCGCATGAGGTCGAAAACATGCACGTCGATCTTGGGTCGGCGCACCATTTCCTGCCCTGCCAGGAAGCGATCGATGCCGTCTGCGGCGATGTTGCCATGGCCGATGGCGGTGGTCAGCAGGTGGGGGCGAATCACGTCACCGCCGGCGAACACACCCGGTTGGCCCGTGAGTTGGTAGTTCTTGTCGGCGGCGATCATGCCCTTGCCCGAGTCGAATTCTTCGATGCCGGTGAAATCGACGGCCTGGCCGATGGCAGAGACGATCAAATCGGCCGGCAGTTCCTTTTCGGTGCCTTCGATTTTCTTGATATCGAGTCGGCCGGAGACCATCTTGGCTTCGCACTGCATTACGCGCAGCGCGGTGGCGCGACCATCCGGGCCCTTGACGATGCCGATCGGCATCCAGCCGCCCATGATGGTAATGCCTTCAGCTTCGGCATGCTCGATTTCAGGCTTGCTGGCCGTCATGTAGACCGAGGTCAGCGTGACTTCCGCGCCCTGGCGCAGCGAGACATCGGCGGCATCCTGTGCCAGATGGCCGGCAATGGCCGCTTCGAAGTCGGTTGGGTTGACCTTCTCGATATGGCCCAGACGACGCGCCACAGTGGCGACGTCCATCGAGGTGTCACCACCACCGACGACAACGACGCGGTGGCCGACAGTTTTCAGGCGGCCGTCATTGAAGGCGCGCAAAAAAGATGTGGCGGTAACGACGTTCGGTGCGGCGTGGTCTGCCGGGTCGCCGGGCAGGGGCAGGGCACGGCCGGCCTGGGCACCGAGGCCGAGGAAGATCGCGTCGAAGCTTTCACGCAATTGTTCGAGGGTGACATCGGTGCCGATGCGGGTCTTGAGGTGGACTTCAACGCCCAGATCAAGGATGCGCTGGATTTCGGAATCAAGTGTTTCGCGCGGTGTGCGGTAGCCGGGAATGCCGTAGCGCATCATGCCGCCGAGGAACTCGTGCTCATCGAAAATGGTACAGCTGTGACCTTTCATGCTGAGCTGGTAGGCCGCCGAAAGACCGGCCGGCCCACCGCCGATGATGGCGACCTTCTTGCCGGTTTTCTTTTCCGGTGCGTTGAATTTGAGGTTGTTCTTGATCGCCCAGTCGCCGAGATAATGCTCGACCGAGTTGATGCCGACATGGTCTTCGACTTCATTGCGATTGCAGCCGGTTTCGCAAGGCGCGGGGCAGACGCGGCCCATCACCGAGGGAAGCGGGTTGGCTTCGGTCAGGCGACGCCAGGCGTATTCCTGCCAGGGCATAGTCGGTTTGCCATCGGCGCCGACGGGTGGCTTCTCGACGCCGCGCACGATGTTCAGATAACCGCGGATGTCTTCACCGGACGGGCAGGATCCCTGACAGGGCGGCGTCGACTGGACGTAGGTCGGGCACTTGTAGGTATAGCTGGCCTGGAAAATCTGCTGCTGCCAGCGTTTGACCTTGGTATCGCCTTCCTTGTAACGGCGGAAGTTAAGTTTTTCGGCTTGGATTTCAGTCGTCGCGGGCATGGGAGGTCTCCATTGATGTCTTATTCGTCATTGTTCGTTGTCAAGCACGATTGCAGTGCTGACCAGTTGGTGCACTCCACCGACCATGCTCATCTTGAAGCCGTAGTAGGGCAGCACCTTGCTGAATTGCGCCTTGCAGATGGCGCAGATGGTAGCCATGAAATTGACACCGTCCTTGTCCGCGATCCGCTTCAGGGCTTCCATGCGCGGCAGGGCGCCCTTGACGCGGATGTCCATCAGTTCGTCGCTGAGCAGGCCACCACCACCGCCGCAGCAAAACGTCTTTTCGTGGGTCGTGTCGGGTGACATCTCGACGTAATGATTGGTCACGGCCTTGATGATGTGGCGCGGGATGTCGAACTGGCCACCGGCATAGTCGCCCATGCGCGAGCCGCGGGCGACGTTGCAGGAATCATGGAAAGTGACGATGCGGTGGTCGTTGGCATCCTTGTTGAATTTGAGGCGCCCGGCCTGGATCAGGTCCCAGGTCACTTCACAAATGTGCGAGGGCTGCTTGTAGTTGTGGTCGAGCTGTTTTTGTAATTCGATGGCGAATGGGTCATTGGCGCCGGCGCCAACGCCGGTCAGCGTGTTCCAGAAGGAGTAAGCGATGGGCCAGGCGTGTCCACATTCGCCAACCACAATGCGCTTGACACCAAGTTCGAGCGCCGCTTCACGGATGCGCATTGCGATCTTGCGCATTTGGTCGTAGTTACCGATGAACATGCCGAAATTACCGGCCTCCGACGCCTTGCTGGAAAGTGTCCAGGAAATGCCTGCAGCGTGAAAGACCTTGCCGTAACCGATCAGGCTGTCAACGTGCGGCTCGGCAAAAAAATCGGCCGACGGGGTGACCAGCAGCACTTCCGCGCCCTTGACGTCGAGCGGGTATTTGACGGCAGCACCGGTTTCTTCCAGTACATCTTCTTCCAGGCCTTCGAGGGTATTTTCCAGCGCGGGGCCGGGCAGGCCGAGGTTGTTGCCGATCTTGTGCACCTTGCCCATGATTTCGTTCACGTACTTGTGACCGACGCCGATGCTGTCCATGATTTCCTTGGCAGCCATGGTCACTTCGGCAGTATCGATACCGTAGGGGCAGAACACCGAGCAGCGGCGGCACTCGGAACACTGGTTGTAGTAGCGGAACCAGTCGTCCAGCACATCCTTGGTCATGTCGCGAGCCCCGACCAGCTTGGGGAACAACTTGCCGGGCAGGGTGTAGTAACGGCGATACACTGAACGCATCAAATCCTGACGTGCTACGGGCATGTTTTTGGGGTCGCCAGTACCGATGAAATAGTGGCACTTGTCGGTGCAGGCACCACAATGCACACAGGCATCCATGTACACCTTGTGCGAACGGTACTTGCCGAGCAGGTCGCCCATCTTGGCAACCGCCTTTTGCTCCCAGCCTTCGGCCAGTTCGCCGGGAAAACCCAACGCTTCGTTGTGTGCGACGGACGCCGGGTAGGGATTGGAGCCAAGCATCGCATCAGGCATCAGCGCCGTGATGGTTGGAAAATCCCGGAATGCAGGTGCCACCACCTTGGCCTTTTCGGCGGGTTTGGCAGGTGCTGCTGTAGCCGGCTTGGGCGCTTCAGCGACCGGAGTTGTCTCGTCAGCCATGTCAGTTTTTCGCTTCGAGTTTAGCGGCCCAAGGCGCCAGGTGCCGTGTTTCGCGCGGGTTATCCACCTGATTGCGGGTGGGCGAGAAGAACACGCCGGGAGCATGCAGCAGCTTGCTGACCGGGAAGATGATCATCAGCAATGCCACCATCGGCAAGTGCAGGTAAAGCCCCGGATGTGACGGTAGCGGATTGATGTCGAATACCATCAGACCCAGGAAAAAGGCTTTGACGGCGACGATGTCGGTGTGCATGACAAACTTCATCAGCAAACCGGTGATGGCGATGCCGAGCAGCAGGGCCAGCATCAGGTGATCGGAGGGGGTCGAGATGTAGCGAATGCGTTCGACCAGCACGCGTCTTGCCCAAAGTCCAGCCAGGCCGGCGGCCATGGCGAAACCGGCATACATGCCGAAGGGCTGGATGAAGGCGATGATGAAATTCACCGGCTCCGTGAAATAACGCAGGTGGCGTAGCAGCACCAGTGCCAATCCGACGTGGAACAGCCAGCCGAGAGCCCATATCCACAGATTGGATTTGAACAGGCTTTCAAAAAAAACCACTTCGCGGAACATGCGAAACGCAACCCCACCGTTCGTAGTGGGTGCTGGAGTGGTGGGAATCTTCAGCGGCGCCGGGGTACGCGTGTAATCGAAAATTCGATACGCGACACCACCCACGAGGATCAGGGTGGCGGCATAGAACAGCAGCGCGAAAAGAAGATTCATGGGTTAATGAAGGCTCGAGCCAGGGTCTGTGGGCGAAGTGATCGGAGCAGAAAACGCGGCGTCGATGTGCACAAGGAGACGCTCATTGACGCCAACTCCGATCAGTCGTGTTCCATTTCTCGTTGCAGTATTAGACGCAGCCAGTCGGCTTGGGCAGTCCGGCGATTTTGCAGGCCTGCTTGGCGGGACCGTAGGGGAACAGGTCATACAGATACTGGCTGGTGCCCTTGTCCGGACCGAGTTTTTTGCCGATAGCCTTGGTCAGCACGCGCACTGCCGGAGCGATCTGGAATTCGTTGTAGTAGTCGCGCAGGAAATTGATCACTTCCCAGTGCTGGTCCGTCATTTCGACGCTCTCGGTTTGTGCGAGATAGTTGCCCACGTCCTCGTTCCATTCGGCGAGGTTGACCAGATAGCCTTCTTCGTCGGTTTCGTAGGTTTTGCCGCTGACTTCGATGGTAGCCATGTGTTTCTCCTTGGTGAAATGCGGGGTAGTAAGATTTTTCGGTTACAGCCAGGATTGGCAGTTCTTGTGTTCGGTAACGAGGTCGACAAAACCGCCGTAATCGACGGTAGCAACGCCTTCCATGACTCGATCACCCATGCCTCGCGCTTCGAGATCCGGGGCCAGTGCATAGACCTTGAAGCGCGATAGCGCGTCGCGCAGCTTTGCCTCTGCTTCATTGCCGCGGGTGGCCGCATAGACGGCGTCCTCGATGAGCAGGATTGCACTGCCGTCCTGCGTCACGCGCAGGCAGGCATCCAGAGCATTGCGTTCCAGGGGCGACTTGTTGACTATATGCAGCATGATTTCTCCCTCAGAAGCTGAGGACGACGTCCATGTCGTCCATGAGCTTGCCCAGATCGGCACGTGACATGACAGTGACGTCAACCAGCAGGTCTTCTTCACTCAAACCTCTGGCAGCCAGCGCTTCTTCCTCAACGTACAGCTTTTCGATGTCGTAGCCGTCCAGCGCCCGATAGGTCGGCGAGAAGTTCTTGTTCTCGATGCCTTTGGTTTGCTGCCCCTTCTTCAACTGGAATACGCCGTCATCCATGAACACAAGGCTGACGTCCTGATCGAAGGCGGCGGTGATCAGCACCACTTCCAGCGACTCAAGCGCATAGATGGTGCCGTAGGGCGCCTTGCGGTTGACGAACATGAACTTCTTGATGGCTCCTTCGCTCATGTCAGTCTCCAAACGTCACGAGGCGGTCGGCCTCGATACCGGCTTCAACCAGCTGGCCGAGTCCCGAAATACGAAAGCCGGGGGCCAGATTCTCGTCGCGTATGCCCCGGCGCAGGGCCGCGGCAACGCAGACCACGAGATCAATCTTGCTTTCCTCGGCCAGCTTGGACCAGCGCGTGACGATGTTGCGATCGTCCTGTGGCGGCTCGGTCAAGGAAGAGGCGTTGTTGACGCCGTCGTTGTAGAAGAACACGCGACGGATCTCGTGACCCTTCTCCAGTGCGGCCCTGCAGAACAGATAAGCGGAATCGCTTGCCTGATGCTGGTACGGGCCTTCGTTGATGGTGACTGCAATTTTCATCAGCGTACTTTCCTGAATGAGCTCAGAAGCGGATATGGGTTGAAGCGTTGAGATTGGCACGCGAACCACGCCAGTCGTCGATCAGATACTTGGTGAAAGGCAGTCCGGTCTTCTCGAAGAAGCGCGGCCAGCCGATACGGTCGATCCAGTCTGAGAGACGCTCCCACGGACGGGCGTCGGCCTTGTAGGTGCGCAGAATGTTACCGACTGCGGCATTCACTTCGGGCCAGCGCGGGGCATTGTTGGGCAGGCCGGAGGCAACCATCTTCATGAAAGTGGGCTTGCCGCGGGCGTTTGAGTTCTTGCCGCCGACCCAGATCGCCAGCTTGGAATGCTCGGGATCGTTGATCTGCATGGGCGGGCAGGGAGGGTAGCAGGCGCCGCAGCAGATGCATTTCTTTTCATCGACTTCGAGCGAGGGCTTGCCATTGACCAGCGCCGGGCGAATCGCGGCGACCGGGCAGCGCGCGACGACGGTGGGGCGCTCGCAAACGTTGGCCACCAGATCGTGATTGATCTTGGGCGGCTTGGTGTGCTGGATGATGATGGCGATGTCGGCCTGACCACCACAGTTGATTTCGCAGCATGAGGTGGACAGATGCACACGATTGGGCATCTCTTCGGTCTTGAACTCGTTGTAGAGCTCATCCATCATCGACTTGACCACACCGGAAGCATCGGTACCGGGAATGTCGCAATGCAGCCAGCCCTGAGTGTGGGACACCATGGATACCGAATTGCCGGTGCCACCCACGGGGAAGCCTGATTTTTCGAGTTCGGCAATCATCGGATCGACTTTGGCCTGATCGGCAACCATGAACTCGATGTTCGAGCGGATGGTGAATCGAACGTGTCCTTCAGCAAACTTGTCCGCAATGTCGCACAGCTTGCGGATGGTCCACACGTCCATCTGGCGCTGAGTGCCGGCGCGCACGGTCCAGATTTCATCACCGCTGTGTGAGACATGATGAAGTACGCCGGGACGGGGACGGTCGTGGTATTTCCAGTTGCCGTAGTTCTTGACCATCGTCGGGTGCAGGTGCGGCGCGTTGTCCGGCACACCGCATTCGATGGCTTTGCGCAGCGGCGCGGCAGGGGTGGGTGCATTCATGCTCTATCTCCTCAGGCAGCAGCTTTTTTGGCGTTCATCCGGGCGACTTCCTCGTCCCAGCCGGCGGTATTGACATAAGGGTTCATGCGAGGTGTCGACACCATGTTCGGGTCGATATCAACTTCGATGCCTTCAAGGAAATTGACCAGGCCGATGCGCTCGATCATTTCGCCGGTGCGCTCGTGCTCCAGCGCGTTCTCGGCGAAGAAGTCGATGGTTTTCTGGCCCAGATCGACCAGCTTCTCAAAGTCTTCATCGGTCTTCAGCGGCATGAAGGGGATAATCACGGTGCCCACCAGATCGCCGATTTTCAGGGTGCGCTTGCCGCCAACGAGAATCGTTGCACCCTTGTCCACGCCTGTCGCCAGGGCGCCGGTCATGACGTTGATGCAATGCATGCAGCGTACGCAATCCTTGTTGTCGATTTCCGGCGCCTGGCTGTCATTGACCGCCACGCTGCTGAAGTGAGCGTCCTTGCGGACATCCTTGATTTCCTTGATCTGGATCGCCTTGGTCGGGCAGCGGGCGACGACATCATTCACCAGTTCGTTCATGCCGTGCTTGGCGAACCACTTTTTAGCCAGTGCCTCGTCGGTGCGGATGTTGTCGCGCCAAGTGCCGATCACCGCCATATCCGAACGCTGAATGGAGTTCATGCAGTCGTTGGGGCAGCCGGAGAACTTGAACTTGAACTTGTAGGGCAGGGCCGGACGGTGAATGTCGTCAAGGAAGGTATTGAGTACTTCGCGGTGTGCCTTGGCTTCGTCGTAGCAGGACTGCTCGCAGCGCGCGGCGCCGACGCAGGACATCGAGGTGCGTACGGCCGGGCCGGCGCCGCCGAGGTCGAAGCCCATATCGTTGATCTCGTCAAAGGCTTTTTGCACATTTTCGGTGGTGGCACCCTGGAACATGATGTCGCCCGACTGGCCATGGAAAGCGATCAGGCCGGAGCCGTGCTTTTCCCAGATGTCGCAGAACTGGCGCAACGTCGCCGTGTTGTAGTGCATGCCGGGGGGCGGCATGACGCGCAGGGTGTGGAATTCGGCTGCATCCTTGAACACCGGGTTGCCGGCTTCATCCTTGATTTCGGTGAAGCGCGGGATGATCCCGCCGCCGTAACCGCGCACGCCCACGGTACCGCCTTTCCAGTAGCCCTTGCGGGTCTGGTAGGAGTGCTCAAGATGGCCGAGGATATCGACCGCGTAGTCCTTGTCCTGGGCCAGGCGCTTGAGGCCGGTGACGAAGCTCGGCCAGGGGCCGCTTTCCAGCTGATCCAGATTCGGTGTTGGGTGCATGGGCTTGGCCATGGATAGTCTCCTCGTTGTCGGGGGGGTAACGTGATGGAACAATGGTATGAGTCTGTGCGGTGCACAAACCATACTCCCGGTAGGTAATAGGACCTACCCGAAAGGGTTATATGCTTGCACTCCCATCCGGTGATGGTCGTTGACCCGTTGCTGGTGCCATAGTCTGTCTCCAAACAGAGGAAAAACTTTGGATACCGTTACCTCGCTCGACAAGTTTCGTGTTCCCATCGGCAATCAGGAGATCGAATTGCAGGAATTCGTTTTCGAAGCCGGCGGCATGCCAATGCTGCGCACGCGTATTCGCGAGCGCAGCCGCTTCACCATTTTCGACGTCGATCCGGTGACTGCCGCACGCTGGGGCAAAGCGATTTGTGCCTGGGCAGCTGCGCAGCCGGGTATGGCCGATAGTGAAAAGGATATCGCTTGAGTCGTCCGATCGAAGAAGCTTCAACCGTGATGGTGGATGTCGCGTTTGCGCTGTCAGAAGCCACGCTCGAAGATGACCACGCCAACGCCCTGTTCATGGCTGTGCGTCGCGTCCTGCCTTGGTTCGACGATGAGCCGGAGGCTGGTATCTTGCCGCTGACGGGTCTGGCGCGGGGTAACAAGGTTCGCTTCGTCGGTCGTCGCAGCCGTCTGGTTTTACGCTTGCCGGCTCACCGTGCTGCCAGCGCCGACTTTTTGGCAGGTTCGCGTCTGGATCTGGATGGCGTCTCGCTCGACGTGGGACCGGGCAGTATTCGACCCCTGTTACCTGCCCGAGGCGTCGTCTACTCGCACTTCGTCAGTGTCGGTACGGATGACGAGATTGAATTTCTTGCGCGCTGCGAGTCTTTGCTGGCCCAGCGGGATCTTAAACCGCAATTGGTTACCGGAAAATACAGTGAGCTGCGCAGCGCTGACGATGTAGTTCGCGGATTCAGTCTGATGCTGCATGGTCTGGGAGCAGCGGATTCCCTGGCGATGCAGGAAACCGGTCTGGGTGCGCATCGCGCGCTTGGATGCGGAATATTCGTCCCGCATAAATCGGTCGTCGCTGTCGGCGACTAAATGATTCGAGGAGAAGCTCATGTCTGAAGTAGCCACCGTCACACTTGATGTATGCAGCCTGCCCTGCCCGGCGCCGCTGCTCGGTGCCAAAAAACTGATCGACGACCTGCAGCCAGGCCAGACCTTACGACTGTTATCCGACTGTCCGGGTACGGCGGACGATTTGTTTGCCTGGGCAAAAGTTACTGGCAACGTCATTCTCGGCAGTCAGAAGCAAACTGACGGCAAGACCGCCTATTTGATTCAGCGTGCCGGCGGGGCCAATGCCACGCCAATGGCTCATGTGACCCTGGATATGCGCGGCGTATCCTGTCCGGGACCCATCGTACAGGCGAAGAAATTGCTGGAAGGCATGCAAACGGGTGAAGTACTGCAGTTGGTCAGCGATTGTCCAGGTTCGGCCGACGACATCGCATCCTGGGCCAAAGCCGGCGCGGCCGATCTGATTTTCTCGCACGAATCGGGACGTGGCGTGCACGAGTTTTACCTGCGCCGGACCTAGCAGTCCTCTGCCTGCAGAGCGATCAATCAACCCCCTGTCCCCCAGCCCCTTGCCGGGTGAGGGATGGCCAATTAGAGAGGAGACCACCCCATGAGCTATGTCATCAATGGTGTTGAAAAGGAAGTCAACGAATACGGTTATCTGCTGGAGCCTGATTTCAGCGAAGAGGCGGTGCATGTCATCGCTGCGGCATGCGGCATCACAATGACCGATCAGCACTGGAAGGTCGTCAATTACCTGCGCGAAAGGTTCAAGGAAGACGGTCATACGCCGAATATGCGCAACTTGATCAAGGGCTTGCAGACAGAGGGTGACATGCCAGAGGCCGAAAGTGCGTTGCTGTTTGAACTGTTTCCCGACGGCGGTGCCGCCAAGGAAGGTTGCAAGGTCGGAGGTTTGCCCATGCCTTTGGGCAAGGGAGGCTATTGAAATCAAATGCCTCCCCACAGAGACACAGAGACACAGTGAAAATTAATCGGGGGATATTCCATTCCTTTCCGCTGTGCCTCTGTATCCACGTGGTGAATGGTTTGGTGTCCTGACTCATGGCGATCCGTATCCGCACCAGTTTTCATGCCGGCGGCAAGCCACGCTCGATGGCAGAGCTTGCCAGCGTGATAGCGATGCTGGGATGGAAGCTGGCGGTCGATTCCATCAAGCGCATGCGCGAGGCGGAATACGATATTGATCTGGGCGATGCCTATTTCCGGTTTGTCTGCGAGTTCATGATATTTCTCGCCCTGGCAGCGGACCGCATCGCCTATCGTGACCTGACTTCGGAGCAGCGTCTGGAGTTCACTACCGCGCTGGCGCAACGCATGGCGACAGCGATAGAAGACAACCGCGACATGTTGCTCGTGGATGTCACTCCGGGGGTGTGCCAGCAACACTTTCTCGACCTGTTCAACCAGCGTGGCGGCGAGTATGCCGATTACGGCTATACCGAGGATGGACCCGATTTCGGCTTCCGTCGTTGTTTTGCGGCCTGTCTCAAGGAAATCCTGCCGGAGAAAGATCGCCTTTGGGCGGTCGATCAGGTCATGGAAATCGAATCACCTGAGGCCATCAAGGCGCTTGAAAAGACCCTGGCGGGCTTGTTTCACCCGGCCGAGGCGGGAATTCGGCGCCAGCGCCACAGCGTTTCAGGAGAGTAGCAATGCCCGGTCCCTTTGATCTGAATGACGCCGCCAGCTATCGGCAATGGCGCGAGCAGAAACTCGATAGCGCCGCGCGTCGCATTGAAGATATCGTGGTTGCGCTGGATGATCCCCGTGCGCTGACATCAGCCGAGCTCGAGACCTTGCTCGAGCGTTGCGCCCGCACCAATATGGCAATCTATACCAGCAACACCGTCGGCGACCCTGACAAGGAAATACCGCGTCGCCTGGGCATCCAGCTTGGACTGGAGCACCTGGACAGTCATTGGCTCACCGACGACGATGCGATTTCACCGATATCGGTGCGCGGGGCGGAAGTGCGTGGCGAGCGCAGAGAGTTCATTCCCTATACCGACAAACCGATCAAATGGCACACGGATGGCTACTACAATACGCCTGAGCGAACGGTGCGCGGCATGGTGCTTCACTGTGTCCAAAGCGCAGAGTCGGGTGGCGAAAATCAGCTGCTTGACCCCGAAATCGCCTACATTCTGTTGCGCGACGAGAACCCTGAGCATATCCGCGCGCTTTCGCACCCTGATGCCATGATTATCCCGCCGCGCAATGACGACACGGGCGTAGCGCGTGCCGCGCAGTCGGGTCCGGTTTTTTCGGTCGACAGTGCGGGATTTCTGCATATGCGCTATACGGCACGCACAATCAGTATCGAATGGCGCGACGATGTCGCGACCGCCGCCGCAGTGGCCGCGCTGACCCGCGTGTTGGCCGCACCGACACCATGGACCTTGCATGGAAGACTTGAGCCAGGAATGGGCTTGGTCTGCAACAACGTGCTGCACGATCGGGCTGGCTTCAAGGATGGTCCGGACCATCGGCGACTGCTTTATCGGGCGCGGTACCACGAAAGAATTGCATCAGTGCGGCGGCGCGCCATCGCCTGATTCGCTGGCTATAATCGGCGCATCTATCCAGGGCCGATGAATGAGCGCACTGGCTCCAGAAATTGAACACCGCTTGGGTAACGCTGTAGAGCGTATGCCTGCGTTTCCGCGCAGCGTGCAAATGATTCTCGAGCTGACGCGGAATATCAATTGTCAGGCCAAGGATCTGGTCGGCGTGATCGAAAAAGATCCGGTGATGACCATGAAGATTCTCAAGGTCATCAATTCCGCCTACTACAGCCTGCCCAGCAAGATCAACTCGGTGAGCCAGTCGGTGGTTTATCTGGGCATCAACACCATCAAGAATCTGGCTCTGGGATTCGCTGCCGTGGGCATATTGCCGCGCATGAATGCTGCAGGCTTCGATATTCAGCGCTATCTGCTGCATTCACTGGTGGTTGCCGGCGCCGCTCGGCAATTGGCAACCGTGTATGCCAAAGGCGAGGTTGATTCCGGCGACTGTTATATCGCCGGCCTTTTGCATGATTTCGGCAAGGTCGTATTCGCCCAGTTTCTCGCCGCGGAATTTCGAGAAACATTGGCACACTCGGTCGAGCATTCGGTGCCGCTGCATGAGGCTGAGCGGTTGGTGATCGGTGTCGATCACGGCTGGGTTGGCGCCTTGCTGGCCAAGCGCTGGACATTTCCGGATCATCTGGTCGAATGCATACGTGATCATCACGACTGCGCCGCCGAACCGACCGTGATGATGGACTGCCTGCGAGTTGCCGATCAGGTCGTGC
>JAIPCS010000055.1 GCA_021738105.1 Sulfuritalea sp.
CCGCCCCAGAACGCCACCGCTGACGCCGGGAATGGTCACGCACGGCGGCGACGACGAAGCCTGGCGCTATCGCGTGGCGAGTCTGGAAACCTGGGGTAAATGCGAGGCGCTGGACTGGCTGAAGCAAATCGCCGGCCGCAAGCCCTGAGGCAGGCGCCTCCAAAACAAAACCCGCAGTCGGAGACTTTGGAGTCGAGGCAAGCCGGCGAGCATGGCGCTCTGACCAGTGCAGTCCAGTTCACAAAAGTCGGCGCTGGCGGTACGGCAAGAAAACTCGGCGCTGGCGATACGGCGACTCGTCGGCCCGAACAGCTGTTCGCGGCTCACCACGTGACCGACAGCTAGGCAGCGGTTGCTGCCGTTTCCGATGCCGAGAGCATGTGCATTGAGAGGCCGGCGTCAGCTGTCAAACAGACGTTCAGATATTCGCCGTCTCGTGCTGCAACTATGCCTACATGATGCCGTTCGGCGAAGAGATGGATAATTTTTTCCTTAAGACAATTATTGCGAGCCGCAAGGCTACTCGGATCAGCGGCCCGTCCAGCCGGATGTCAGGGTTTTGCCGACGCCTCCCCTGGCTTCGAACCAATCGTCGGGCATGAAGAACGAATAGACCAGCCTGAATTCCTGGTTCGCTTTGCTCTGGTCGCTAGCCGAATTCGGTTCACCAGCGGTAACGAAATAAAGCATGTTGCCCCTGAACAGCGCATCGGACCTGCTCCCCAAGGGCCCCCAGCCCGCGAGTACAGCAGGGCACGCGCCTTCGGCGTTGCAGCGCTCGTTGATTTGCGCTGCTGTTGCAAGGAGTTCCGTTTTGCCGCCGGCATAAAAGATCGTGAAGTCATGGCCAGCGAAATAATAGAGGGTCGCAACGATGGCACCCGAACCAAGCGCCTTCAACAAGGAGTCCTTTTTCATGGTGCGCCCCCGAATTCAAGGAGGACAGGTTTCACGAGAGTGGGGATAACGGGACGCACCGGCCGACTTTCATGGACCAATTCTCCGCAGCCGCTCCTACTTGCTAACGCCTGTTGAGCTGACTTGTGATTGCCCCCCCGCCATAATTGTTTGCTCCTTTGGTCGTCACCTCAATCAACTCTCCGTTCGCCAGAACGCGGCCTGAAAAGCTTCCCTTGGCTGTTGCCATGCCACCCCCCTCGCATCGGGCATCGGTTGTGACTTCATAGCTGCCCCGCATGTTCCCATCGGCATCAATGGTGCCTTCGAAAGTCTGTTGGGTCGGGCGCACGCATCGGGGGTGGTACGAAGAAACGGACTTTGTGGTTTGAACGATTTTTATCGTGCCATCGATGACAGAGATCTGATAAGGGGTGTTCGTCGTATTTACCCAAACCCCGCCACCATGTTCCTGCCGCACCGTTCCATCGCAGTGTTTTCCTTTCTGCCCGACTGAACACCACTTTCCGGCAATATGCCCCCACCCGCTTCTTGACATGCCGCCCGACGGTTTGCTGGTGCTATTTTCGGCAAGATACTCCATACGGAAGATTTGCTTACGGACCGCCGCCGCATCGTCGGCCTGAGGCGCGAGCTTCAGATAAGTTTCGTACGCCTCTTTGGCGGAAAGGTAATGTTCAGCTTTTTCCAGTGTCACGCCGAGATTGAATGCTGCCGATGCACACTTCGGTGCTTTGCGGGCGGCGGCTTTAAACTGTTCCGCGGCCTTCAGAAAATCCGCCTGCGTCTTGGCTGCCTCGACCGCAGTTTCTCCATAGGTCATTTCCCGAAGGACCTCATCACAGGGGGCGGCCAGTGCCGGAGCGGCGAAAACAAATGCCGCAATGGCCGCCAGTGCAGACATCCAAAATTTCATTTTCTGTTCTCCTGTTGCGCAAGAAAATCCCGATAGGCGAAGACTCCGCGCAGGTAGTGTTTCGCGTACCGACAGCATGACATCATCATCGACGCCGAAACCGCACTGTGGCATTGTCCGTGAACTCCCCACTTAAAAGGTACAGAGGCCAAGTGAGTTCGATGATCGACTCCTGCCCCGTCAAGCGCCCGGTGACGGGAGCACTAGAGTAGTTCCACTGGTTGACAGGAAGGGGGCCGGCGGAGCAGCGGTCCTCGTATCTTTTGTCACCCGCCTTGCGCGTTCCCCGAATGGAACCGGCGGCGGAAATGTCGCCCGTGTATTCCTCGCTTTCATCGATCCGGCAACCCGACGGTGACCTGATGGTGCGTGGGCGCATGACAAGCCGCATCTGGTCGCCGATGACGCTCAGGTCGTAGACACGCCCTTTATTGCTGCAAAAGTTCACTACGCACCAGACGCCTTCCAGCTTCTTCCAGCCCGACACCGGAGTTGCCGGAACAGCCGCGGCTTTCGTGCCGCCACCTTCACGTGCCAGATATTCGAGTTCGTAGATCTTTTCCTGAACCTTGGCGGCGTCGGCGGCGCCGGGCGCGAGCTTGAGATAGGCGGCGAAGGCCTCGCGGGCCTTCGCGAATTCGCCCGCCTTTTCATAGACGACGCCGATATTGAACTGCGCCTGATCACAGGCCGGAGCCTTCTGCGCCGCATTCGCGAACTCCTGCGCCGACTTGAGGAAGCCCGCCTTGTCCTTGGCCTGCGCAAGGGCTACCCGGCCATAGGTCATTTCCCGAAGAACCCCTTCGCAAGGGTCGGCGAACGTCGGTGCGGCCAGACCAAGCAGCAGCACTCCGGCAAACGGGCTCGTCAGGGGTTTCATTTCTTTGCTCCGTGCAAGTCGAGATAATCCCAATAGGCGAAGACGCCGCGCAGGTAGTGTTCGGCGTTGGCGGCGGTCACCGGGTCCTTGTCTGTCTGGAGGACGGCGTAGGTCTTTTTCAGGTCGCCCGGTGTCGCCTTGAGCGCGGCCAGCAGTTTCGCCGTCCGCTGATTGCGCCAGTCGTGGATATTGAGCGGCTTTGCGCCGGGATCGGGGTTTGCCGGACCCGGCCAGCGTCGCGCGTCCGAGCCGGCAACGGCTGCAAGCAGGGCTTTTGCTTCCACGGTCGCGGGTTCTCCTGTCTTCTTCACGCGCCAGGTATATTCCGCGCCGGCAGCGACATAGCCGGTATTCAGCCCTTCGAGGTAGCTGATTGCAGCGGATGCCTTGACATGCGTACCGTGCCGGATGATCTGGCCGTCGAGATACTCAATGGCGCGGTCGAGGTCGCCGTTACCTTCCTCCAGCGCATCCAGGATCAGATTCGCCCGATCCGATTTCACGTAGTGCAGCCAAGTGTCCTTGGGCGCTCGCATGGGGTTCGGCACGCCGCGTATGCGTAACCGCGACTTGGGACGGGTAAAAAAAGCGGGATCGGCGATCGCGCGTTCCTGATTCCTGATTTTTACCGCTTCCGGAGTTTTGAGGCGCAGTTGGCCGTCGGGATTGCCCTTGATACCAAAGGTCGGCGTGCCCGATTTCAATTCAAGAGTGGAGGCGGTTCCGCGAGCCCCATCGTTTTGATTAAGGGTGACCCCCTTGAGGCTCGTCAGGGCGTCGGCTTTGACCTTGTCGAAGGCGCGCTGCGCTCGCGCTTTTCTCTCTTGTTCGGCTCGTTGGTAGGCATCTTCCTGCCGGCGCATCTCTTCTTCCATGCGCCGCTGTGCCGCATAGTCGGGCTGTTGATAAACAGTATCGCCGCGTCGAACCCGGTCACCTGTTTCAGTCGACGGTCGCGGCGTGGCTGGGGTGTCACAGGTGCCGACGCGATCGCAGGACATAGCGGATGCCGGACTCTTGACTTGCTCCCGGGCGCTATCGCAGGCGGATTCCGTTGGGTAACCGCCTTGAGTGCCTGTCGTACGCCCGCCGATCTTGCCACAGTCGGAGCAGTACCAATCGAACTTCCAGGTGCAAGCCGCCTTCGCGGCACGCGGAATAAAAGCGGCACAGACGGCAACCGCAACAAATACGACGCTAAATCTCCTTGATCTCCCAAGCTGCATTCCAGACCTCGCGCTCAATAAATTGGTAAGTCAGCACGTATCTCAGGCACTGGCAGTCTACGACGAATTCGCTATTCAGGTCATTGCCGACGGTGGGACTGAAATCTTGGCCGTCTCTTTAGGGTCGGGTGCTGTCAAATGACCACGTTGAAGTTGAACGACAGCAAGCCGAGTGGATCGGCTGCTGGATATGCCTTTGTCAGCAGGCCAGATTCAGTCTTAAAGGGCCATCCATCCTGATGCCGTTGGCTGTCCGTGAAGGCCGAACAACCGCCGTACCGCCAGCGCCGACTTTCAAATGCCGTGACCGAAAACCTGCTCCTGCCGGCCAAGCTCTGGCAAATTTTCCCGCTCCGCACCCCCAACAAAGCGATCGTCACCTCAGTCCGCCCACCTGAAATGTGTCACAATATTGCCCGTTGTGACACAAGCAGGGCTAACCATGAAAACCATCACCATCCGCGAGGCGCGAGAGGGGCTTTCCCACCCCGAGCAGCTTTTCGCCGAGGATGACGAAGTCATCGTCACCCGGCGCGGCGAACCGGTGGCGCGCATCCTGCCGATCAAGCCCGCAACAAAGCCGAAGATCCGGTCTTTGGCGGCGTTCCGCGCCAGTCAGCCGTTTCAGGGAATTCCCAGCGAAGTACTGATCGCCGAGGACCGCGAAGACCGTTGCTGATGATTTACGCCGACACCAGCGCTCTCCTCAAGCGCTATTTGCATGAAGCGTTCAGCGAGGAGTTCGACACCTTCTTCCAGCAACGGGGACCGCTATCGATCAGCCGTCTCGGGCTGGTCGAGGCGCGTTGCTCGCTGGCACGGCGGCGACGCAACAAGCTCATCAATCCCAAGCTCGAACAAATTGCCGTCAAGGAACTGCATAGCGATATCAGTGACGGCGTGCTTCAACTGCATGCCGTTGCCGACGAACAGATCGCGCATGCATTTCATTTGATTGAATCGCTCCCCGCCATTCCCCTGCGCAGTCTGGATGCCGTGCATCTCGCCATCGCCCGCGACATCCAGGCAAGCGACTTCGCCACCGCCGACAAGACCCAGGCCGATGCCGCCACGGCACTCGGCTTCACTGTTCATCGTTTCTTCTGAGTCCATCATCATGACCGATACCACCCAAACCACCCCCGTCGACGAAAACCACCTGATCGCCGAGCGCCGCGAAAAGCTCGCCGCCTGGCGCGCCACGGGTCGCGCCTTCCCAAACGATTTCTCGCGCGAGAATCTGGCAGGACGGCTCGACGAGCTCTATAGCGCGAGGACACGAGAAGAACTGGAAGCCTCTCCCATCGAGGTCAAGATTGCGGGCCGCATCATGCTCAAGCGCGTGATGGGCAAAGCCAGCTTTGCCAGCATTCAGGATGTTTCCGGCCGCATCCAGGTCTTTGTCAGCAATGACATGACCGGCGAAGACGTACACAAGCAGTTCAAGGGCTGGGATCTGGGCGACATCGTTGGCTGCGAGGGCACGCTGTTCAAAACCAAAACCGGCGAACTGACCGTGCAATGCAGCGCAATCCGTCTGCTGACCAAGTCCCTGCGCCCGCTGCCCGAAAAATTTCACGGCCTGACCGATGTCGAACAGAAGTATCGCAGCCGCGAACTGGATCTGATCACCAACGAGCAAACCCGTTTCACCTTCGTCGCCCGCAGCCGGATGATCCAATCGATTCGCAACTACATGATGCATCACGGCTTCCTGGAAGTCGAAACGCCGATGATGCACCCCATCCCGGGTGGTGCCGCGGCCAAACCCTTCACCACGCATCACAATGCACTGGACATGGAACTGTTCCTGCGCATTGCGCCGGAACTGTATCTGAAGCGCCTGGTGGTTGGCGGTTTCGAAAAGGTTTTCGAGGTTAACCGCAACTTCCGCAACGAAGGTCTCAGCCCGCGTCATAACCCCGAATTCACCATGATGGAGTTCTACGAGGCCTATACCGATTACCGTCGCCTGATGGACTTTACCGAAGGCCTGCTGCGCCACTCGGCACGCGAAGCCCTGGGCACAGAGGTGTTCGAATATCAGGGGCGCACGCTGGATCTTTCCAAGCCTTTTGCGCGCCTGACCATCGTCGGTGCCATTCATCACTACCACCCCGGCTATACCTTCGAACAACTCAACGACATTGAATGGCTGCGACAAAAGCTCAAGGATCTGCGGGTCGACCTCAAGTCGCCGCACCTGGCCAACGCCGGGCTGGGCAGCCTGCAACTGGCGCTGTTCGAAGAAACCACCGAGGCCGAGTTGTGGGAACCGACCTACATCATCGACTACCCGGCCGAAGTGTCCCCCCTGGCGCGAAGCAGCGACAACAATCCGGAAATCACCGAGCGCTTCGAACTGTTCATCGTCGGTCGCGAGATCGCCAACGGTTTTTCCGAGCTCAATGATCCCGAAGATCAGGCGGCCCGTTTCATGCAGCAGGCCAAGGCCAAGGAGGCCGGCGACGAGGAAGCCATGTACTTCGATGCCGACTATATTCGCGCCCTGGAATACGGCCTGCCGCCCACCGGTGGTTGCGGCATCGGCATTGACCGGCTGGTGATGCTGCTGACCAACTCGCCCTCGATCCGCGATGTAATCCTGTTTCCGCAAATGCGGCCGGAATAGTGTATTCACCGCTGGTTCCCGCCGAACCGGCGGCAGCCGGCGATGGCACACCGTTTTCTACACTCTATGACGATGTCTATCACACGGCACATGGCGGCCTGGGACAGGCCCGTCACGTATTCCTCGCCGGTAACGATCTGCCGCAACGCTGGACGGCCACCGACAACTTTGTCATTTGCGAAACCGGCTTCGGTCTCGGGCTGAATTTTCTGGCCACGTGGCAAGCGTGGCGCGAATCCGCGCCGACCGGCCGCTTGCATTTCATTTCGGTGGAAAAACATCCCTTTCGCCGCGACGATCTCGCAACGCTGCTGGAGCCCTACCCGGAACTCGCCTCATTGACGAACGAACTGCTGCAGCAGTGGCCACCCCTGACACCGGGTTTCCATCGTCTGCATTTTGAAAAAGACCGGCTCGCACTGACGCTGCTGTTCGGCGACGCACAAGTGCTATTGCCGCAACTTGCAGCCCGCATCGATGCCGTCTATCTCGACGGCTTTGCGCCGTCAAAAAATCCCGAATTGTGGTCACCGGAGTTGCTAGCCGCAATTGCCCGGAATTGCCGGGCGGGTGCGACGCTGGCAACCTGGAGCGTGACCGGCGAACTGCGCCGCGCACTGGAACAGCTTGACTGGCTGGTTCAGCGTTGTCCCGGATTTTCCGGCAAGCGCGAAATGCTGCAGGGAAGCCGCCGTGAAGCCGTGTTGCCAGCGCCGACTTTTTCGGCATCGTCCGCAAACAATGAGCATCGTGCCATCGTCATCGGAGCTGGATTGGCCGGCACGGCGATCAGCGAGCGGCTGGCCAGTCTGGGCTGGCGGATTGAACTTTTCGAGCGCCATGCGGCCCCCGCACAGGAAGCCTCGGGCAACCCCGCAGGCATTCTTTTGCCGCACCTGGCAAAAGACGACGCATTGGCGGCTCGGCTCTCGCGCGCCTGTTTCCTGTACGCCTTGTGTCGCTTTGCCGAACTTGAAGGCATTCGCTGGTCACCCTGCGGTGTACTGCAGGTAGCGCGCGATTCGCAACACGAAGCATTGCAACGCGCGACTGTGCAGCAGCTTCAATTGCCGGCCGACTTTCTATGCTTTCTCGAACGGGACACCGCTGCCACCCTGGTCGGATGGCCGGTAGTGCACGGTGGCTGGTGGTTTCCCGGAGGCGGCTGGGCCAACCCGGGCAGTGTCTGCAATGCCCTGCTGGCCGCCGCCGCCGGGAATATTCGGACGCATTTCGGTACCGATGTAGCGTCTTTGCGTTCAACCGGGGATGGCTGGCAGATTTTTGACGCCGCCGGCACTGCCCTGGCAAACGCACCGCACGTCATCCTTGCCAACGCCTGCTCGGCCAATCGGCTGCTGCAAAAGAATCTGCCCTTGACACCCATTCGCGGCCAGATCAGTTGCCTGCCGAAGGATCAGGCGAAGACGATCAATGCATCGCTGCGGCATGTGATCTGCCGCGCGGGTTATGTCACTCCGCCGCAAGCGGGCGTTGTCAGTGTCGGTGCCAGTTTTGATCGCGACGATGCCGATCTGCGTATGCGCCCCGGCGACCATGACGGCAACATGCAGCGACTGGACGAGTTATTGCCGGGTGCCGCGCAGGGTGTCGACCTGACGCGTCTCGGCGGGCGAGTCGGTCTGCGTGCCGCAGCTCCCGATCGTTTACCGCTGATCGGAACACTGCCCGATACCTCGGCAAACGCCGGATCTGCCGCCACCCTCGACAATCTGCCACGCATGAGCGGCTTGCATGCCCTGCTCGGACTTTCCGCGCGCGGTCTGGTTTGGGCACCCCTGGCAGCCGAACTGCTCGCCTGTCAGCTAAGTGGCGAGCCATTGCCGATAGAGCGGGAGCTGGTCGCGGCAGTGGATTCCGCGAGGTTTCATTTGCGCGCCCTGCGTCGCGGCACCGAGGCTTTGTAACAGATGTAACAGCGGATTGCACGCGTCCCTGTTCACCCCGGCGGCACGTTAATGTACTCACACGCACTACACACAAGGAGTACATCATGGAAGCAAACCACGCTGGCCCAATTGCCCGTTCGCCCTCACCTACCCACCCGCTGCTGCTTGCGGCGGCGGCTTCGGTCACCGTGCTCAGTCTGGCCGGCGCCGCTACCTTGGCGGGATGGCTGCCCGGTCCCGGTTCCGCAACGGTCAACCCGCCAGCACAGGTCCTGGCCGCCCTGCCACCCACGGCTATCGCGCCGTCAGTCGCCCTGCCAGCGCCGGTTGCTCCCCAGAAAAAGACCAAGCCCGCCGCCAGGCCGATCAAACGTGAAACGGTAGCCGTTCAACGAACGGTACCGGAAGCGCAGGAACCGAGGGCTGCCGTGTCACCAGCGCCGACTTTTGTGTCAGCAAAACCGGTACCCCCGATTTGTCGCGATTGCGGCGTGGTCGAGGCCGTGCATGAAGTGCTTGTTCAGCCCAAAGGCAGTGGCGGCGGTGCCGTCGCCGGCGGCGTGGTGGGCGGCATTCTCGGTAACCAGATTGGTAAGGGCGCTACACGCGACATCGCCACGATCATCGGTGCAGTGGGCGGTGCTTTTGCCGGCAATCACATCGAAAAATCGAGCAAGGAAAGCAAACGCTACGATGTGGTCGTACGTTTCGAGGATGGCAGCAACCGGACGTTCAGCAGTGAATCACGGCCTGACTGGCAGAGCGGTGATCGCGTCAGGCTTCAGAACGGCCAGTTGACCAATGCCGGTGGCAACGCCGGCAGCAATGTTGCAATCTGACCCAGAGATTCTGTTGCCGGCTCGTCCTGCAGAACGGGTCCTTGCATTGCGCTAGCAACTCGCAAGCCTGATTCGCGCAGTTCTTCCATCCAGTCTGATTCTTCTGGCGCGCGGGGAGGCAGCGCTTCCAGTTGATCGGCAACATCGCGGCCGTTCCAGCCCGCCGCTGCCAGCAGTTTCATTGCCATTACCTCGGCCTCCTGCATCTGCTGCGGGCGGTCGCTGGCGCGCAGTGCGCGTGCGCTCGCAAATGATGCGGCAGATGTCACTGCGGTGGTGGTCAATGCCGAACTCGCGGCACTCGTGGCGGCGTTACTGGAAAGAGCTCCGACTCCACGCACGATATTGAGTGCAGGAAACAGTATCTGGGTCGCGATTGCTACCAGAATACCGGTGGCGACATTCTCGTCATGATGGCCGGCGATGACATGGCTCATTTCCCGCGCCAGCACAAAAGCCAGTGCGGCATCGCTCGGGTCGAGATACTGCAGACCGCGATACAACACCACGGTGCCGCCGGCACTGGAGGCTGATCCCGTTTCCGCCTTGTCAGCCACAATGAAGTCGAAGCGCGGAAAGCGTGATTGAAGATCAGCGTGTTGCTGATACGCCGCATCGGCAAGGCGTTGTCCGAGCGCAAGAATTCGCTGATTAAACGCCCTGTCGGCAGCGCAATTCGCTTTTACGCAGACAGGAGCATCTTCCACCGTGACCAGTTGCAGGCGCATGTCGAGCTCGGAGTAAACCGCGCTGAACCCCTGCAATGCCGACGGCGCGAGCAATTGCGACCGCCCTTCGGGCGAAGTCGCGCAAGCGGTCACAAAAAAAACCAGAAACAAAGGCAAGAGGAAAGCCGGCATGAGCGCCACTTTCCACCCTGGGAAACCGCTTGTCAAGCCGCGTCAGCCGGGCAACACAGCGGACAAGCGCGTCAGCACACGTTCCCGCCCCATGATTTCCAGCACGGCATCGATCGAAGGCGACTGCGGCAAACCCAGTAGCGCCACGCGCAACGGGATCGCCAGCTGCGGCATTTTCAGTCCCGTCTCGGCAGCGGCCAGCTTGACGGTCTTGCCCAGCTCGCTTGCCTGCCAGTCGCAAGCGGCCAGATGCCCATGCAAAGTTCGCAGGCCATTGAGTGCAGCCTCGGTCAGGTGCTGAGTGCGCATCTCGTCCGTCGGGTGCGGCGCGACAAAGAAAGGATGAATCGCATCGGCCAGTTCGTTCAGATTACCGGCGCGCTCCCGGTAAAGCACGGCAAGCGCCGCCACGTCGGGACCGCCAGCGACATCCACTCCCTGGCGCGCCAGACGCCGCGTTACCTCGCCGGCCAGTCGCTGCGGATCGGCCAGCTTCAGGTAGTGCGCGTTCAGCCAGTTCAGCTTTCCGGTATTGAACTGCGCCGCCGACGCTGTGATGTGGTCGAGGTCGAACCACTGCACAAACTGCTCCATGTTGAACACTTCCTCGTCGCCGTGCGACCAGCCCAACCGCGCCAGATAATTGAGCACCGCCTCCGGCAGATAACCCTCCTCGTCGTATTGCATCACCGATACGGCGCCATGCCGTTTGGACAACTTTTGTCCATCGTCGCCGAGGATCATCGACAAATGAGCGTATTGAGGAATCGGGGCGCCCAGCGCCTGCAAAAGATTGATCTGCCGAGGCGTATTGTTCACATGGTCGTCGCCACGAATCACGTGGGTGATCGCCATGTCGCGATCATCGACCACGACGCAGAAGTTGTAGGTCGGCGTACCGTCGGCCCGCGCGATGATGAAATCATCCAACTCGCCATTGGCAAACTCGATGCGCCCCTTGACCTCGTCGTCCCAGGCCACGACGCCATCTTTTGGGTTCCGGAAACGCACTACCGGTGCCACACCGGCAGGTGGCGGCGGCAGGTGCTTATCCGGCTCGGGACGCCAGCGACCGTCATACCGGGGCTTTTCCGTTCGCGATTCCTGCTCTGCACGCAGTGCATCAAGCTCTTCTTTCGACATATAGCAGTAATAGGCGCTGCCCGCCGCGAGCATTTCGGCAATCACTTCGCCGTAGCGAGTCATGCGTTGCATCTGGTAATAGGGACCTTCGTCATGCGCCAGCCCCAGCCATTGCATGCCGTCAAGAATCGCCTGCACTGCTTCCGGCGTGGAACGCGCCACATCGGTATCCTCAACGCGCAGGATGAAAGTTCCACCATGGCGCCGTGCATACGCCCATGAAAAAAGCGCGGTGCGAGCGCCGCCAATGTGTAGAAATCCAGTCGGGCTGGGAGCAAATCGAGTGCGAACGGTCATGTGAATTAACTGCCGGGGAAAGCGCCAATTTTACGCCACGCGCCGGACCGGATTGACCGTGATCGGTGCTTTGTGGTCTAATGCGCGCCTCTTTCGCGGGCGGTTAACTCAGCGGTAGAGTGCCACCTTCACACGGTGGAAGCCACTGGTTCGATCCCAGTACCGCCCACCAATTTCAAAGGGATCAGAGCGACACCTGATCCCTTTTTCATTTTCGCCGGTTCACCGATTATGAAAGTCGGCGCTGGCGGCACGGCGATGAAGCCGATGCCCGAGACCATCGTCCGGACCCGATCGACGGCGCCGACCCGGCAGAGAAAGAACCCGCCGAGCGCCAGCATGTCGGGCAGCGGCAGGATCGACGTGAGGAAAAGGCCATGGCGGTCCTTGTTGGGATCGGGGAGCGTGCCGTTCGGGGTGGATTCCAGTCGCAGGCGCAAAGTTTGTCGTTGCTGACGGAGAAGGCGCCCGACATTGCCGGTGTGGCGCTGAACCGCAAGCCGGCTTGCACGCACAACGTCACCAGAGATATACCGAATATATACGTTACAAGGAGCGCGCCATGAGTAATTTGCTTCTCAAATTCAAATCCAGGGATTCTTCGTATGGGGTGACGCGGGAAACCCTGAAGGCGCTGGCTGAGGAAATGGATGTGAGCGAGACGACGGTGGTGCATCTGGCCATCTCGCGATTCGCCAGGGAAGTGCTCCCCGCCTACGAAATGGATGATGGCCCGCTCACCGCGGCGGACATCAAACGCGTGCGCAAGGCGGCGCAGCCCATGCTGCCCAAGGGGAAGGTGCTCAACAAGCGGTCTCTTCTGTAAGGGGCGACCATGTGGGAGCCACCTGACCCCGGCGATATTGTCTGGTGCCGTTTCCCGCAAAGGCCCCGTGACCTTCCCGGCCCCAAGCCGCGCCCCGCCCTGGTTGTTGCTGTAACGGGACATGAAGATGGAACGACGGTAACAGTGGTGTATGGAAGCTCGCAAAAGCTGGACAGGCTGGCCACCGGCGAGTTTGCCATCCAGAAAGCGGAGAACAAGACCGCTTGCGAACTGGCAGGGCTGTCATATGACACGAAGTTCGATCTGCGCAACAAGGTCGAGCTACCGTGGAATAACAGCTTTGTTGCCGTGCCGCCAAATCCGGCCCATGGCCAAACGCCGAAGCTCGGAAGTTTGCACATCGGCATGACGCGCACCCTTCAGGCCGCAGTGAAGGCCATCAGATAATCGGGCTGCGTGGTCTTTATCTGCTGGTTGTCGATCGCACGGTATCTGCAGATACCACGGCGCTTTGCCTGGTTGCCATAGTCGGTTGCCTTATGGAGAGATCATTAGCCGCTAAAAGTCGGCGCTGGCGACACGGCGAGGATTCAGAGAGACGCGAGGGCGTTTGCGTCCAGTACTTCAAACTCGCATTTCGGAATTTTCACGACGGCCGAATTACCGCCTGTCATGCCGCGTCCGCCCTGCTGCTGTACCCACGAAGCGAATTGCGCAAGCCGGTCGAAGGTGATGTAGCGCCACGCTACCAACTCGCGCGCTTCGGGATCGGCGATTTCGCGCACGACGAACAGTGAATGCAGATTTCCCCGCTTCGCCGCGTAATGTGCCAGCTTCACAAATGGCCCAACATCGAGCCCAAAATACTCACCGAGTCTTGCGTCGTTACCGCGGGTCTTTTCCTTAATTTCCAGCGGGTAGGTGTACTGCCTGCCCCAGAAAATCCCATCCACGTCCGACATTTCCGAAATGTATCGGCCGCTCAGTGCGACTCGCAGATGTTCCTTGGAAAATTCCTCCGGGACATAGGCGTCCGGCACGATGGAAACATCGGTGTTGTAGCGCAGGAAGTTGTAACGCTGTCCGCGCCGCTGAAAGCTCGCCAGTTCGCCGGGAAACTCGCGATAGGCGTCTTCCCACGGAATGCCAAGCTCCTTCGCGCGCCACGTCATGCCGATGCTGTCATTCGCAACGGCTAACGACGGAATGCAAAAGTAACTCTGGATGCCAAGCTGCCGGAAGGTGGAACAAATCGTATGCAGGCCGATCGGCGGGTTCGGCAATACTCGGGTTGGGCTGTAGTCGATTCCGGGTTCCACGATCTGGGGAAAGACGACAATCGCGTGATGTCCGAAGTTGCCGGGGCCAGTGCTGCGGGCGATCAATCCCGTGGACGAGAGGCAGGAGCCGTAACCAGCAGTAGCTACAGCCTCACGAAACTCTATTCTCGCCATCATGTGCTGTTGATCTCGGCAGCAGGTTGAGAGATAGGAACGCATTGCTTCAAAAGAAATCATTTGTGGTAATGCCCTCCCCCTCGCCTAGTCCAGAAACGCATGACAAGAAGACCCAAGCTTCCACGCCTTGACGTTTCTGAAACGATTGAGTAAATCTTCAACGCTCCCATGACGAACGTTACCTATCTCGCCTTCTGTCGCCCGGCGCAGATCGTGGAACCGATGCCATACGTGGTCATCCACAGTCGGACCGTTGCTCAGCTTCCATAGGCCTTCGTAGAGTGGAGGAATTCCAACTTGCTCAGCAATAAAGAACTCACCAGACTCAAGACGGTCGCCAAAAGTAGAAATATCCTCCGGCTTAGCAATTCCCTCAATTAGAAGCCGTCCCCATGATTTGAAGTTACCCGCGTCGCAGTAGCAATACTCGAACACGCTGAATCCGCCCATTGCAACTTTCTGTGATTGAGTGCGGAGACCATACGGCGATGCATTGGTGCCAACACCACCTATAGTTTCCTCAATATTCGAGTCCGTCATATCGAGCCTCGTCGGTTCTGCCGTCGCCGGGGGAAAGAAATTTCAAAAGTGGTCCTAGTTTCTCCGATTGCTGGCTCACCAGATGAGCCAAGTCCGCTCCTCAGTTATCGGCGAAAAGACGTCGTGCTCACTGAGACCCGGCGGTGAATCTAACTTCCAATTTCTCCACCTTGATTACTGCGACAGACAAGAAAACTCTGGATGCTAGCAATCGCCCGTCAAGTTGACGGTTGTACTGGCGTCCGCTGCAACCTCTCTTGCGGCCTACACAAGGACGAGCCGCCTGAAGACTTGCGCATCAATGACCGCTCCGAGAAATTCAGCTCTAGCTGGATGGGCAGCAAAAGTCGGCGTTGGCGGGACGGTAACCCCCATTACCGTGACGTTGGTAGAGCAATAATGTCTTTGTCCTGGCACAATCAAAGGCATTCTCTCAGTTTAGAGTTCCCATGGCTGCCTTTTATCGCGCATCACTGAACGCTTTTCTTGCCGCCTCGACTGACGAAGTCGTAGGCAGCTTGGTTACTGGCATGGTCATGTCAGCAGGTTTCGATGCTGATCAGAAGCAAGTACGAGCTTGGACGGCGCAAATTGAGTTGCTAAGGATCGCTGCAAGAAAATGGGCTTGTCACCCCGAAGCCGGTTCTTGGCATCTTCTGCTTGAATATCCGATCCCGCGTCGCTTGAAACGTATCGACACGGTGTTACTGACACCAAAACAGATCTTTGTCCTTGAATTCAAGATGGGGGCGATGCAAGTCGATCGCGCCGCGATCCGCCAAGTTGAAGATTATGCATACGACCTTCGAGATTTTCATGCGGAGTCTCGTACGTCGCTTATCGTCCCAGTGGTGATTGGGTCAGAAGCGGAAGTTTTGCCCGAGAAGCGCCCAGTCGATATTTCTGGCCCTGTTGCGCAAACGCAATTTGCCAATCGGCACACGCTGGCCGAATTGATTCTCGACCTTGAGAGGAATCGATCAGCGATCCAACATGTTGACCCGCTACGCTGGGATCAGAGTGGTTATCGGCCGGTGCCGAGCATCATTGAAGCGGCGCAGACACTTTTCTCGCAGCATTCCGTCGAGGCTATCGCACACAGTAATGCTGGGGCACGAAATCTCACACATACAGTTGAGTGTATCGCCCGAGCAATAGCCGAAGCACGTGAGACTGGCGGCAGGATTATTTGCTTCGTGACGGGTATTCCCGGTTCTGGAAAAACTCTGGCAGGACTCTCGGCGGCCCATACAGTCGACTATGAAAATCTCGCCGTATTTCTTTCCGGCAACGGTCCCTTGGTCAAAGTGCTGTCAGAGGCACTTGCACGCAACCATCGTGACCAGTGCGGATCAACTCTGACAGAGGCACGACGGAAATCACAGACCTTCATCCGCAATGTTCACGAGTACATACGCACGCATGATCCTGACAGCGGCACCGTACCGCCAGACCACGTCGTGGTTTTTGACGAAGCTCAACGGGCGTGGAATGCAGAACATTCAAAACGGAAGTTCGATCGTTCGCATTCTGAGCCATACACCATGCTGCGTATTGCCGAGTCAATACCCGACTGGGTTGTTCTTGTCGCCTTAGTAGGTGGTGGTCAGGAGATCAATACTGGAGAAGCTGGACTTGCCGAATGGGGGCAAGCATTGAGCCACCATTTTCCTCGCTGGCAGATATGGGCTTCACCTGAGGCTTTATCCAACGACTCGACGATGGTTGGCGGCGGGCTGTTCGAAATTCCGCCATTGGCCAAACTCGATGTAAGGAATGAGGCTGATCTTCATCTACAGGTCTCACTTAGGGCCTTCAAGTCGGAACAGGTAGCCCGGTGGGTGGAGGCCGTGCTGGATGGAGATGCCGTGGCAGCTCGCGCGCACTATCCCGATCCTGAAGAATTTCCCATTGTGATCACGCGCTCTCTCGATCAAGCACGCGCGTGGCTGCGGTACCAAGCCCGTGGTAGTCAGCGTTCCGGACTTCTCGCAAGTGCGGGTGGTTTGCGTTTGCGTGCCTACGGTATTGAGGTTTCAACGGGTTTCACTGGGGGATTTCCCTTTGAAGAATGGTTTCTCGCGCCGGAGGGTGACGTACGCGCTAGCAATCAACTGGAAGTCGCTGCTACAGAATTTCAGGCTCAGGGTTTGGAAATTGATTGGGCTGGCATGTGCTGGGCCAACGACCTTTGTATCAAGAATGGGACACTGGTAACACGGCGTTTCAGAGGTAGCCGCTGGCAACAAGTACGCAAACCTCAAGACAGAAGCTTCTTGATCAATTCCTACCGTGTTCTATTGACCCGCGCTAGACGCGGCTTGGTAATCTGGGTGCCACCGGGGAACCTCACAGACCAAACAATACCCTCGACCGACTTCGACGCGACAGCAGAGTTTTTGCTGAAGTGTGGGGCTCGCCTTGTTCCGTAAGGTAGAGGAATCCAATAGGCTGCCTACGGGGCCGGAGTAATTTCTT